>CAYOWF010000001.1:0-59053 GCA_964407585.1 uncultured Qipengyuania sp.
CAGATCGCCGACAAGGTCCGCGGCGTAACGGGCATGAGCTGCGTGGTAGAACTCGTCCCCCCGCGCACGCTGCCTCGCACAAGCTCGGGCAAGCTGAGCAGGGCCAAGGCCAAGCGCCTGTACCTGTCGGGCGAGATACAGCCGATCGAGCTCGAACTGGCGGCCTAGATTCTACAAAGCGACGATGCCGGAAGATGAAGGCATCTTGAAACTCGTGTTATAGAGACCTAATACAGAACTGAGGTTCTTACGGAGGTCTGCTAGAATATTATGAGTGACGAAAAGCCCCAGGCAGAAGCTGCACCTGCCACTGCAAAGGCCGCTCCCACCACTACGGCTGCGCCGCCCGAATTCGACCTGACCCCGCCGGATCCGGTACCCGCCGTCACGCCCGACAAGGCCGCCGGTCTCGTTCCGGTCTCGGAAGACGTGAAGAGCAAGCTCGAAAGCAAGGTCGAAAGCTTCGTCGAAGACCTGTTGGCTCAGGACGCCAATTCGCCCGAATTCGGCAAGAAGGTCGATCAGCTCACCAATATGGGCCGCAAGGAAATCATGGCGGCTGCCGGCATGTCCAACCGTTTCCTCGATCGTCCGGTGCGCGCCATGGACAAGGACGAAGGCGTCGGTGCCAATTTGGCCGAACTGCGCCGGGTGGTCGAAGATCTCGACCCCGGCAAACGCGGCAAGCTCTCGGGTACGCGCAAGATTCTCGGCATCATCCCGTTCGGCAACAAGCTGACCAATTATTTCCGCAGCTACCAGAGCGCTCAGACCCACATCCAGTCGATCCTCGGCAATCTCTCGAGCGGCAAGGACGAGCTGATCATGGACAATGCCGCGATCGACGTCGAACGGCAGAAGCTGTGGGAGGCGATGGGCAATCTGGAACAGATGATCCACATCTCCAATTCGCTCGACGCCAAGCTCGAAGAGAAAGCCGTCGAACTCGACGCGACCGATCCGGCCAAGGCCAAGGCCGTGCGCGAGACCGCGCTGTTCTACGTCCGGCAGCGCACGCAGGACCTGCTTACGCAGATGGCGGTCAGCGTGCAGGGCTACCTGGCGCTCGACCTCGTCAAGAAGAACAATGTCGAACTGGTGAAGGGCGTCGACCGTGCCAGCACGACCACCGTCGGTGCGCTGCGCACAGCGGTGACCGTGGCCGAGGCCATGACCAACCAGCGCCTCGTGCTCGGCCAGATTACCGCGCTCAACGAGACCACATCGGGCATCATCGACAGCACCAGCACAATGCTGCGCGAACAGACCGGCAAGATCCATGAACAGGCCGCCGCAAGTACAATCCCGCTGGAAACCTTGCAACGCGCCTTCCAGAATATCTACGACACGATGGACGAAGTGGACGAATTCAAGATCCGCGCGCTGGAAAGCATGAAGCAGACCGTTACTGTCCTGTCGGACGAGGTGGAAAAGTCGAAAGGCTATATCGCCCGCGCCGAAGGGCAGGCGCAGGCACAGAAGCAGGTTGCCGACAGCGGCCTGCTGAGCATCGAGGGCTAGGACGTTGGGCGAACTCACCCGCGACAGCGATCGTATTCTCGAGGATGCGCGCCGCCTCCGCGACGACAATCGCACCGGGGGTCGTCACAGGCGTGGCCCGCCGATCGGGCGCGGCTCTGCGGAAATGCGCCGTGGCTTCACGCTCAAGAGGGTACGCAACATAGCGATTGCGGCAGCGGCGATCTTCGCCTTTGCTACCGCTGCCGGGATCATAATCGACGGGATCGGCTTCATCGGCATCGTGCTGACCTTTTTCGCCCTGCTGGCTGCAGCGGGCATATTCTCGGTCTGGCCCAAGATGAAAATTCCCCAGCGTGCCGACATCAACAAGGGCGATGTCAGCACCATGGTCGCAAAGACCGAACTCTGGCTCGAGCATCAGCGCCCCGCCCTGCCCCCGCCAGCGGCCAAGATCGTGAGCGACATGGGCGTGCAGCTGGATGCGCTCGGCTTGCAGCTGGAAGGCGTCGACCAGAATCATCCCAAGGCGCGCGAGGTGCGCAGCCTCATCGGTGAACAGTTGCCCGAAATGATCGACAGCTATCGCAAGATTCCCGCCCATCTTCGCGGCGAGGAACGCGCCGGTGCCACTCCCGACCAGCAGCTGACCGACAGCCTCGGCAAGATCAGCGGAGAGATCGACTCCATCACCCGGCAGCTTGCGGAAGGATCGCTCGACGACCTAGCGATCAAGCATCGCTACCTCGACTACAAATTCGGGGCAGGTGCCGAGACTTCGCCCCAGCTGGAGCACAAGAACTGATGCGCATTCCCTTACAGCATACCCTGGGCAAGGAAGAAGTTCGCCGCCGCCTGCATGCACGCAGCCACGAAATCGGCGATGCGATTCCGGGTGGAATGGCAGATGTGACCACCAGCTGGCCCAACGAAGACTGCATGGCACTGGACATCAAGGCGATGGGTAATCTGACTCGCGCGCAGGTCATCGTCGAAGAAACCGAGGTGATTTTCGAAATAGACCTGCCGCCTGCATTGTCCTTCGTGGAGCCGATTATTGCAGGTGCCATCCGCAAAAAGGGGCAGAAACTCCTCGCCGCCGATTGATGCCGGCACCACATCGAGCCACCTTGCGATGTGGAGAAAGTTCCTCCGCCGACGGAACAATATTCGCTGCGAAACGCTTCTTTCTCCGACTTAAACGGCGAAGTTTTCCCGCCATTCGCCGAGCCCCGTCATGCGACCGACAATTGCAAGGGCCGTTGCCATGGCATACGACGAACGCTGGCTGCAGGACGGGGGTCCGGAGACTTGAGAGACAAACTGAGGCAGGCGACTGGAAAGGTCCATGCGCACCTCGATGAAACCGTAGGTACCATGCCTCTGTCATCGGGGCAGGACTACGGTCGTTTTTTGGCTGCGCAATATGCCGCCCGCCACGAGGTCGAACGGGCACTCTGTTGCCAGCCTCCCGCAGGCCTGGGCGCCCCTCCCTCGCAGACCGACGTACTGGCCAGTGACCTGCGCGACCTCGATATCGTCCCCGTGAGCTACAAAGGCACATTTGCACTCGAAGATCCCTTCGCAGCCCTCGGCGCAGCTTGGGTCCTAGCGGGCTCTTCTCTCGGAAATCGCTCCATGCTCGCCCAGCGCCGCAAGGCGGGTCGACAGGGTCCGGTGAGATTTCTTTCGGACAAGAGCCTTGCACGATATTTCGGGAGTTTACTGGGCATCCTCGACAGGCCTTACAGCGACGAGCAGGGCGAACAGGTCATTTCTGGCGCGCTTTCAACCTTTGCGGTATTCGAACGCGCCTTCGCTGCCGGTCGGGCGGAGACAGCCGCATGAGCTTTCCCAACTCTCAGGTCGATCTTTCGAACTGCGATCGCGAACCGATCCACCAGCTGGGTTGCATCCAGGGCTTCGGTGCCCTGCTGGTCGTCAATGGCGACTGGTTCGTCGCCCAGCGCTCCGCCAATGCGGAAGACATGCTGGGCCTAACCGAACCGATCCAGATCGGTTCACGGCTTTCGTCCTTCCTTGGCGCGACAGCCTTCGATCGCATCCGCAGCGCGGCAGCTGCCCTAATCGATGACGACCAGGTCGAACGCATGTTCGGCGTCGACCTCATCGGAGATGGAACCCTCTTCGATTGCGCAGTGCATGCTTCGGGCCACTACACGATCATCGAATGCGAACCGCATGTCGAGGGGGATGTAAGCCGACAGGTCTCCTTGTTGCGCCCCGTCCTTTCGAGACTGGAGAAATACGAAGATACCGAGCGGTTGCTTGCCGAAGGGGCACGCCAGCTGCGCGCCGCGCTCGAGATCGATCGGGTCATGGTCTATCGCTTCCACGAAGATCTGTCGGGTGAAGTGGTGGCGGAATCGCGGCGCGACGATCTCGAAACCTTTCATGGCCTGCGCTATCCGAAAACGGACATTCCTTCGCAGGCACGCGAACTCTACCGTCGCAATCGCTTCCGGATAATCAGCGATGTAAAAGAGGAACCGATTCCCATCGAGCCTGTCGAAACGCCCGAAGGCGAACCGCTCGACCTGTCGATGAGCACGCTGCGCGCGGTTTCCCCGATACATATCGAATATCTGACCAATATGGGCGTTGGCGCTTCGCTATCGATCTCGATCGTTATCGGGGGCAAGCTCTGGGGTCTGTTCGCGTGCCACCATTACGGGCCCAAAAAGCTACCCTATTCGCAGCGCACATCCGCAGAGCTGTTCTCGGAACTCTTTTCGCTCATGCTGGAACGTGCCCTTTATCGCGAGCGGGAGACCTTGCGCGAAGAGGGCCGCAAGATACACGACCGGCTTATGCGAGACATTGCGGCGGGAACGCCGCTCTCCGATTGCCTTCCCACGCTCACGCCGGTGATCGCGCAGATCATTCCGCATCACGGAGCAAGCGTATTCGTCGACGACATATACGATTCGAAGGGATCGGCGCCGAACGAGGAGGAGTTCCGGGCTCTCATCCCCGGACTGAACGCGGCCGCGACGAGCCGGGTCCTTGCTACCGACGCGCTGACCGAGCGGCTGCCCAATGCGGAGCGCTTTGCGGATCGGGCGGCCGGCGCGATGGTCATCCCGGTCTCGCGCACCCCGCGGGACTACCTAGTGCTCTGGCGAAAGCCGCTGACCAAGACCGTCCGCTGGGCAGGCAATCCCGAAAAGCCGGTCGAATATGGGCCGAACGGCGCACGCCTTACGCCCCGCAAGAGCTTCGAGGCGTGGCAGGAAACCGTCGAAGGGCGGAGCGAATCCTGGACCTCTGGCGAATTGCAGGTCGCTGACGGCTTGCGCATCACCCTTCTCGAAATCATCCTGCGCCTGACGGACGAGGCCGTGCAGGAACGCACCAAGGCACAGGCCCAACAGGA
The DNA here is from genome assembly GCA_964407585.1 of uncultured Qipengyuania sp. GTDB lineage: Bacteria > Pseudomonadota > Alphaproteobacteria > Sphingomonadales > Sphingomonadaceae > Qipengyuania. The sequence goes on from CAYOWF010000001.1 coordinate 4,877, forward strand.
ACTGCTGATCGCGGAACTCAACCACCGCGTGCGCAACATCCTGAATCTGATCCGCGGCCTGATCAGCCAGTCGCGCCGTGAAGCCGCCTCGATCGAGGAGTTCAGCGACATTATCGGCGGGCGCATCTCCTCGCTCGCCTCGGCGCATGAAAATATCACCAAGGGCAACTGGTCTTCCGCCCCGCTCAGCGGTCTGATCGAAAATGAGGCAGACGCCTATCTGAGCGACAATGAAGACCGGCTGGTCGTCAACGGGCCGGAGGTCATGCTCGTACCGGAAGCCTATACGGTGCTGGCGCTGGTCATCCACGAGATGATGACCAACTCGGCCAAGCACGGATCGCTATCCGACAGCAACGGACAGCTCGCAATCGACATCGCACGCAACGACGATGGATCGCTTCAGTTCGATTGGCGGGAGAAGGGTGGCCCACCGGTCAAGCCGCCGACCCGTCGAGGCTTCGGTTCGACGATCGTCGAACGCTCCATCCCGTTCGAACTGGATGGAGAGGCCCAGGTCAATTACAGGCTGACGGGCCTCGAAGCCGAATTCTGCATCCCGGCTCGCTATGTCGAATGGGACAAGAGCGGCTTGAAGGAAGAGGACAGCAAGAGCGTGAACGGTTCGGCCAGCAAACCCGCCAGCATCTCGGTGCCGGAAAGTGTCCTGCTCGTCGAGGACAGTATGATCATCGCGCTCGATACCGAAGACTGCTTGCGCGAGATCGGCGTGGGCACGGTTTCCGTCGAGAGCACCGTCGCCGGAGCATTGGCTTCACTGGAGAAAAAGCAGCCCGACCTTGCGATCCTGGACTATAATCTGGGCAAGGAGAGCAGCGAAAAAGTGGCCGAATACCTTGCCCGGCAGGGCATACCTTTCTGGCTGGCCTCGGGTTATGGCGAAATGGCCGATCGGATCGAGGAGATGGGCGCATCGGGCCTGCTAACCAAACCCTATGGCAAGGAAGATCTTGTCGGAATCATGGGAGAATTGGCTCGTTCAGCCGACGAGGCGGATTGAAGAGGAGCAGGCATCGTTGGTTCTCGGAAAAGTCTATCGCTTCGAGCTTCGGTGCCCATCCTGCTTGTCCGGCAGAAACGACGGCACCTGAAATCTTGCATGTCCCTGACAAAGGCAAGACCTGCACGGCCCCGCCCAATCCATCCAATTCGCTTCCCGGAGTGCCGACGGTCTGAACCAGGCTGAAATAGGGCCCATCAACGAGCAACCTTCCACGCTCCGGATCGATGGTTCGACGCAGTTCGGGCGGATGCGGCAGCGGGCGGATCGATTTCATCGCATCATCGAGATGCAATACGCGGGGTCGACCGTAATCGTATAGACGGTATGTGACGTCGGTGTTTTGCTGCACCTCGACCAGCGTCAAGCCGGGGCCGATGGCATGCACGGTGCCTGAAGGGACATAGAGGAAATCATCGACCTGCACTTCGCGCCAGTCGAGCAGATGCTCGATTGTGCCGTCGAGTGCCGCTTCGCGAATGCGCTGCTTGTCCAGCTTCTCCCGGAATCCGATTGCCAGCGTTGCACCGGGCTCCGCTGCGGTGACCAGCCAGCACTCATCCTTCCCCGTGCCCCGCGGGCAATGCTCCGCACGAGGATGTATCTGCACCGACAGGCGATCCCCGGTGAAAAGGTACTTGGCCAGTATCCTGTCTAGCGAAGGTGGGGTCTGGAACCAGATTTCGCCCACGGGCTCGCCGCAAGGAGAAGCGAAGGAAGCAGGAAGATCGCGCCTGCCCCACGGCTTGAGCAAGCGCTTCGTGCCCAGGAGACCGCGCCTGCTCACGACGCTTTCGCTCCCTTCAGCGCAGAGACTTCTTGCGCCGCGTCGCTATCGACCACCAGCACCTCGTCGCCGTCGACAACGATGATGACGTTCTCCAGCCCGATCGCCGATACGCGGCGGCCATCGCTGCGCACCATGACCCTTTCGCAGTCCACCAGCTCTGCATTTGCCTGCGCATCGGTCGACCCACGCACATCCATCAATGCCTTCCATGACCCGATGTCGGACCAGCCCATGCGGGCCGAAACCACGGCAGCACGCTGCGTGTTCTCCATCAGCGCGTAATCGATACTCTCGGCCCGGATAGCGGCGAAAGGCGCCTCGTCAGGGTAGAATGCACCCGCGCGCTCCTCTCCTTGCGCGAGCGCCGTCAGCACCTGATCGACCAAGACATTGCGATAGATCGTGAGTTCTTCGAGCAGACGGCCCGCCGCAAAGGCGAAGATGCCGCCATTCCAGGAGAACGCGCCCTGCGCGAGATAACTTGCGGCACGCTCTGTTTCGGGCTTTTCGACGAAGCGCTTCACCCGGTGATGCCTCCCGATCGGGTCGCCTCGCTCGATATAGCCATAGCCGGTTTCGGGACGGTCGGGCTCGATGCCGAACGTTACCAGCCAGCCATCCGATGCAAGCTCGGCAGCTTCCTGCACGGCGTCGGCGAATGCGGAGGTATCTGCAATATGGTGATCGCTGGGGCAAACCAGCATGATCGTATCCGGTTCCAGCCGGGCGGCAGCCAAAGCGATTGCGGGAGCCGTGTTGCGGGGACAGGGTTCGACGATGAGGCTGTGGGGGCCCGCCTGTTCGGCGATCCATCGCCTATGCGCCTTACCCGCAATCACTAGGGATTCTGCGAACAGGGAGCGGTCGCTCACTCGATCCAGGGCCTGCTGGAACAGCGTTCGATCGCCGAGCAGGTTCAGGAATTGCTTGGGCTTTTCCGGCCGGCTCACGGGCCAGAGCCGCGTGCCCGAACCGCCGCTCAGGATAACCGGCTGAATTTGGCTTGGCGAACCCATGGACATGCCCCTGGCTATAGCCCTGCGGCCTGGCCTTGTCAGTTAAAGAACCTCTGCTGGTAGTAGAACGGTGCGGGGACCGGGTTGCCCTGCGCGTCGCGGGCAGGCTCGAATCGTATCTGGCTGTAGGAGAGCTCGCAGACCTTGGCATCCGTCTCTGGGAAAGGACTGGCGCGATAGATCGAACAGGATGTCACGCGTCCTTCGGCGGAGACCATCAAGCGGACGATAACCGATTTTCCGATCCGCGCCTCGCGTCCGCCGGGCGGGATGGGAAAGGCGCTGGAATCACTGATAGAACGGGTCAGCACGGGTTTGGTGGCGGCCACGCCGCCCTGCCCGCCACCGCCGCGTCCGGCACCGGTGCCCTCGCCACTACCTGCAGCGCCGGTACCCTCGCCCGTCTGGGTCGCGCCGGAAGTGGTGGCAGTGCCGGTCGACGAGGCGCGCGGAACCGCGCGGTCCTCTTTCACCTGGCGTTTCGGGGTGGGTGCGGTGACCGGCTGGGGGACGGCTTCCTGCCCGGGATCGCCCTGCACCCCTTCATCGGGTGCGGGTTCGACGATCGGGGTTTCTTCTTCCGGCGCGCTGACCGTAACCGTGAAAGCGGAGACCACGCTCCGTTCCACGCTGGCAACGGCATTGGGTGCGAGGCTGCGGATCAAGACATAGAAGATCCCGATGTGAATCACGATGATAGCCGCGATCACCCAAGGATTGGGTCGCTTCGTGGAGGTGCTGAAACTGGTCGCTTGATCGGCCATATCCGCATCAACGGGACAAATGCCCATGCCGTTCCTTCGTAGCAAGATTCCCCGACGTAGACGCAAACGAAACGGGCGGACCCGAAGGCCCGCCCTTTCCTGGATCGATTTGCTGACGAATTAGAATTCGTAGCGTGCGCCGATCTGGATCCGCCACGCCGACGGGCCAATGGCGATGAAGTTGCTGTCATCCGGGTTGAACCTGCTGATGACGTAACGGCCCTGGCTGTCGATCGTATCGACTTCGAGGCGATCGCTCGGGTCCATGCTGTCGGGATCGTCGATATTGATTTCGGCATCCGACACAGGGACAAGACCGTTGAAACCGCCGCGCGAACGCAGGATGTTCCAGTCTTCGTCGATGAAGTTCAGGAAGTTCGCGAAGTCTACGAAGAGCTCGATCCGATCATCCTTGATCCCGGTAAACTTGCCGATGAACGGCAATTCCTGGCTGAAACGCAGGTCGAGATCGAAATGCCAGTCGTTGCGGCAGGTGTTGCGACGGATCGTCTCACCCGGTGTGTAGTCGCAACCGCTGGCTTCGACGTAAGCGATAGTATCCGCCACTGCCTCGGCCTGAGCGGCTTGCAGCGCAGCAACCTGCGTGTCGCTGAAGCCTTGGCCGGTGAAGTCGGTGAGGTTCGGATCGCTCACGCCAGTCGGCACATAAAGCAGCGCATTGTCGCTACCCGAAGAGGAGTCGGCAAAGATGCCGCCACCGCCGAAGGTCAGGCTGTAGGGACGACCTTCGCGGGCGCGGAAGAACAGCCCGAGATTGGTGTCGTACCCCTCGAAGAACTCCTCACGGAAGTTGATCGCCGCAGTGATGTTGTGGCGGGTTTCGGTGGTTGCGGTCGATACGGCCGGATCCTGGCGGTCGAATGCTGCAGTAACGTCGAACGACGATGTCGCCGTCGAGGACTGATTGTTACGCGCATTGTTCGAGTCGGTGTACGAATAGCCGAGTTGGAAGCGGGTCGAGCCGTTGTCCGTGATCAGACCACCACCGAAGTCCTTGCTGAGGATGATCGAGGCCGAGTGCGCTTCCGAACTGCCGCCATTGGTCAGCTGGATATTGTCGTCCCGTCCGGTGTTGTAGCAAGCCGGGCTGAGGCCGGTATAGACCGGCGGCGTTCCGCCGTTGCCAACCAGTTGAGCATCGCAGCCCGATACGGTTGCATCGACTGCCTGGTAGATCGGACGACCATCGATGGTGAAACCGTTGAGGCCCTGACGGATGTCCGGGGCCAGCGACAGGTCGACGAAGTTAAGCGCGTCGTTGAAACGCGAATAGATATAGTCGAGCTGCAGGTTCCAATTGCTGAAGAAGCCGCCGTCGGTTCCGAATGTGGTCGCGAAAGCGAGGCTCGCGCGGGTTACGGTCGGAACGTCGAAATCGGGGTTGGTCGACTGGACGTCGGCACGACCGGCAGCTGCATCGGCAGCACCGCCGTCGATGACGCACTGCGGGAAGCCGGTGAACTGGCCACCCACAACGACGTCGATCTGACCGGTGACCGGATCGACAACCGTATCGCCCGCGCCGCAGTCGAAGCGTGACGTTCCGAGCGCGCTCGAGAAGCCGTTGTTCGAGAAAGCGTTCGAGTAGTACACTACCGGATCGCCGCCCGAGAAAATGCCTACGCCACCGGTGATGCGGCTGTCACTGAAGAAGCCGTCATTGAGGAACTCGTAGGTCGCCGAGAGACGCGGCAGCAGGACCGGGTCGAGGCGATCGAAGGAGTTCGCATTGGTAAACCCGTAACGATCGTAGAAGTTCGGATTCGCCATCGGCTTGTCGCCGCTGTAGATCTGCACGCGAAGACCGGCGGTAACCGAGAGCTGATCGCTCGCTTCCCATTCATCCTGGGCATAGAATGAGTAGGTCCGGCGGCTGAAGAGCGCTGCAGCGTTATTGATGTCGCCATCGATGGCGGCGTTGATATCGGCGCCATAGGACTGGCCGGTCGCGATTTCGTCCGCGTTAGGGAAGAACTCAGTGCCGTTCGTGAGCAAGCCTTCGCGGAAATCGTCGAAGTTCTCGAAGTAGAGCGAGCCGGTCGCGTTGATCGCGAACAGGTTGAAGACTTCGAGATCGTTGATCTCTGCACCGAACTTGAGGAAGTGGCCGGCACCCGCATCCACATTCATCTGGAAACGGGCCTGGTCGATCTTGGTGTCGAGCTGGTTGGCCGAACGGAAGATACCGGGGCCGGTCGAAAGAATACCGTTGCGATCGGTGACGCCACCGCCCGAAACCGCAGTGCCGTCGGGCGTGACGCCGACGACCAGACGCGGCGTCGGATTGGCCGACTGGGCTTCGCCGAATCCGACCGGGCCCTGCACGTCGCCGACTTCGGCGCGGCTCACGCGCAGTTCGGTCGAAATGGTGTCGCTCCAGTCGGAATAGAGGCGGACCGAGTAATAGTCCGAAACCGTGCCTTCATCTTCGAAACTGTTGAAGCCAGTAATGTTCTGGCTATCGAAATCGCTTTCGATGTTGGTTTCTTCAAGACGCTGGTAGGTCGCTTCGAGACGGTGATCGTCGTTGATGATCGCGTCGAGGCGGCCGAAATAGCGCACGTTGCCTTCGGCGAGCGTGGTCGGGTAACCGCCCACGTCCTGGCCGTAAACGTCACGTGCGATTTGCGCGAATTCCTCGAATTGCGCTTGGCTGACGAAATCTGCTTCGTTGGTGAAGCCGCCGCCGGCGGGGCCGAAGTTGTTGCCCTGGCCGAGATCGGCTTCTTCATAACCAAGCGAGAAGAAGAGGCGATCGGGGATGATCGGACCGCGCAGCGTTGCACCCCAGCGCTTTTCTTGGCTTGCATTCAGCGGAAGGCCGGCAAGCGAATTGGCATAGAGGCCGTCGTCGAAATAGGTGATGAAAGCCGAGCCGTGGAAGCTGTTTTCGCCGGCCTTGGTCACGACGTTGACGAGACAGCCCGTGAAGTCGGTGTATTCGACATCGAAGGGGGCGAACTCGACCGAGGTCTGCTCGATCACGTCGAAGGGAAGCGGCAGCGAGTTACGTGCGGCGAACGGCGTGCCGTTGAGGCCGAAAACGTCGGACTGGACGATACCATCTACGGTGAAGGTATTGGTCCGGTCGTTACCGCCCAAGCACGAGATACGATCGACGTCGTTGCTCGATTCCAGGCTGACGCGCGGGTCGATGCGAATGATATCGCGCACGTCGCGGGTGATCGAAGGGAAGGCTTCGAGCGTCTGGCTATCGAAAGCGGTACCCGGCCCGACGGCCACCTGGGTTACCTGCACGCGCGCGCCCGTGACGACGATAACATCGCCCGCATCGCTCTCGTTCAGCGCAAAGGTGAAACCGGTGTTGCCGGAGATGCTGGTGAAGATATCTTCGATGGTCTGACCTTCGTACCCGGCAGCGGTGACGGTGACAGTGTAAGGTCCGCCCGGAGGCAGCGACTGCACGCGGAAGTTGCCCTGCGCACCGGCGGTGGCGGTGCGGGTCTGGCCCGTACGCTGGTCGGTAATGGTGACGGTTGCGCCGGAAAGCGCGGTACCGCTTTCATCGGTTACCTGACCTTCGATACCCGAAGTGATCTGCTGCGCCGCTGCAGGTGCCGCAAACATTGCGCCGGTTGCGGTAAGGCTGACGGCGCTTGCCGCCAAAAGGTATTTGAACTTCATCGGAGAAGACCCCTTCGTCTCTTCAGATTGAAAATATGGATAGCCCTGGAGATGCGCAGCCCAGCTAGACTGGCGATGTTTCGGCAAAGCTATCGTTTTATGACAGAGTCAAGACAGCGCCCCACCGAGTGTGGATTACACGCAAGCGTCGGCAAACATATTCCTATAATTCAGGGGCTTAGTTCCGTTGCAAAAACGGCACACAAGTCGGGAAATTTATTTCCGCTCGCGAATATGCCTCGATTCGTCTCAGGCCAGATTGATTTCGCGCAGCCGCTGCAAAAGGAAATCGTGGCTCGAAATCGGCTCGGGGTGATCCGCCGGGTTCGCCGGGTCGATGCAGGAAGGCAGCGTCTCGATGACGTAGTCCGGGCGGAAATGCAGGAAGAAGGGCATCGAATAACGTGCCCGGTAGGCCGCTTCGCCGCTCGGGTTCACCACCCGGTGCGTGGTCGAGCGGAGCTTGTGATTGGTCAGCCGGTCGAGCATGTCGCCGATATTGACCACGAGCGCGCCTTCTGGCGGAGCCACGGCCTTCCATTCACCATCGGCTGTCAGCAATTCGAGACCTGCCTCTTCGGCACCCAAGAGCAAGGTAATCGTGTTGATGTCCCCATGCGCGGCGGCACGGATGGCACCTTCGGCTTCCGCGCCTTCGAGGGGTGGATAGCGAAGCAGGCGCATGACCGAATTGCCGTCCTCGACAGTCGGCGCGAAGAAATCGCGCGGCAGGCCGAGGTGGATGGCAATGGCTTCTAGTACGCGCGCACCGGCGGTTTCGAAAGCTTCGTAAAGCTCGGAGAAAGTCTCGCGAAAGCCTTCCACTTCGTCCGGCCAGACATTGTCCGCCATATATGCGGCGAGGTCGTGACCTTCGGGAAGCTCGCGCCCGACATGCCAGAATTCCTTCAGATCGTGGACCTTGGCATCCTTGGCCTTTTCCGTGCCGAAAGGCGTATAGCCGCGCGCACCACCCCCGCCGGGGATGTGATATGCCTTCTTCACTTCATCAGGCAGCGCGAAGAACTCTTTCGAAAGCTCTTCGGCACGGTCGATCAGCTCCTGCGGGATGCCGTGATCGCGAATCACCGCAAAGCCGTATTCCTCGAAGCTCCTGCCGATTTCCTCGGCAACCTCTTCGAGCGGGCGGGCAATGGATACGCTGGCGATTTCAGACATTTGGATAAGACTCAATATGGCAGGAACAGGCCGGCGAGCGCGGCGCTCATCAGGTTGGCGAGGGAACCGGCCGCGAGCGCGCGCAGGCCGAGCTTGGCAATAACGGGACGCTGGTTCGGTGCAAGCCCCCCGGTCACCGCCATCTGGATGGCGATCGAGCTGAAATTGGCGAAACCGCAAAGCGCGAAGGTGGCGATCGCCCTGCTCCGGTCGCTCAACATTGCGGCGTCCATCGCGCCTAGCTCGATGAAGGCGACGAATTCGTTGAGCACGATCTTGGTGCCGAACAACCCGCCCGCCGCGCCCGCCTGTTCCCAAGGAATGCCGATGAGATACATCACCGGCGCGAAGACCCAACCCAGGATCAGCTGGAAAGTCAGCTCGGGGTAACCGAACAGCCCGCCGAGCCCGCCCAGGATGCCGTTGGCGAGCGCAACGAGCGCGACGAAGGTCAGCACCATGGCGCCGACCGCCACGGCCAGCTTCACGCCCGTTTGCGTGCCCTGGGCGGCCGCCTCGATGACGTTGGCGGGCCGGTGGCCTTCCTCGAACGTTTCGGCGACGGCGACTTCGTGCGGCTTGCCGCTTTCGGTGATTGCCGCAGGACCTTCGGCGCTGATGCGCGTCTTGGGCAGGACGATTTCGTCTTCGGGCTCCACACCAGCCAACTCGGCTGCATCGCGGGCTAGGGCGCTTTCGTCGTCGGGCATGATGATCTTGGCCATCAGGATCCCGCCCGGCGCCGACATGAAGGCGGCGGCGAGCAGGAAGGGGACCGCCTCTTCGCCGATGAAGCTGGCATAGGCGGCCAGGATGGTACCTGCGACACCGGCCATGCCAACCGCCATCAGCGTGAAGAGCCGGCTCGGCGTAAGCGCGGCGAGATAGGGGCGCACCACCAGCGGGCTTTCCGACTGGCCGACGAAGATATTGGCGGCGCTGCCGAGAGCCTCGACCTTGCTGATCCCTGTAATCCAGCCGATCGCCCCGCCGACCCAGCGCACAAGCCGCTGCATGATGCCCCAATGATAGAGAATCGAAACAAGTGCGGCGAAGAAGATGATGACCGGCAGGGCGGCGATCACGAACGTATTGGCGAAGGGGTTCTGATCCATCGGGCCGAAGACCGATTCGATGCCGACCTTGGAATAGTTCAGCAGCGCGATCACGCCGTTCGACAGCGCCTGGATGGCCTCGACACCCCATGGCGTGCGCAGCACCAGCAGCGCCATAAGCGCTTGCAGGGCGAAAGCCGCACCGACGACACGCAGTTTGATCCGCTTCTTGCCCGTCGACAGCAGGAAGGCGATCGAAAGGATCGCGAAAATCCCGAGAATATTGATAATCACTGGCGGCATGCCGACCCCTTTGGCTGTGCGACTAGTTGCGGATGAAATCAGCCGCTACCTTGCGCGGCGGCTCCGCTTAGTCAATTTGTGGCCCCAATTCCAGCTTCGGCTGTCACCCGAAATGAAAGCACAACGCAGCAGACCATGACCGAACCCACCGGCGATATCCGCATCAATGCCGCATCCACCCCGCTAGGCCTGTTCGTTTACACTCTGCTCTATGGCGGGATGACGGTGCTTGCGGGCGTGCTCGCTTTCAAGCAGGTGCAACTCTACCCGACCGACCTCGCAGTGGAAGCGGGCATCTTCGCATTCCTGCTGCTGGTGGTGATCTCGAGTACGATCGCGCAACTCTACGGGGAAAAGCTGGCGAACCGCATCGTGTGGTGGGGTTTCCTGCCGCTGCTGATAGCCGCATTACTGATGCAGCTGGTCCTAAACCTACCCGCATCTCCCGAAATGGCCGGCGGACGAGCGGAAGATCTTGCCGCTTTCGAACGCGTACATGCGACCATCTGGCGCGTCTGGGCCGCGGGTCCGGCCGCCTACATCGTCTCGCTGCTGCTCAATGTGTGGATCTTCTCGCGCCTGCGCGGAAAAGAGGAAAACACCGGCACGGTTTCGCTGATGATCCGCGGAGCGATCGCTTCCGCGCTCAGCCAAGCCATAGATTCGGTGATCTTCATCACTCTCGCCTTCTACGGCCAGTTCCCCATCGGCAACCTTCTGATCGGTCAGATCATCGCCAAGGTCGTGCTCAGCATCGTGTTGGTACCGTTCCTGATAACCGGCGGGGTGGCGTTCGCTAAGTGGCTCGACGGCCGAAAAGGCTAAAGCCGCTTCACCCCCCAGACGAGAGTCTCATCGAGGCTGTCGCCATGCAGCACAGATACGTCGCCCGTCGTTTCGAGCACGGCGGCGCGTACCTTCGAAAGGTCCAGCACATTCGCTTCGCGGAGTTTGGCGACGAGATCGCTGCGAGCGACGCGGGTCGAACGCAGTGCATCTCCGCAAAATTCGCCGTTGCGGATGAGGAATACCGGCTCGTTCTGCATCACGTCTTCGGCAGCGTCGGACGCCTTGCGAATCCGGGCCGATAGATATTGGACCAGGAAGAGACCGAGCATTCCAACCATCGCCTGGGAAAAACCCCGCCAGTCGGTCGCCTGCGTTGCACCTGCCACAAGGCTGCCCAGAGCCACAGTCATCACGAAATCGAAACTGGTCATTTTCGATAGCGAGCGCAGCCCGTTCACGCGAACCAGGATCACTATCCAGAGGATTGCGGCCGCAGAGAGACACAGACCCCGTGCCGCTATGTCGAGCCAGGTTTCATCGAAGATCATGCCCAATCAACGGGCGCTCGTGCCAATCGGTCCTAGGCCGAACAACTCGCGCCGCCGAGCACGCAGAACCGCGCGCAGTGCGGATGATTGAGCGGCACGTCGCAAGAGGCTTCGGCAAGCGTTTCGCCGAGATCGAAACCATCGTCATAGGGGATCAGCGTGCAGGCGACCACGCGCGGTTCAGGCTCGCCCCGGCGGTGGACGACCATGCGGCTGGAACTGCACATCACGTCGTCGGGCGACTTTCCGAGGATGTCCCAGCAGGCAGTGGTGATTTCTGCTATGTCCTTGTCCGCATCCATTTCGGGGAACAGTACGAGACACGCCGGGTCGTGCGCATCGATTGCAATATCCTCGCGCTCGAACAAGGCGGCATAGCGATCGCGCGCCAGCTGTTCGCCTTCTTCGGGGAGCAGCCGTCCGGCGACGGCAATCGAGAAGCCGTGGGCCGAAAGCCAGCGCAGCCCGTCGATGGCTGGATCCCAGCTGCGCGGGCCGCGCTCGGCCTCGTGAACGGGCTTGCTGTAGTGGTCGAGGCTGACGCGCAGAGTGAGCCTGTCGCCATGCTCCACGCGCAAGGCGAGCAGCGCATCCTCGTACCGGCGCATCGGCTTCATCGCATTGGTCAGCACCAGGGCTTCGAATCCGCGCGCAAGCGTATCGCCGAGCATCTCCATCATGTCGGGGTTCATGAAGGGTTCGCCCCCGGTAAAGCCCACTTCGCGCGTGCCCAGCGTCGCCGCCTCGTCGAGATATCGTCTCGCATGTCCTGCAGCGAGATAGACCAGCGCATCATTGGTCGGGCTGCTTTCGATGTAGCAGGTCGCGCAGGCGAGGTTGCAGAGCGTGCCGGTGTTCAGCCAAAGCGTGTCGAGCCGTGACAAGCGAACGCTTGCTCGTGGCTCGCCTTTCGCCGTGAGATGCGGATCGCTGAATTTATCGCGCGGCAGCGGCGCCGCTGCGACCGCAAAGGGGGAAGGGCCGACCGGCGCGTTGCGCGATTTCGTCCGCGTTCCGGTCATGCGAAACGCCTGCGCAGCTTGGCCAGCGTCCGTGCCCACCACTTGGGGACCTTGCCGAACACGGTCGGTTCCCAGGCACTGAAGGCAGCGGCCTTCGAGATCTCGCTGCGCGTCGGATAGGCGATGATGGCGGAACCCAGCGCGAAGGTGCTGCTCTTGCCGGTTATCAACTGCGCGAAAGGCAGCAGCAATTCGCCCGCATTCTTGCCGACTATGCTCGCCCCGAGTACCTTTTTGCCCTTCAACACCAGCTTGAGATGTCCTTTGTCCTGGCCCTCTGCAAGCGATCTCTCGTTATCATGGAAGGTCTCCTTGACGATGGTGATCTTCTCACCGTGACTTTCCCGGGCTTCCTTTTCGGTCATGCCGATCTGCGCGACTTCGGGATCGGTATAGGTGCACCAGGGCAGCGCCGACCAATCGACCTTGGCCGGCAAACCGAGTGTGATTTCAAGCGCGACATTCGACCCTTCATAGCCCGAGACATGGGTCAGCCGCGGCCCGTCGCGACAATCTCCGATGGCGTATATGCCCTTGACCGAGGTGCGCCTTCGTTCGTCCACAACGATACCGCCCCGACCCATTTCGATACCGATTCCCTCGAGACCGAAGCCGGTACAATTCGCCTGGCGCCCGGTTGCAATCAGCAGATGCGATCCCTCGATCAGCTCGTTGGCAGTGTGCAGTCGCAAGGTGCCCTCTCGCCCCTCGACCTTTTCCGCCTTGCCTTGCACGAAGCGCACGCCTTCGCTCTCGAGCACTTCGCGAACAACCGCCACGCTGTCGGGGTCGTCGCGGCCCATCAAATCGCCCGGCTCGACCACCGTCACCGCGCTTCCCAACCGCCGGAAGGCCTGCGCCATTTCCATCCCGATGACCCCGCCGCCCACGATCACGAGGTGCGTCGGCAATTCTTCCAGGTCGAAGACGTTCTCGTTGGTGAGGTAGGGTACCTCGTCCAGTCCCTCGACCGGGGGGATGACGGGCTTCGAACCGGTTGCGACGACGATGCGCGGTGCCGTCAGCGTGCGCCAGCCCACTTCGACCGATTGCGGGCCGATGACCTGCGCCCAGTCGCGAAAGACCTCGCACCCCATCTCCTCGAAGCGCTCTTCGCTATCGTGCGGGGCGATGGCAGCGATGGCATCGTGGATGTGCTTGTGAACGCCGGTCCATTCTACCTGCGGCGGCTGAAGCGTGATCCCGTAACGTTCGGGCTGATTGGCTTCGGCTGCGCGCTTGGCGGCCGCGATCAGCGCCTTGGACGGCACGCATCCGTCGTTAAGACACTCGCCGCCCATCGCGCGCGCTTCGATCAACGCGACGTCGAGCCCGAACAGGGCGCAGCCCCCCGCGGCAGTCAGGCCAGCAGCCCCGCCGCCAATCACGATTACGTCATGGGTGAATTTCATCGCTTGCTCCGTAACCGAATTTGCGGGAGATGCGAAGCTACTCGCAGCATTCGCGCTCCCTTTCGCTCGCACGGACCTTCCGGTTACATGGCAACGGCCACCCAATCTTGAGAATTCTCGTCACCGGAGCGGCCGGCCTTCTGGGCGGCGAGGTCTGCGCAAGGCTGCTTGCCGCGGGGCACGAAGTCACCGGGCTCGTGCACCGCAATCCGGCGGTCTGCTCAAACGAGGGCAGTTCGGTCCCGATCGAAACCGTGACCGGCGACGTCTCTCAACCGCACTTCGGCTGGGACGAGGCGCAATTCCGTGAGGTTGCAGCCGCGCATGATACGCTCGTCCATTGCGCCGCCACCGTCCGCTTCGACCTTGCGGAAGAGGACTATCGCGCGGTCAATATCGACGGCGTCGCGCATGCACTGGCACTGGCCGAAGCCGGCGGAATGGACGTCCTCCATGTCTCGACCGCCTATGTCTGCGGCGATACCAGCGGAATTATCCGCGAGGACCGGCCTCTCCCGGAATACGGATTCGCCAACGGTTACGAAGCCAGCAAGGCCGCGGGCGAGCGACTGGTGCGCGAGAGCGGGTTGCGTTGGGCGATCGCGCGTCCCTCGATCGTCGTGGGCGAATATGCGAGCGGTACGATACGCCAGTTCGACACGACTTATGCAGCGTTCAAGCTCATCGCCGAAGGGCGCGTGCGGCACATGCCCGCGCGCGGTGACGGAACGCTCGACTTCGTGCCGATCGATCACGTCGCCGGCGGCATAAGCATGCTGGCCGGTCGCATTGCCGAAACGGCGGGCGGAACCTTCCATCTCGTATCGGGTCAGCCGCTTCCTGTCGGGGATTTTGCCAGGGCGATCGGCTCCTATCCGCAGTTCCATCGGCCCGAGCTGGTACCGCCCGAAGACTTCGACCCTACTGTCCTCCCCGCGCTCGAACGCCGCCTCTACCGGCGGGTGGCCGGCCTCTATGCGAGTTATTTCCAGCGCCACCCGCGCTTTTCCGACGGCGCATTCCGTGCGCTGGCCGGTCGCGGATGCCCGCCTACCGGCTTGCCCTATATCCGGCGCCTTATCGACTATTGCATCGAGGTGGGCTTCCTGCCGGATGCCTAGCGTATGTCGGGATAATGCCGCGCCATCCTGTCGCGCAGGCCGAAGGCCCAGAGCATGCCGACCTTGAAATAGACCCAGTTCGCCCTGAGCGGCCCCCATGCGGCGATCCGCCGGTCCGAAGTGTAGACCCTGCGCGGCACCATCTTCACCCGGCCCAGCGCCGCAAATTTCACGCAGAGGTCGGCCTCCTCCATCACCGCATCGCCGGGCGTGCAGCCCCCGACCGCCAGGAAATCGGCCCTGCGAAAGAACATCGCATGGTCGCCGAACAACAGCCGCACGCCGCGAAGGAAGAGATGTGGCCGGGTCAGAAGCGGCGCGTACCAGGTCTTGGCCCAGTTGTGCACGGTGGTCCCCCAGCGCGTCTTCTCGGGCCCGCGGATGACGGGCGTAAAGCTGGCCAGCGCGATGCGCCTGTCGGCAAGCGTATCCTCGACAACCCGCACCATGTCCTGCGGCGGGAGCGTGTCCGCATGAACCACGCAGACACTATCCCCCCGCGCCTGGTCGACCCCGTAATTGATCTGCTGCGCCCTGCCCTTCTCGCAGGACAGCACGCGCCAACCCGCATCCTTTGCAATGGCGACGCTCGCATCGCTACTGCCCCCGTCGACCAGCAGGATCTCCTCCGGCTCCGGATCCAGCGCTGCAAGCACTTCGACGAGTGCAGGCAACGCCTTTTCCTCGTCCAGCACCGGCACGAGAATTGTGACGCTCATTCGAATTCGGGCCATTGGGCGAGGTCTTCGGCGGTATCGATATCCGCCAGTTCGGGCAGCACCGCAGGCCCTATCCCGCGCGCCGCCAGCCGGGCGAGCGTTTCCGGCAGGACGCTCGGCGTGCTCCACGCCATGTCCTCGAACAGGAAAGGCACGGGTTCGCTGAAGCCGATGAGGTAATAGCCCCCGTCGTTCGCCGGACCCAGTACCACCCGTCGCTCTTCCAGCGCGCCGGCGGCCGCCTGCAGCAGGGATGCCGTAACGCCCGGGCAATCGCTCCCGATCAGAAGCGCCGGCGCATCCACCCGCCCCATCTTCGCGCCAAGGTCGCCATCGCCCTGATCGACCACCGAAACCTCCGCCCCGAACAGGTCATGGAATGCGGACACTTCGCCGCCGGTCACGCGCAATTCGAAATCGAGCCCGCTTTCCTTCGCCGCTTCGACCGTCTGCGCCAGCATACGCGCGTAAAGCCGCGCCGCACCTTCCTCGCCCAAGGCGGGAACGAGGCGGGTCTTCACCTTGCCCGGGACCGGAAGACGGGCGAAAATCGAAAGCTTGGGAGACGTCATCGCCGCGCAGGATAGCGTCGTCCGCCGCTGGTGAAAGGGCCGATCGAGAAAACTGGTTGGGTGTTTCCTTTTGGCAGTCGGATCGCAACGGTCTCGCCATTCGAACGCACGCTACGATCCGCGCTCCCAGGCCCAGCAAGCGCCGGAACACCCGTTCCTCCGGATGGTTCTTGCAAATGCACGGTTCCCGCCCGGGCATAGCGGTCCGGTTGGCCGTCTTACCCTCACGTGTCGGCGATCGAATCATTCCATTTTAGACGCGTGAATTGCCGCAGGAATCGCTTCGCCGATTGCGGTGCGCCGCAATCGGTCGTCACTCAACGAGGAGAATTGCAAATGCCTGCTCAGTCGAAAGCCCAGCAAGAAGCAGCCGGCGCAGCTCTGGCGGCCAAACGCGGAGATGCGGCCAAGTCCGACCTGCGTGGCGCGTCCAGGGAAATGTATGAATCGATGTCCGAAGAGGAACTTGAGGATTTTGCGGAGACCGAGCGAGAGGGTCTGCCCGAGCACGTAGACGACAACTGACTTCAACTCCTGTGCCGAGTTCGCGCATAAAGGCTATGGTCGCAATTGGCTGGAAAGCAGAATAGCCTTACGCGTTCATCTTCTTTCGCAAGCGAATGGGCAATGATTCTCGGATGCAGGGAAAGCTCGAAAAACCCGTACTGGCGGTGCCCTGCCACCAGCGGCAAGACCAAGAAAAAGGGGTTCGAATGGCGCGCACGTTAGGACTGCGTCGCTTCCGGTCTCGCACCATGATCGCTTGCGCCGTCTTGTGCACTGCAGGCATGGCGGTGTCTCCGTCCGGTGCTCTCGCACAATCGACTGCGCCCCTTGAGATAACCACCGTGTGTTCGGCCAATGGCGTCACGGTCGAGGGCGGGTTCGAGACTTCCCGAATTTCTTCCTGCGCCTTCGATGCACAGGGGAAGCTGGAAGTAATGCTCGAACCGGAGGATGCAGGGCCGATCAATTGCAGTCCATGGTACCATTTCCGCTTGCGCAGGACGGACGGCGCGTCTGTCGATCCGGTGCCCTTACGCTTTCGCTACGCGACCTGCGAGCACCGGTACGACCCAAAGGCCAGTATCGACTGGCGAGACTGGCAACCGCTCGATCGGATTTCCAGCCACGAAGACCTGCCGACCTTTGCGGTGCCGGTTGGTCGGGAGCCGGTCTACATTGCGGCGCAGGAAAGCTTGCCTGCCGCCACATACCAGGATTGGGCCGATGGCCTGGTGGCCGAGGGCAAGGCTCGCCGTAGCCCGATCGGGCAAAGCGTCGAAGGCCGGCCCCTGCATGCATTGTCGATCGGCAATCCGGACGCAGAGCGGGTCGCTCTGATCCTCGGTCGCCAGCATCCGCCGGAGATTTCGGGTTCGCTTGCGCTGTTCGCATTCATCCACACCATCGTGGCCGACACTCCGGCTGCAGCGGCTTTTCGCGACAGAACCCGGATCGTCGCCATACCCCTGGTCAATCCGGACGGCGTTGCTGCGGGCCACTGGCGCCATAATTCGGGAGGGACCGACCTCAATCGCGACTGGGGCAAGTTCACCCAGCCCGAAACGCGCGCAGTCCAAGCCTATCTCGACCGAGTGCTCGCGCGGGGAAGCAGGCTGGAACTGGTCCTCGATTTCCATTCTACCCGACAGGACGTGCTGTACACGCTGCCGGAAGAAGCACGCACACGTCCGGAGAATTTCATTCCCATGTGGACTGCGGCACTGGAGCGCAGGCTGCCCGACTTTTCCTTCGCGCTCGACCCCGGCTATTCGGCGGGAAGCGGCGTCGCGAAGAACTATTTCCACGAGCGCTACGGCGTGCCTGCCGTGACTGTGGAATTCGGGGACGATACGGATCGCGAGGCGGTTGCACGTGCCGGACAGGCGGCAGCGCTCGCCATGTTCGATGTTTTCGAGGAACTCGACGACTAGGGAGCGGACTTGCAGCGCAAGTTGGCCGGTGCCGCATCGAGCGCTGCGACGGTGCGGTCAACCTGGCCCGCAGCATCGCCCAGATAGGTGGAATAATCGAGCAGGGCATCGATCTCCCCGCGCAGATAAGGCTCGAGCAGTTCGTCTTTCATCAATTCTTCTCGGAACGAGCGGCCCGTCTCGACCGAACGTTTCGCGGCCTGCGACACATGCTCCTCGGCGCGCTCCTTGCCGATCCGGCCGGTCAGGTGAAACACGATACGTTGTGCAAGGATCATCCCGTCGGTCTTGCCCAGATTTTCGCGCATGCGATCCGGATCGACCTCCAGACGCCGCAAGAGCGTGCCGAGATCGGACACGCTGTCGGACGCATCGATGGAAATCTGCTCCAGCGACCGGTTGGGGCGCGACGTGTTGTCGCGTTCGAAGACATTGGCAATGTCGTCTAGGAGGACGCTTGCCTGCGCAGGGATGCTGCGCCCGAGGTGCATGAGGCTTTCCGAGCGGCTGGGATTGCGTTTGTGGGGCATGCTGCTGCTGCTAACCGCAGATCCGGGCCGTTCTTCGTAAACTTCGCCGATATCCGTCATTTGCAGGAGAAATATCTCCTGTCCGATTCCTGCGTTGACCCGTGCCATGATGGCCAGGGCGGCTGCATATTCGCCGAACACGTCGCGCATGCCGTGCCAGTCGGCCGGGTATAGGTCCGCAAAGCCCAGATGGGCGGCTGCGCGGCGTTCGACCTCAACCGCCTGATCTCCCAGGCCGAGATGCGTTCCGACCGCGCCTTTGACCACGCCGAGGCGGCCGATCTTGCAATGAACCTGCTCGAGGCGGTCGATATTGCGCCGGTTGGCGTCGGCCCATACGGCGACCTTCTTGCCGAAGGTGATAGGCAGGGCATGCTGTCCCAGCGTGCGCCCAACCATCGGTGTCTCGCGATGGCGCTTGGCAAGTTCGATCATCGACCGCTCGTTCGCCACCATGCGCTCATGCATGCTTTCGATGCTGCGGCGAAGCTGGAGAGCCATCACTGCGTCGTAGATATCGACCGTCGTCGGCCCGAAGTGCAGGGCATCGCTGGCTTCCGGTGTCAGCGAGCGGCGCCAGACATTGAGCAGCGCCACCAGCCTGTGGCGCACGATATCGTATTCCGCCCTCCAGGCTTCCTGCGTGACGGTATCGGTATTGCCGGTGCGAGCGATCTCGTTTGCGGCATCTCTGGATATGATCCCCAGATCCGCCTGGGCCTGGGCGATCGCCGTTTCGACTTCCATGACCAGCGCATTGGTCTCTTTCTGTTCGAAGATAGCTTCCACGTCTTCCGCGGCACGAACTGGCGAGACGGTTGCAAGGCTCAGAGATGAGACTGCAACCAGGCCCTTCAAGATTGCACGAAGTTTCATCGGCCAAAACTATCCGAATACCAAGGGAACGAGATAGAGGGAGACAACCGTAAGCACGGCTACGCCAATCAGGTTCAGCACCACGCCGGCCCGCATCATCCTGGGTATCGAGACCGAGCCCGAACTGAAGACGATGGCGTTTGGCGGTGTGGCAACCGGCAGCATGAATGCACAGCTTGCAGCAAGCGTAACCGGGACCACGAACAGCAGCGGGTCCTGCCCGGTTTCGACCGCCACCGCCGCCATGACCGGCAGGAAGGTGGCAGTGGTGGCAAGATTGCTAGTCAGCTCGGTCAGGAAGATGACCAGCAACGTGGCCGCGACTACGAGGATGGCGATGTTGATGGTTCCCAGGGGCGCCAGCGATTCCCCGATCCATTGCGTCAGGCCCGACGATGTCATGGCACCGGCGAGGGCCAGACCGCCGCCGAACAGGATCAGGACGCCCCACGGCAGGTCGCGCGTATCTTCCCAGCGCACCAGCGCGCCGCTGCGGGAGCCTGCCGGCAAGATGAAGGCCGCCAGCGCAATGGCCATGGCGATCCCGGCATCGGTCACGCCTGAAAGGCCTAGCGTTTCCTCGAACGGAGCGCGCAGCACCCAGGCGGCGACCAGCAGAATAAACAATATGCCGACGCGCTTTTCCGCGGTGGAGGCTTTCCCGAGATCGGTGCCAAGTCGGGCGAGGTGGCCACGCGCCTCCTCTGTCGACCGGAAACCGACCTTGAAGACCAGCCGCGTCAGCACGATCCACGTCAGCGGAAGCATCACGACGGTCACCGGCACGCCGACCAACATCCAGCGGGCGAAGTCGATCGTGATCCCGTAATTGCTTTCGAGGAAGCCCGACATGAACGCATTGGGCGGCGTTCCGACCAGTGTCGCCACCCCTCCCAGCGTCGCGCCGTAAGCGAGGCCGAGAAGCAGGGAGGTTTCGAAATCGGACCGTTCACTTTGGGAGAGTTCACCCATGCCTTCGCGGATGACGACGATTACCGACATGGCGATCGGCAACAGCATAAGGGCAGTCGAGGTATTCGATATCCACATGCTGATGAGTGCCGCAGCCAGCATGAAGCCACCGACCAGAGAGCGACCATCCATTCCGGCGATGCCGAGAATGCTCAAGGCCACCCTGCGGTGGAGCCCCGATCGTTCGATCGCCAGCGCCATGACGAAGCCGCCGAAGAAGAGATAGATGATCGGATGCGCGTAAAGCGGGGCCGTCTCGTCCATCGGCATGACGCCGAGGAAGGGAAACAGGACCATCGGCAGGAAGGCGGTGACAGCGATCGGAATCGCCTCCGTTCCCCACCAGACGGCCATCAGCACGGCCACCGCTGCGGTGCGGATGCCGGCATCGGACAGTCCCTCGGGAGCGAACCCCGCAAGGATGGCAATTGCGGCCAGCGGACCCAGCACGAGGCCAATCTTCTGGTGCGTGGCGGGGGCGGTCAGCTCCTCGCTCTCCGATCGGGTCATCCCGGCGCTCCGTTATATTTATTCAGGCAGAAAGACTGATTGAGGCAGACGCGCATCCTTAAAAGGATATGCGCGCCCCGGCAATAAAGGTTCGCCCGTTGAATGCTGCGAAATCCGGGAAGTCCTCGCCCCGTCCGCGCGTCTCGTAAGACGTCGGGCGACGCCCGCCATCCAGCAAATCATTTGCCGAAGCGAAGAGGGTGAGCCGGTCTAGGGCCCCGAGATCACGGAAAGTATACTCGATGTCGACATCGAGGAACCCGCGGCCTTGCTGGTACTGGCTCAGGCCGAATGTGCCGACTTCTTCGAGCTGCATTCCCTGGTAGCGATAGCCGACCGATGCCTCGAGCGCGCCGTCGTCATAGAAGAGCTGTGCGTTGCCCGTGAACTCCGGCGAGTTGAACAGGTCGAATGTGCCGGAGAAAGTGTCACCCGCTTCGGCATAGCCCAGCACGACCATAGCATCGTCTTCCTCGAACACGCCGAGGTCGAGGTCGATCGAAGTTTCCTGCCAGGTGAAATTTCCTGCGAAATTGAGATTTGAAAGCAGCCCGGGAAGATAATCCAAGCTGTGGAACAAGCCGAGCTCGATGCCATAGATTTCAGCGGTGTTTCCGTTTGCCGGCTGGCGGATGTCCACCTGTGCGCCCGGAGATGCCAGCAATGCATCGAGGCCGCCCAGGCGATCGAGCAGCGCCCGTCCTTCTGCGGAGAAGGGGGCATTGCGGACGGCGCTGATCGGGTCGAATTGCGGCACGCCGCCATCGAAGGAACCTTCGATGGCGAAGGAGTTGAAGATGAAGTCGTCCACCGACTTGTAGAATACTGCGGCCGTAAACGCGTTCTGTCGGTTGGCGTAGAATTCGAACGACAGGTCAAACGCCTGAGAATAGGCATTCTTGAGATCCGGATTGCCCAGATTGAAGTCGATTTCGACATCTCTCACGTCAGCTGCGCTCGCGGTCTGCGGCGTCACTCCGTCTTCAAGCTCGATCCTGAAATTGCCGTCGACCTCGGCAGCCAGCAGGTCGAATGTCGGTCGGGCTATGGCTGTCGTATAGGAGGCGCGCAATCTCATCCGGTTGTTGAGGTCGTAATTGAAAGCGATCCGGGGAAGCACTTCGAAGTTGCTCGTCCTTGTGAGGTTTTGGCTTCCTTCGTCGGCCGCCAGTTCGACGCTGTCATTCCCGGTGCCCGGATCGAATGCGATCGAGGCGTCGAATGTCTGCGGCGCGGAGAAATCACCGTCATACTGCTCCAGACGAACGCCCCCGATCACGCTCAGGCGACCTAAGCGCAGCTTCGTTTGCGCGTAACCGGTCCAGTAATGCTCTTCGGCCGTCAGGAGGGTCGTCGAACGGGGATCCAGGCCCGAAGCAAAATAGCCGTCGCGGAAGGTCCGGCGAATTTCGCGCAGCCGCGCTCCGTCGAACAGGACGACACCATTGAGGCCAATGTCGGAGAAAGGATTTCCGATCCTGTCGTAGGTCGAAAGCGAACCGTCGACCAGCCCCAGTTCTCCCAGGGCCGTATTGTTATCTCCCAGGCTGACCTCGCGATCGTCGCCAAGATATTCGCCATTCGGCCCGAGCTGATCGTCGACATCCGAAATGTCGATTTCCATTTCGGTGAATTCCGAACGCTCGTACTGAATCCCGCCCTTCAGATACACGAAGGGTGTCGGACCGTCGAAATCGTAGGTCGCATCGAACTTGCCGGTCCAGCGCTTGTTTTCCCGCATGTCCACAAGGCTTTCATCGAAATCGTTGATCTCGCCACAGGGATCGCCATCGTCATCGAGGCAGAACGGATCGAGTGCCCGCTGGAAGACGTCCAGGTCGCGCGGAAGCGGTGCCGCGAACGGGGGGTTCGAGAAGTCGAGCGGCACGAATGTAACGGCATTGTCGTCTCGCCCTCCCGGAACGCCATCGAAATCGTTGGTGAAGTCGATCGAAAGGATCGGCTCATCTTCGTAAGCGCGCGAATAACCGACCACATAATCCAGCGTCATCGGTCCGCTCTGGGTTTCGCCTCGAAGGAAGTAGCGTTCCTGAATCTCGACCGAATCTTCGATCTGGCCTTCGAAAGTGATCTCCGGATCGGGGAAGGTACTTTCCAGGAAGCCGCCCATGCCGTCGGGTTCGATATCGCCGTTATCGGCGTCGAATTCGACGTTTGAAGTCGTCTGTGTGGTTTCGTCCCGGGTCCAGCGGCCGCCCAGTGTCAGAATCGTCGAAGACGATACCTGCCAGTCGAGCGCAGCCGCGATCGTGTAGTTGTCCCGCTCGATCAGATTGTCTTCGAAATTGATCTGTTCATTGGTAAAGTCTTCGGGATTGAGGAACCCCTGCGGGACGCGTTCCAGCGGACCTTCCTCGATAAAGGTCTCGGAGCCGTTGGGGCCGTCCAGCGTAATCGCCCTCAGTTGCTCCAGCGTGAAGGAAGCGGGATTGACATAGAGGGTGTCGAGGAAGGTCTTGCGATAGGCCGCATCGATACTGAAAGCCAGGTTGTCGCCGAGCGACTGGCTCACACCACCGGTTATGCGGTAGCCGTAATCGTCGACGAATGTGTTGTCGCGGATACTGCCCCCGAGGCGAAATCCTTCACGCCGATCGAGCGGGCCACGAGTGCGGATGTTGACGATCCCGCCGATACCCTCGGTGTGATGTTCGGGCAATGGCGCCTTGATCACCTCGATCATGGAAATGCCGTTCGACGTAATAATGTCGAGCGCGGTACGGCGATACTGGTCTGCAGTGCCGGTGCGCACACCATCGTACAGTACGGTGTTATAAGAGGCGTCGAGGCCGCGGATCGAAATGAACTCGCCTTGGCCCGTGTCGTTCTCGCGCTGGAAACCGATGCCGGGGATGCGCGCGAGGGCTTCGGCGATGTTGGGGTCGGGAAAGCGTCCAGCCTGGTCGGCCGAGAGCACATCGATCACCGAATCCGCTTCGCGTTTGGCATTGATCGATTCGATTATCGAACCTCGCTGACCTTCCACGATGATGATGGCAGGACCTTCAGTGGCGGATACAGCGGCATCCTGCTCTTCGGTCCCATCGGTATTCGTATCTTCCTGGGCCCAGGCCGGAGCCGTTGCGGATATGGCAACGGCCGTCATGGCGGTACCAAGGAAATAGCGTGCTCTCTGGAGATTCATCGAATCTTCTCCCCTCATCTGTTTGAGCGCAGGGGTACCATAGTACTGAACGAGGTCAACTTTATTTGAACATACGGTTCAGTTTTTGCACTCGACAACAACAGGGTGTGGTGGCAAAATGGGACTTTAGTAGGCGGTATTGCGGGGGTAAATTGAGCGGCACTCTCAAGCGGGCGGATCGTCATGATAAGCGCCAACTGATCCTCGACGAGGCCAGCGCTCAGTTCAACGAACACGGCTTTCACGACGTTCGCCTGGAGGACATCGCAGAGGCGCTTGGTGCCAGAAAAGCCAGTATAAGTTATCACTTCCAATCAAAGCGTGCATTGCTCGAAGCGGCCTATCTCAGGACCTGCAAATTCCTGGATCAGGCGATTGAGGGGGCGAGCCGAGAATGCTACGGGAAGGAGAAGATCGGCCATTGGGTCAGGGTGGTGGCGAGGATGCAGTCGGGTGCGCAAACCAATGCCCATGCTCAGCTGGCAATTCTGAACGACCTGAATGCGCTTGAACCGGAAAGTCGCCACATATTAGAAACGCGGATCGCGAAACAGTTGGACGTGATCGAGGAATTTCTCGCCGAGGCCGGGCCCGACTCGGCAACACGCAGTGCGGCGCTTCTTTTCTGGACCCTGCCGAGCTGGATTGAGAACTGGCTTTCGGCAATTCCGGCCCGACGGCACGACGCTCAGATCGAATGCCTTGTCACCCTGCTGCAGCAAGGAGTGACGAGCGACGCGACCGGGTTCATGCTCACTTCCCTTCCCATGCGCGGTGGGACAAACAACCTCTTGTTCAACCGGGAAGAGCGCGCGCGGCTTAAACGAGACGCCTTCGAGCGCGCTGGCATCCGTCGTTTCAACCAGCAAGGCTATGGCGGCTTTTCGCTAAACGCTTTGGCCGACGAACTTGGCGTCAGCCGCGGGACCTTCTACTATACATTCGCAGATAAGGACGCGCTTCTTGAAGCCTGTGCGCATCGTTCGCACACGCGCATCCTCGAAGTGATGGAACAAATTGACGAAGCGTCCGGGCCCATTCTCCCCAATATCGCAGCCGGTTTGGCGAAGCTTTATTCCGAACACGCATCGAATCTAGAACCGATGCTCAGAGCCTGCATCTATTCGTCGCTCTCCCCTTCGCAAGAGGCGATCGCCGAGGCGGATTGGCAGGGCATAGCGGCTCGTCTTTCACGCTTGTTGGCAGAATGCTGCGAGGAAGGCGGCTGCATGAATCATGGCGTTGAAAAGATGGAATTGATCCTTCTTTCAGCGTTGCGAAATATTGCCGTAAGTCAGGGCCTTGCCGGCTTCCCCGGAGGAAACCCGTTTGGTTCGGCACAGCCGAGCGATTACTTCAGCCCGCTGCTGAATGGCATGCGAGTCTGACACAACTTGTCCCGAAAAGGTGGAGGCGCTTTTCCGCCACTTGCGCGAAAGTCAGTCGCGCGGGCCCGGAATTGCCAAGCGTAGTGCCGCCGTTCCTTGGCAAACGTTTGGCATGCTACATATCCAAAACTGGGTGGTGAGCCGTGCTGGGTTCGAACCAGCGACCTACTGATTAAAAGTCAGTTGCTCTACCGACTGAGCTAACGGCCCGACCACGGGCGCCCACCTAGGCAGGGTCGCGCAATGGGTCAAGCGCGGTTTGATCCGCTTCTTACCCGACAACGCAATTTGGCCGGGCGATCTGCCTGAGCGTCAGGCCGGTCAGCGGATCGCGCCAATCGGGGGCCACTTCCGCGATCGGGCGACGGACGAACTCGCGGTCCCTGAAGAGCGGATGCGGAATGACGAGGCCGGGCGAGGTCCATGCTCCGCCGTTCCACAGCACGATATCGAGATCGAGCGGGCGTGAACGCCAGCGCACGCCGCGGTGCCGACGCCCGAAGTCCGCTTCCACCTGCTTCAAGGCAGCGAGGAAGGTCTCCGGCCCCAGTTCGGTTTCGACGACGGCTGCGCCATTGGCATAGAGACGCTGCGATGGGCCCAGGGGCCTGGTCGAGCGAATCCTCGAAACGGCTACCGCTTCGATGCCTTTTTCGCCGAGCGCTTCGATCGCGGCCTGCAGCACCTTGCGAGGCGCCCCTACGCCCGGCACGCGCATGTTCGAACCCAGGGCGATGACATAGCTGTGTCTGGTTGCACCCATACTCCCCCGCGCCTAGCGTCGCGCAGCACCAAGCGCAAAGGGAGGTTGGAGTATGCGGCCGGTTTTATCGATTGCGGCTTTGTCGATTGTGGCAGGGTCGATGGTTTTCCCCGCCATGCCTGCAGTGGCGCAGGAAGATGATCGTACGCCGCACGAACAGCGGGTCTTTGAAATCTACCGCGACATCATTGCCTTTCGGACCGCACGTGGGGCCGGGCAGGTCGACGACATGGTCGCTTATCTCATCGACCGCCTCTCCGAAGCCGGGTTCTCCGATGACGACATCATGGTCACCGATTACGTGAGCGACGGCGACCCGACCCAGGGCCTCATCGTACGCTATCGCGGAGACGGTTCTTCGGGTGAGAAGCCGATCGTCCTGCTGGCACATATGGATGTCGTCGACGCCCTTCCGGAAGACTGGGTGCGCGACCCGTTTACGCTTACCGAAGAGGACGGGTATTTCTTCGGCCGCGGCACGATGGACAACAAATATGGCGTGGCCAATCTCACCGGCACCTTCATCCGGTTGAGGGAGGAAGGCTGGAAACCGAACCGCGATCTCTACCTGGTGTTTTCGGGCGACGAGGAGAGCGGCATGGTCTCTACCCGCGCACAGGCGAAATGGGTGGCGGAGAATGTCGATCCGGCCTTCATGCTCAATTCCGATGCAGGCGGGGTCGGGCTGACGGAAGACTACCGGCCCCTCGCGCAGCGCGTACAGGCGGCGGAGAAGACGTTCGTGACCTTCGACCTCACCATCACCAATCCTGGCGGCCATTCGTCCCGCCCGCGCAAGGACAATGCGATCTACGAACTCGCGGACGCCTTGCAGAAGGTGCGCGATTACCAGTTCCCCGTCCGCGCGACGCCCCTGACGCGCAGCTATCTCGGCGCGATGGGCCGGATCATTCCCGGACCGATGGGCGAAGCGCTGAAGACCTTCGCTACCGATCCGTCGGACGACCGTGCCATTGCCATGCTCCGCTCCGTGCCGGAGTTCCTCGGCACGCTCAGTACGACCTGCGTCGCGACCATGCTCAATGCAGGCCATGCCGAAAATGCCCTGCCGCAGACCGCGACCGCCACAGTCAATTGTCGTGTCTTCCCTGGCGAGGGGGTCGAACTGACGCAAGAGCGGCTGGCCCAAGCCATCGACAATCCCGATGTCGCGATCGTTGCGCGCGGCGAGCCGACCGAAAGCCCCGAAAGCACATTGCGCGACGATGTCCGTGCTGCGCTCGCGAAGTCGATAGAGGCGCGATACGGACGGCCGATCCCGATCATTCCCTATATGGAGTCGGGCGGAACCGACGGGATGCATTACCGCGCGCTGGGCTACAACACGGTGGCAATCAGCGGCGGGGCGAGCAGGCCGCAGGATGTCTTTGCCCACGGACTGGACGAAAGAGTGCGGGTCGATGCCTTCTATGCCGGCCTCGACCACTGGACCATCATCCTGAAGGAACTGGCTGGCGGCTAGAACAGCTCGTTAGGCACTTCGCGCGCGGCGAATTCACCGAGCGCAAGGCGGCGTTTGCGCTTGACGAGGCCGCTGGTGTCGAGTGCAAAGGGCACGTCGATATCGGCGGAATAATTCCGTGCTCGCAAGCGAACTTCGGCAAGTTCCCCTTCGCGCAGGCGGACGATGGCAGCGGCAAGGATGGTGCCGTCTCGCGCCCGTGGCTTCAGCAGGTCTATCAACCGGTCGACCGGCCCGCGCTGGTCGTCGCCCGCGCCGGTTTCGAGGACTGCGACCGCGTGGATGGTCCCGTTTGCTCTCAGTTCGAACACAAGCGGGTGGAAATGCCCATCCTTCTCGATGCGCCCGATGGCCGCTTCAAGTGCGATGGTGAAGAGCCGGTCAAGCTGGTCCTGGCTGATGGTGCGACCCGAAGCCATGGCTAGATATCCTCGCAGATTCGCCCGTAGAGTTGCGGTCGGCGATCGCGGAAGAAGCCCATGCCGGCGCGATGCTTTGCCGCGCGGTCGAGGTCGAGTGTAGCGACCAGCGCTCCGCTGTCCGAAGCGCCGTAGTCTTCCAGCATGTCGCCCCATTCGTCGCAGATGAAGCTGTGGCCGTAGAAGCTTTGCTGGCGATCGGCCGGGCCTTCGTGACCGATGCGATTGGCTGCACAAACGGGCATGCAATTCGAAACCGCATGGCCGATCATCGCACGCCGCCACATGCGGCTCGTGTCGAGATCCGCGTCATAGGGTTCGGACCCGATCGCTGTGGGGTAGAACAGGACTTCGGCCCCTTTCAGGGCCATCACGCGGGCGCATTCGGGATACCACTGGTCCCAGCAGATGCCGACCCCGATGCGCGCCCCAAAAACGTCCCACACCTTGAACCCGTCGTTGCCCGGGCGGAAATAGTATTTTTCCTCATATCCCGGCCCATCCGGGATGTGGCTCTTGCGATAGGTACCCATGATTTCGCCGTCCGGGCCGATCATGGCGAGCGTGTTGTAATAGTGATGTCCGTCACGCTCGAAGAAGCTCGTCGGGATGGCCACGCCGAGCTGCTTTGCGAGCGCCTGCATGGCCAGCACACTCGGATGCTCCAGCGTGGGCCGGGCGCGGGCGAAGTACTCCTCTTCCTCCTCGCGGCAAAAATATTCACCCGCAAAGAGTTCGGGTGGCAGAACGACCTGCGCTCCCTTGGCCGCCGCCTTCTCCACCAGTTCGGAGACGGCAGCGATATTGTCAGCCTCGTCCGCCCGCGCGAGCGAAAGTTGCAGAACGGATACAGTCAGTTCTCTCATGGGAGAGGAGCGTTATTTCTCCTTCAGCGCGAAGTCTACCTGCTTGTGGAGGTGCGGGGTATGCGGGCTCAGTCGGCCTTCCTGAACAGAAGCGTCATGCGGTCGCTTTCGCCGATGGCGAGATAACGATCGCGGTCTTCATCGCCGTAGCGCAGGACAGGAGGAAGCGTCCAAACGCCCCCTTCCCAATCGGCAGGATCCTTCGGGTTGGCGTTGATCTCGCTAGAATCCACGAGCTCGTATCCGCTCAATTCCATGATTTTCACCACATCCGCTTGCCGCATGTAACCGGGCGCGGGATTTACATCCTCCCAGCTTGCGTCGGCAGGCGCCCGGTGCTGGACGATGCCGACCAATCCGTCATCCTTGAGAAGAGCGCGCATGGCGACGAGATATTTGTCCAGCACTTCACCATTCCACGGTCCATGCATGGCGCGAACGATCAGGATGCGGTCGACGGATCCATTCACCTCGTCTGCGACCTCGTCGATCTCGTAGGCATGGACACTTTCCGCCTCGACGCCGAAGGCTTTTGCGAATTCGGACTTGAATTCCTCGGTCCATCCCAAGGCCCGGGCCTGCGCAGCGCGATTGGCAAAACCGCCATCTTCGCTGTCACGGTTGATCGCGACATACTTTCCCCCGGCAAGAAGGTACGGTGCAAGAATGCGGGTGTACCAGCCGCCACCAGGTGCGAATTCCGCCACGGTCATGCCGGGTTCGACGCGGAAGAACGCGAGCGTCTCTTCCGGGTTGCGATACTGGTCGCGTGCGCGGTCGTCGTCGCGCCGTTCATGGGCCAGTACATCCTCCAGGCTGGAAGCGTGGTCGTCGGCGGCAAGCGGGGCCGCGACCATCGCGGCAGCGGCAGCAGTCAGGAACAGGCGCATCGTGTCTCTCCTTTGAATAGCTCTCGTTCAGCCTACTGCCCTTGCACAGACCGGATGACAAGCATGCTTCGCCTTCCTACATGCCCACCCGAAGGAGAATTACATGGCTCAGGAACAGCTTATCGTCGCCGGCGGGTGCTTCTGGTGCACCGAGGCGGTGATGAAAGACGTGATTGGCGTGCACGAAGTCGAAAGCGGCTATATCGGCGGCGACAAGCCCGACCCGACCTACAAGGAGGTGTGCACTGGCACTACCGGTCATGCCGAAGGCGTGAGGGTCACATTCGACAGCGAACGGATCACGCTCGACCAGATTCTCGATGTCTTCATGGGCACGCACGACCCGACCCAGCTCAACCGGCAGGGAAACGACGTCGGTACGCAATATCGCAGCGCGATCTTCCCCACTGAAGAGCAGCGCCATGCGGCAGAGGCGGCAATCGCGCGGTGGAACGAAGAGCACCCCGGGCAAAGCGCCGTGACTACGATCGAAGGCGGCGAATGGTATCCGGCAGAGGATTACCACCAGGAATATTGGGAAGGCGAAGGCCAGCGGAACCCCTATTGCCTTGCCGTCATCCCGCCCAAGCTGATGAAGCTCAGGAAGAGCTTCCAGAAGTATTTGAAGACCGAAGAGCAGGCATAGAAAAAGGGGCGAGCCCGCAGGCTCGCCCCTCTTTTCATTCGCCTGGCTGCGATTAGCCTTCGGCTTCTTCGGTGGCCTTGCTGACGAGGATGTTGACCGAGACGCGGCGGTTCTGCGCCTTGCCCTCGGGCGTGGTGTTGTCCGCAACCGGATCGGCTTCCGCCATGCCGGTCGGGGTCAACATGCGCCAAGGCTTCCAGCCGCATTCCTGCTGCAGGAAGTTGACGACGCGGCCCGCACGACGCTCGGACAGGATTTGGTTGTATTCCTGGCTGCCGACCGAATCGGTGTAGCCGACGACCAGCAGAAGCGCGTTGTCGGTCGCTTCGGCCTTTGCTGCGATGTCGCAAATGTCACGCTGGCCTTCGGGCGAGATGTTCCACTTGCCGGTGTCGAAATAGACGTTGGTCACGCCGCGGACGTTATATTCGTCGATGTTCGCCATGCGGCCCTTGAGCGCTTCGGCGGCCTTGGTGTTGGCGTCGATGTCGGCGCGCTGTTCGGCAAACTGCTGCTTCGTCGCACCACGGATCATGGCGGCGGTTTCGAGGTCGCTCGCCTTGAGCTTGACCTGGCTCGCGACAAGCCCGCCGTCAAACTGAAGCGTTTCGACTTCGACCGGCAGGCCGTTCATCAGCTGGTCGGTGCGCAGCGATTTAGTGCCGAGACCGAGGAAGCCGCCGGTGGCCTTAACTTCGGTGCCCTCGTCGACGATGATCGTCGTGTTCTGGCCGTTTTCCATGGTGACCTGGATCCGGTCGGCGCTCGTCGCGGTGATGATGCCTTCGATTTCAGGTCCATCGACAAGGGCCGAACCGTAAACATCGATGTCGGTATTTTCCTGCGCAGCAACGGGGGCGGCGAGCGGAAGGGCGAGTGCCGTAAGCAGGAGGGGAATTCCCGCGGTTTTCTTCAATGCAGTCACAATCAGATACTCCTTCGTAGAGCGCGGCATGCTTTTGCAGCTCACGCCTTTTCATCCTGTCTTCGTCCTGTTGCTTCGGGGAATGCAACAGGGCCGGTTGTCAAAACTCTTCACAAATCACTTAACGGAAGCGCAGCATTTGCTACGCGGCGGATGTGATGAGCGCTGGGGTGTTGACCCCATGCTTTCTAAAAAGTGAACACCGCCGATTTGGTGCCCGTCAGGGGGGCGGCATGGGCGAAGGTTGCGGTGAACCGTTTAATCCTTGCCTTTTTTTGGCCAATTTTCAATTCGGGCGGACCAGCCTGGCGATGAAAAAACCGTCGATTCCCCCGTTCTCGGGCAACATTCCGGGGTCGGTGCGCAGCGTATTTTCCGCCGCTGCAATGCCGTCCGGTAGTGCCGTTTGCGCGATAGGATCGGGCTCGAGGGCTTCCGGGAATGTCTGCGCTTCGCCTTCCTCCACTTCCAGCGAGCAGGTTGCGTAGACAAACGCTCCGCCCGGCTTGAGCCAACCGCTCGCCCGCTCGACCAGCGCCGCCTGCAACGCGGCCATCTCCTCGATCTGGCGCGGTCCTATGCGATGGAGCACATCGGGATGGCGGCGCGCCGTACCAGTGGCGGTGCAGGGCGCATCGAGCAGGATGGCATCGAACTTGTGCTTGGGTTCCCATTGCAGCGCATCGGCGCGCAACGGAGCGGCATCCAGCCCAGTGCGCTTCAAATTGGCCTTGAGCAGTTCGAGCCGCCGCTTTGAGATATCGAGTGCGGTCACCTTCCAGCCCTGCGCCGCCAGTTGCAGCGTCTTGCCGCCGGGTGCCGCGCAGAGGTCGAGGACATGCCGCCCGTCGCCGATTCCCAGCAAGCGGGCGGGAAGCGAAGCGGCGAGGTCCTGCACCCACCATTCGCCTTCGGCATAACCGGGCAGCTTCTCCACATTTTCGCCGCGGGCGAGGCGTAAATGTCCGGGCATGAGGCTGTCGGCGGCAAGTTTTGCCTTCCAGACTTCTGTCTGCGACGGATCTTTCAAAGTGAGGTCGAGCGGAGGCGGCTCGGCGAGCCCAGTTGCAATTGCCCCGGCCCGCTCGCCCCATCGGTCGGCTACATCGGCAGGCAAGGTCGGCGCTGCGGGCAATGGGATTTCGCGCTTGGTCAGCGTCGAAAACACGCCATGCGCGAGTCTGCGCGGTCCTCCGGCAAGCAGCGGCAGGCAGGTTGCGATGACCGCATGCGGCGGCGTGTCCAGCCGCAGCCATTGCGCCAGCATCATTCGCAGCACCATGCGGGCCTTGGCATCATGCGGCAGCGGTTTCCTGGTGGCGCTATCGATGCGCGCGTCGAGGTCGACGAGCCAGCGGAGCACTTCGTTCGCGATGGCGCGCGCGAGGGCCTTGTCCTCGAACTTGCGCACATCCTCCGTTGCCGCACCGAAGGCGATATCGAGCGTCTCGCCCCGGCGCAGGACCGCATCGAGCAGGCGAAGCGCGGCGCGGCGCGCGTGGATTCCGGGAGGCTGGGACATTTCGCTGCGCCCCTACCCGCACTTGAAACTCTGCGCCAGCCTGCGCATCTTCGGGATATGACCAAACGCGCAACCAAGCGGCCCGAGACATTCGAGAAGCCTGAACATTGGGACAGCGAGCCTGCACCCGCGCCGAAGAAGGGCAAGGTCGACGAGGACCTCAGCCCGACGCGCTACGGCGACTGGGTCAAGGACGGCATCGCGGTAGATTTCTGATCCTGCGCAGAACTGCACTGCTATTGAGCAGTGGGCCTAGAGGGATTCAGATCGCCTTGAGCGAAATCTTCAACCCGTCTCTGGGCTTGGGAATCGGCCATGCCTGCCAGTCGGGCTCCTGCTCCAGCTCGATCGCGTAACGCGGCAGGAGCTGCGCGAGCAGTATCTTCACCTGCATATAGGCGAAGTGCAGCCCGATACACATGTGCGCGCCGCCACCGAAGGGCACCCAGGCGTATTTATGGCGTGCCTTCACCTGTTCGGGGGTGAAACGCATCGGATCGAAGGCGAAGGGATCGTCCCAGTGTTCTTCATCGTGATGGACGAAATACTGGTTGATGCCGACATGCGTGCCGCCTGGGATACGATATCCGCCATATTCGAATTCGCGCAGCGCACGCCGGGGCATGGACGGGACCGGCGGGACCATTCGTAGAGCCTCCTTGAAGGCCATTTCGCACAGTTCGAGCTTGCCGAGATCTTCGTAAGCCAGATCGCGCGGCTTTCCATCCGCGCCAACGCCGCCGGTCACGCTCTCGACTTCCTGACGCAGTCTTTCCTGCCATTCCGGATGCTTCGCCAGCAGCCAGATCAGCGACGTGGCCGAACTGGTGATCGTGTCGTGCGCGGCCATCATCAGGAAGTTCATGTGATCGACCACCTCGTCGACCGGCATCAGGCTGCCATCGTCATATTCCGCAGTGGCGAACTGGCTGAACATGTCCTGCCCGCCGCCCTCGGCGCGGCGACGATGGGTTTCCTTGGTGAAGAAATCGACGAGGAAGGCGCGTCCATCGACGCCGCGCTTCATCTGGGTGAAGGGTAAGGGCTTGCGCACCGGCGCGACCGATGCCTGCACCATATCGATGAAAGCTTCGTTGATCCTGTCGGCTTCCGGGCCCCATTCGATGCCGATGAAACTGTCGGCGGCAAGGTCGAGCGTGAGCGTCTTGATTGCAGGGTAGAACTGCATCCGCCCATCGCCCCAAGCTTCGACTTTCTTCGCGATGCCGCGATTGAGGCTGCCCGCATAATGACGCATGGGTTCCGGCTTGAAGGCGATCGAAAGCGCACGGCGGTCGGCGCGATGATGGTCGAAATCGAGCAGCATCAGCCCGCGCGGGAAGAGCTGGTCGAGCACCGGGCCCCAGCCCTGTTCGCTGGAAAAGTTCTTGTTCCGGTCGAACAGCACCAGCTCGTTCGCATCGGCACCGATGAGGCCGACGTTCCAGCCCCCGAACGCCTTGCTTTTGTAGACCCGGCCATAGGTTTCGACCATGTGCCGCGTGAAGGCATGCGGGTCCTTGAGCATCTTGAAGGTGTTACCGACCAGCGGCCAGCCTCCTTCGCCGGGTATATGCGCCAGTTCGGCATCGCTTGGGACACCTTCGGTCCAATGCGTCGGAATAGGGTCGTGCGCGGCAAGCGTGGCCATCGGAAACTCCTGGTTACTTACCGTAGTGTAAGTAATCGCTAAGGCTTAATCCAGCCCGAAAGCTCGCGACGCAAGAGCGTCTCCAGCATGGCAAGTCCGGCCTCGGAAGTGTTGAGGCAGGATAGCGCCGCGAATTGCTCGCCGCCTTCCTCCAGGAACTGGTCGCGCCCCTCTATCGCCAGCTCTTCCAGCGTCTCGAGACAGTCCGCGGAAAATCCCGGCGCCGCGATCGCAAGGCGCTTTGCGCCCTGCGCGGCTTCCTCCGCGATGATAGTATCGGTCGCCGGTTCGAGCCACTTGGCCCTGCCGAAGCGCGATTGGAAGCTGGTGCGGATGCGCAGGCCGCGCCCGGCCATCCGTTCCTGCAGAAGGCGCGAGGTCTTTTGGCATTGGCAGTGATAGGGATCGCCAAGATGCAGAGTCCGCTCGGGCATGCCGTGAAAACTCAACAGGAGCACTTCCGGCTTGAATTCGAGCGCGTCGAGCTGACGAGTGAGATCCTCCTCGAGCGCCGCGATATAGGCAGGATCGTCGTGATAGGGCGGCAAGGTACGCAATGCCGGCTGCCAACGCATTTCCTTCAGCTTGTCGGCGACCTTGTCCACGACTGTCGCCGTCGTGGCGGCGGAATATTGCGGATAGAGCGGAGCCAGAAGGATTCGCTCGCACCCGGCATCCACAAGCCCCTGCAATCGATCTGCAATGGTCGGCGAACCGTAGCGCATCGCCCAATCGACCTTCACTTCGCCGCCGAACCGCGCCTGCAAGGCTTCGGCCTGCTTTCGCGTGATGACCGCCAGGGGCGAGCCTTCATCGGTCCAGACCTGAGAATAGGCCTGTGCGCTCTGCTTGGGGCGCGTGTTCAGGATAATGCCGCGTAGAATGGGTTGCCACGCGATCGGCGGAATTTCGACCACGCGGCGATCCGACAGGAACTCCGCGAGATAGCGCTTTACCGACCCCACTTCTGGCGCGTCGGGCGTGCCGAGATTGACGACGAGCACACCGATGCCGCCCGACTTTACGGGGGGATGTTCCGTGGGAAGGTTCTGTTCCTGCCAGGTCATGGGCTGAGCGGAAGACGGTAAGAACGCTCGCCCGTCAAGGCAAAGAGCGCATTGGCGATCGCTGCAGGGGCGACCGCGACGCCCAATTCGCCGGGATCGAAGGGTTCGGCGTCGCTCTGCACGAAGTCGATGAGCATATCGGGTGTGTCCGCAAGCTGCGGCAGGTTCATGTCGCCAAGGGTTCGCGGCACGGGATGGCCGCTTTCAAAGGTAAGCGTCTGACCCAGCGCAAGGCCCATGCCGAACAGCAGCCCGCCTTCGATCTGCTGCCGCGCGATATCGAGGTTTAAGATCCGGCCGATATCGACCACCGCGCTCAGCTGTTCGACCTTTATGCCCCCTTCGCCGCGACGCACATGGGCGACGCAGGCGATATGACCCGCGACGGCGGGATCGCGGCCCATCCGCACGGCGGCTATCCCTTCACCGGAGCCTGCCCGAGCGCCGTCCCAATCGCCGAGCCGGGTCGCGCGGCGCAAGACTTCGGCCATCCGCGGCGCTCCACCCAGCATCGCCATACGGTAGAGGAAGGGATCGCGCCCGGCCATGCGTGCCAGTTCGTCGATGACGGTTTCGGTGAAGAAAGTCGTGTAGGGCGCTGCACCGCCACGCATCCGCCCAACGGGCAAAGTCACTTTCGCGGGATTGTGCTCGATGGCGACGTGGCTGATGCCATAGGGCGGTAACGCCCCTTCTACGGCAAAGGGATCCGCCTCGCCCCGGCTTTCGCGCTGAGCCGCTTCAGGCGTGTAATTGTCGAACAGGCGATGCCCTGCCTCGCGCATCCAAGGCGGCGTTGTGATGCGCGCGCGCCAGGCTACGGGCTGTCCCTGTCCGCCTAACGTGGCGGCAATGTCGGCATGCACCGGTGCGCGCGCCGGCACGGCCTGCATATCCTGCGGTCGCGACCAAGTGAGCTGTACGGGCCTGCCGACTTCTGCGGCAATCTGGGCGACTTCGATGGCGTGTTGCTTTTCCAGGCGTGCATCGAAGCTGCCGCCGGCCGACATGGGATAGATGACTACGTCCGAAGGCGAGATTCCGATTGCTTTCGCAGCGGCATCGCGCGCCGCCGACGGAGCTTGCGACGCCATCCAGAGCTCAAGGCGGCCCTCTGCAAGTCGCGCGGTGGCGCAAGCGGTTTCGAGCGGCGCATGCAAGGCCGGTGCGACATCGAAGCGCCGCACGAGTGTAGGCGTCCCCAGCATTGCATCGGGTTCGCCCACGGTTGCAATCCGTTCGGCATCGTCCGCTTCCCGCTCGATTGCCCGTTCCATCTCGGTTTCGAGGTAGATCTGCTCGAGCGTACCGGGTCCGGTGAATTCGGGACGCATTTTTGCCAGAGCGTTGTCGGCGATCCACCAGCTCTCTGCCACTGCCGCGATCCATCGCTTCGACTTCACTACGCCAACGAGACCGCGCGTATTCGCTACCGCACGCTCGCTGAAGCGCAGAAGTTCGGGCAGGCCGACAGGCCCATGCCGGATCGAGGCAAACACCATGCCCGGCAGGCGGACGTCGGCAGCGAACAGATGGCTGCCATCGACCTTGGACGGCAGGTCGAGACGCGGGAACAGCGTCGGTGCGGACCCTTCGCCTGCCAGCGGTTCCTCGAACGCCGGCATCGGGCGCAGCGGCGCAGGATCGGGCGGATCGAACTGCGCTGCCTCTTCGACGAGTTCACCGAAGGGCAGGCGCTGGCGATCGTGAAGCACGAACCCTTCGGCAACTTCGCATTCCTCGGGTTCGACATCCCAGCGATCGGCTGCCGCGCGCACCAGCATGTCGCGCGCGCTCGCCGACGCTTCACGCAAGGGTTGTTCGTAAGCAGCGAGGCTGGTTCCGCAGGCGGTCACGGTGAAGTCGTTCGACCGGGCGAACTTGCCGACTGCACTGTCCCCTGCATCGTCACCGCCACCGAACCAGCCTTCCCATAGTGGCGACCACTCTGCGGCCAGCGGCAGGTTGGCGAAGAAGCCCGCAGGAGGCACCGGCTCGATCCCGACCTGCCTCCAGTCCGCACCCAGCTCGACCGCGGCGATCTGAGCCAGGACGGTTCCGATTCCCTGCCCCATTTCGAGCTGCGGGACGGCGAGTGTCACCACCCCGTCGCGTGCAATGGTAAGCCAGCCGCCGAATGCCTCCTCTCCCTCGCGCGCGACCAGCGGGCTGGCATAGCTGCGCGGCCAAAGCGTCCATGCGACGAGCAGCCCGCCGCCCGCAGCCGCGCCCGCCAATAACTTGCGGCGCGAGAGGGGGATATCCTTCAGCTTTTCGCGGAGATCCATGCCTGCAACCTGTCGGCTATTGCCATGAAAGGTCCAGCCATCGGACCATTGCCTGCAGCGGGCGGGTCACCCGCATCGCTGCCCTGTCGGATTGCCATGTCGAGCGGGATACGTCCGAGGAATGGCAGTTCGAGCCGCTCGGCCGCCTGTTCGACACCGCCCGCACCGAAAGGGTCGGAGACCTCCCCGCAAGACGGGCAGGCATAGCCCGACATGTTCTCGACCAGGCCGATAATCTCGACGCCTGCCGATTCGAACAATTGCCCGGCACGCGCAGCATCGATGAGCGCGAGATCCTGCGGAGTGGAAACCAGTACTGCGCCCGCCGGCTTGAATTTCTGCACCATGGTCAGTTGCACGTCGCCCGTACCTGGCGGCAGGTCGATGAGCAGGACTTCGGTATCGTTCGGCCAGTGCGCCTCGATCAA
This sequence comes from uncultured Qipengyuania sp., assembly GCA_964407585.1. Classification (GTDB taxonomy): domain Bacteria; phylum Pseudomonadota; class Alphaproteobacteria; order Sphingomonadales; family Sphingomonadaceae; genus Qipengyuania. The sequence goes on from CAYOWF010000001.1 coordinate 43,181, forward strand.
CTGGCCCAGCGCACCGGCCGCCATCGGCCCGCGCCATGCCAGCGCCTTGCCCGGCGCGACGAGGTGACCCATCGAAAGATGCGGTACGCCATATTTGCTGTCGATCGCGATCGGTTTGTTGTCCTGCGCCTGCGGGCGAACGTCCTGTGTGCCGAGGATGACCGGCTGCGAAGGGCCGTAGATATCGGCATCGACCAGCCCGACCTTCACCCCCTTCTTCGCCAGCGCGATCGCCAGGTTCGCCGTGAGCGTCGATTTGCCCACCCCGCCCTTGCCTGAACCGACGGCGATGATCATCGGCCCCTTGCGTTCGGCAGTCATCACCACGCGAACTTCATTCACGTCGCTACGATCGCCGACGGACTTCTTGACCGCCTCTTCCACCTTGTCCCGCTGTGCAATCGGAATCGGGCCTGCATCTATAATGATCGTGGCACGCCCCTCGTTCAGGACCGAACCGGTCACAAGAGGGACGATTTCGGGTGGCAAATCGGCAGAAAAATCGGTGCGGCTCATGGGCGACGCTGCTGTAGCATCGAAAAGCGTGCCGCAACCCCTGTTTTTCCCGGAAATGGTTCCTATAAGACACTTATGAGAATTTTGGACGGGGTTCGCCTGGCAATGGCTGGAAAAAATCCATGGGGTTCGGAGGGCGATGACTCTTCGGGCTCCGGAGACGATGGCAACAAGGGCGACGGCGGCAAGTCCGACGGCCCGCGCAACCCCTGGTTGCCGCCTTCATCGGGCGGCGGTGGGGGCGGCAAGCGCGGCCCGAATATCGAGGACATCTTCAAGCAACGCGGGCCCGAGCAAAGGCGCCGCGGCGGAGGCGGCGGCGGATTCCGTATGCCGCAACGTCCCGGCGGGAAGAGCTGGTTCCCCGTACTGGTGGTCGGCATCATCGCGCTGGGCCTGCTTGCGACCAGCGCGCATCTGATCGGCCCGCAGGAGAAAGCCGTGGTCAAGCGCCTCGGCGATTACAGCCGCACGCTGGACTCGGGCCTGCAATTTTCCTTTCCCTTCCCCATCGAGACGGTCGACGTAGAGAATGTCGAGGGCGTTCGCCCCGTGCGCATTCCGGGGAACAACAACCAAGCCAAGCTCATCCTCACCGGTGACCAGAACCTGGTCGATCTGAGCTATATCGTTCGCTGGAACATCAAGGATCTGGAATCCTTCAAATTCCGCGTGGTGGACCCGGAAGAGACCGTAAACGAAGTGGCCGAAGCGGCCATGCGCGCCTCGGTAGCCGAAAAGCAGCTCGACGAAACCTTCTCCGGCCAGGGTCGTGCCGCAATTGAACAGGATGTCCGGAACCGCATGCAGGACACGCTCGACCGGTACCGGGCGGGTATTCGCGTGCTCGGTGTGGAGATCGAGAAAGCCGACCCGCCGAGCCAGGTGGTCGATGCATTCCGCGACGTTCAGGTAGCCGAACAGAACGCTGACGCAGCGCGAAACCAGGCTCAGGGCTATGCCCAGCAAGTGCTCGCGCAGGCAGAGGGTGAGGCGGAGGCCTTCGACAAGGTCTACGAGCAGTACCGCCTTGCACCCGAGGTCACCCGCCAGCGTCTCTATTACGAGACCATGGAACGCGTGCTCAGCAAGACCGACAAGACGATCGTGGAAGCGCAAGGCGTGACGCCGTACCTCCCGCTTCCCGAGATCCGTCGCCGCGCACAGCAGCAACAGCCGGCCGCCACCGCAACCGGGCCGGGAGGACAATAAGATGCAGCGTATCTGGGAAGATCATCGCCTGACCATCATCGCGCTCGCCGTCGCCTTCGTCGGCTTCATCATGAGCGCCTATGTGGTTCCGGAAGAAGAACAGGTCGTTAGGGTTCGCACCGGTAATCCGGTCGGCGTTGCGAATATGGTCGGCGACGACAAGGGGCCCGGTCTCTATTTCCGTGCGCCCTTCGTGGACCGGCTCGTGCGTATCGAACGCCGCCTGCTCGATCTCGAAATGACCAATGAAGAGGTCCTTTCGAACGACCAGCAGCGCCTGCTGGTCGATGCCTATGCGCGTTTCCGCATCACCGATCCGGTCCGCATGGTACGCCGTGCGGGTACGACCGACGGTGTACGCACCGCGATGGAACCGATTCTCAACTCGGTCCTCCGCCAGGAACTCGGCCGCCGTACCTTCCAGGCCATGCTGACCGCAGAGCGCGGTTCGGCACTCCAGAACGTGCGCGCGAACCTCGATCGTCAGGCACGCCAGTACGGCGCAGAGGTGGTCGATGTGCAGATTACCCGAACCGACTTGCCCGAAGCGCCGCTGCAATCGGCCTTCACCCGCATGGAATCGGACCGTCAGCGCGAAGCACGCACCATCCGTGCGCAAGGTAGCCGCGATGCGCGAATCATTCGCGCCGATGCCGATGCCGAAGCCGCGCGGATCTATGCCGAGAGCTTCGGCAAGGATGCAGGCTTCTACGATTTCTATCGTGCGATGCAGAGCTATGATGCGACTTTCGCCGCAGAGAACGGCGACGCGGCGAGCAGCATCATTCTCTCGCCCGACAATGAATATCTGCAGCAGTTCCGCGGACGCCGTTGACCATTCGTCGATTGGACGGCGCGTGCAGCGTGCCGTTCAACGCGCATTAAGCGCCCGGGCGCAGTCTGGAGCGCGGAACCGCAGGCGCGCGGCTGCATAGCTATACCGTGTGCCGAATTGCGGACGATCAAGAGGATTATTGAAAAGGACGTGAAGCCAGTGCGATATGCCTATTCCGTAACCGCCACCCTGCTTGCCGGTGGTGCCGCCCTTTCGCTTGCCGGGTTCCCGGCCGGAGCGCAGGTCGCCCAGAACGACGATTCGCAAATGGCCCGCGTGGTTCCGCGTGCCGGCGCTCCCGAAAGCTTCGCCGATCTCACCGAGCAATTGCAGCCGGCCGTCGTCAACATCTCGACGCGCCAGCGCATCGAGGTGCAGTCAAACGGCGGCAATCCCTTCGCGGGGACGCCCTTCGAAGGCCTTTTCAACCGTCGCCGCGGCCAGCAGCAGGATGACGAGCCGCAATTCCGTGAAGGCCAGTCGCTGGGATCGGGATTCATCATCTCGGCGGACGGTTATGTCGTCACCAACAATCACGTCGTCAGCCCCAATGGGCGCGGCTCCGTTACCGAGATCACCGTGACCCTGCCCGACGGCACCGAATACGAAGCCGAGCTAGTCGGGACCGACCCGCAGTCGGACCTTGCCGTGCTCAAGGTGAATCGCGGCGAAGCCTTTCCTTTCGTGAAATTCGGCGATTCCTCCCAGGCCCGCGTGGGCGACTGGGTCATCGCCATCGGCAACCCCTTCGGCCTCGGCGGCACGGTTACCAGCGGTATCGTGTCGAGCGTGCTGCGCAACACCGGCGGCGGGGCCTACGACCGGTATCTGCAAACCGACGCCAGCATCAATCGCGGCAATTCCGGCGGCCCTCTGTTCGACATGCAGGGCAATGTCATCGGCATCAACAACGCCATCATCTCGCCGACCGGAGGCAGCGTGGGCATCGGCTTCGCCATTCCCGCGGAAACGGCCGAACCCATCGTCGACATGCTGGTCCGCGGCGTGGAGATCGAACGTGGCTATCTCGGCATCCAGATCCAGCCGGTAAGCGACGATGTCGCGTCGTCACTGGGTCTGCGGCGCAATCGCGGTGAGATCGTCCAGATGGTGCAGCCGGGTGAAGCAGCCGCGCGTGCGGGGATCGAGCCGGGCGATATCGTGCTGTCGGTCAATGGCCGCGACGTAACGCCCGACCAGACGCTGTCTTACTTGGTCGCGAATATCGCGCCGGGCACCACCGTTCCGCTCGAAGTCATTCGCGACGGAGAACGCCGCCGCCTGAATGTCACCGTTGGTAAACGCCCAAGCGAGGAAGAACTGCGCCAGAGCCAGATGTTCGATCCCGACGCCGAACCCGACGACGAAATGGCGCCGAGCGACAATGAAGTGATCGAGGAAAGCCTCGGCCTTCAGGTACTCCCGCTGACGGCGACGATCGCCCGCCAGTTGGGCGCGAGCCCCGATACGCGCGGTCTCGTAGTGGCATCGGTCGACCAGAATTCGGACGCGGCGCGCAAGGGTCTCCAGCGCGGCGACATCATCCTGACGGCGAACTACCGCCCGATGGTCGAAGTGGCCGATCTGGAGAAAACCATTCGCGGTGCACAGGCCGACGATCGCGATGCCGTGCTGCTGCGCGTACAGCGCCGCGGTGGCAGCCCAAGCTATATCGCAGTGCGGATGCGCTAGGTCTTCCACTACTCTACACATTGAAAAGCCCTCCCGGTTCGCGCCGGGAGGGCTTTTCAGCATCTCGTCAGCTTTTAGTCGGGTGAACGGGTCGCGGTGGGCGTAGGCCTGGGCTGGTCGCGACCGATGACCCCGTCGAGGAAATCGTCGTCCACCGCTTGCGGCGCACCGTCCGCACCGCGACCGGTGGGCGACTGCGGGCGCGGTCCGGGGATACGCTGGGGCTGGCCTGGCGGGCGCGGACGCATGCCATCTTCGCCCCCGCTCGCGCCGTCGCGGTCATCCGGGAAAGGAATGACGCCGCCGGGACCTTCGCTGCGACCCGGCTCGATCAGATTGCCCTGCTCGTCGATATAGTAATAATCGTCGGGATCGCCGAAGAAGAAATCGTCTTCCTCGTCGATCTGCCATTCGGGCAGCTGCAATTCGGTATCGAACTCTTCGACCGGGCGGTCCTTCACCGCATAGCGCATGAAGGCGGCAAAGGCCTGCGCCGGCGCACGGCCACCCTGCAGCCCGCCGACGCGGCGGTTGTCGTCGCGGCCCATCCATACGCCGGTAGTCACGCCCGACGAGAAGCCGACGAAATACCCGTCCTTGTTCGAACTGGTGGTTCCGGTCTTGCCCGCCACCGGACGCCCGATCTGCGCCGCCCGGCCCGTACCGGTCTGGACGGCCGTCTGAAGGAGATCGGTGATGCCCCGTGCGACATGGTCGGGCACGAGCTGCGTGCTGCGTGCGCGATTGTGCTGGTAAAGCGTTTCGCCTTCCGCCGTGGTCACCTTGACGATGCCATAGGGTTCGACCGATGCACCGCCGGCGGACACGGCCGCAAAGGCGCGCGTCATGTCGAGCAGGCGCACCTCGTTCGAGCCAAGCACCATCGCCGGATAGGTGTTGATCGGAGTGGTAATGCCGAAGCGACGCGCCATCGAGGCGACGGCGCTGAAGCCGACTTCATTGCCAAGCTGGGCGGCGACCGTGTTCACCGAATAGGCGAATGCGGTGCGCAGATTGGTCTCGCCGATATTGCGACCGTTCGAATTGCGCGGGCTCCAGCCGCCGATCGAAACGGGCGTATCAACGACCCGGTCTTCGGGCGTGTAACCTGCCTCGAGCGCAGCGAGGTAGACGAACAGCTTCCAGCTCGAACCGGGCTGGCGCAGCGCATTGGTGGCACGATTGTAATTGGTTTCGACGTAATCCGTCCCGCCGACGAGGGCTAGGATGGCCCCGTCGCGGTCGAGGCTGACGAGTGCGCCCTGCGCTCCGTCCGGGGCATTGCCGGCGATCGCCGCAGTCGCCGCTTTCTGCATGCCCGGATCGAGCGTGGTCCAGACCTCGATCGGTTCGAAGGTTTCGGGCAACAGCAGGTCGAGTTGCGGAAGCGCCCAGTCGGTGAAATAGCGGACCGAATTGGTGCCGGTTTCCTGCTTGAGTTTCACCGCCGAGACATCGACCCGCGCTTCGCTCGCGCTGATCTTGCCCTGCTCGCGCATAAGGCGCAGCACCACGCCGGCCCGAGCGACGGCGGCATCTACATCGGCGGTCGGCGAATAGCGGCTCGGAGCCTTCACCAGCCCTGCGATAATGGCGGCTTCGCCGGTCGAAAGCTCCGTGGCGGGATGGCTGAAGAATTTCCGGCTCGCCGAATCGATGCCATAGGCGCCACCGCCGAAATAGACCTTGTTCAGGTAGAGCTCGAGGATCTGCTCCTTGGAGAATTTCCATTCGAGCGCCATCGCCAGCACCGCTTCGCGCAGTTTGCGGTCCAGCGTCCGATTGGAATTGAGGAAGACGTTGCGTGCCAGCTGCTGGCTGATCGTCGACGTGCCGCCGACCCGCGAACGCTCTCCGGTCATACCTTCGATAACGGCTCCCGTCAGACGTACCGGATCGACTCCGAAATGCGAATAATACCGCTTGTCTTCGGTCGCGATCATCGCATCCTTCATGACCTGCGGGATCTGATCAGAAGTGATCCACTTACCATAGCTGGGTCCAAGTTCGACCAGCTCCGACCCGTCGCGCGCGCGCACGACGATGGTCTGCGCGTTCTGGGTTGCCTTGAGCTGATAATAGCTGGGCAGCGAACGCGCCGCGAAAGCGATCGCGATGCCAAGAAAGACGAGCCCGAGGATGGCCAGGCCGCCTCCCCATAGGGAAATACGCCTGGCCCAGAATTTCACACGGCTGTAATCGCGCTTGCCTTCCGCTTCGGCCCTGGCGGCCCTGGCGGCCCGCTTGGAGCTTTTGCGGCGGCTGCCTCTTTTATCCATTCGCTGGCGTATCCCTCGTGTCCGGCTGCGCTGCCCTATATCGGCCACAAACTGTCATGGCGAGACGGAACCTCCGGTGAACACACAGTCGCAGGGGAGAAAGAAGCCGGCTCAATCCTCGGGCTCGAAGTCGAGCGCAGCGGAGTTGATGCAATAGCGCAGGCCCGTTTCGCCCGGACCGTCCGGAAAGACATGGCCGAGATGGCCTTCGCATTTCGAGCACACGACCTCGGTGCGGACCATGCCATGGCTGACATCGCGATGCGCCTCGACCGCCTCGTCGGCGGCGGGTGCGGTGAAGCTGGGCCACCCCGAGCCACTGTCGTATTTCGTCTCGCTATCGAACAGCAATTGCCCGCAGGCGGCGCAATGATATTCGCCTTCCGCCTTGTTCTTGTCGTACTTGCCGGTGAAGGCGCGCTCGGTCCCCTTCTCGCGCAGTACGTGATACTGTTCGGGCGAGAGTTTCGCGCGCCATTCCTCTTCGGTCATATCGAGCTTGTCGGTCACTTCTTGTCCTTTCCTGGGCGCATTCCCATATAGTGGCAACAGGGCGCGTTGAAGCCTGTTCCGCTTTCGCTCGACGATTAGCTTGACGATTCGGGCATCGCTGGCTAAGTGCGCCGCTTTCCGGCGGTCCTACCGCCTTTTTCGACACGCCCAACAGAATTTTTCGCCGCTCATTGCTGCGGCCCGACCGAGGACAGATATGGCCAATACGCCGCAAGCCAAGAAGCGCATTCGTCGCAACAATCGCCGTGCCGAAATCAACACGGCGCGCATGAGCCGCATTCGCGGTTTCGTGAAGAAGGTCGAGACGGCCTGCGAAGCAGGTGACAAGGACGCTGCCCAGACCGCACTCAAGAATGCCCAGCCCGAACTGGCTCGCGGTGTTGCTCGCGGCGTGATGCACAAGAACACCGCATCGCGGAAACTGAGCCGCCTGACCAAGCGCGTCGCTGCGCTCTGATTCGGCTCCGGCTGCAGCCGGAAATCCAATTTCCCGAGGGGGTCGTCGCACCATGCGTCGGCCCCCTTGTCGTATTTGCGTTGCAGTCCAAAACCAATGCGCAACAATTCCGCAACCTAAGTCACGCAAATCCCGCGATTCGCATGGTATCGCAGATCAATATTCCTTATTTTCAGACACATGAACGGACGCCTGCGGCCTTGCGGCGAGTCAACAAGTTTATTTCAGATTTTTTGCACTTATCCCCCTTGCGACTCATCCCGACTGCGACTTAGAAAATAGCTCTGCTCGGGGGGGACAGCCCGAGTTTTCACATCGATGGCCAATGGGGAGGGACCACCCGTGAATCAACCGATTCCGGGGAAGGGCGGAGCCGTGCCTACGCTCCCGAAGAGGGCCATTTCGAAGTATGATATAATGGCGACCGGTCCGGTCGCCTCGGGGGAATTATTGCGATGACTAAAGTGGGCGGGCATCCGGGCAAGCGGAAGGCAAACAACGAAATGGAAGATCTCGATGCGGTGAACCTGGCAGCGGATTGGGCAGACATCAGCCAGGGGCTTCGCAAGGATCTGGGGCACCAGCTTCACAGCCAGTGGATCAAGCCGATCCAGCTGGGCAAGATCGATACCGAAACCGGTACGCTCGACCTTTACCTCCCGACCGAATTCAGCGCCAACTGGGTCAAGGATCGTTTCGCCGACAGGCTGAGCCTCGCATGGAAAATCGCCCGTAGCGAAGTGCGCAAAGTCGCCATCTCGGTCCATCCTGGCCGGCGCCAGGTCGCCGACCTTCGGCTCCACAACGACGGTCGCCGCGCCGCCAACGATGCCGACACCTCGATGATGGCGATCGGTGCCGATACGCTGGGCGATGCGGGCTTCACCTCCTCGGTCGGCCTCGACGCCTCGCTGACCTTCGCCGCTTTCGTGACCGGCGAAGCGAACATCCTTGCCTTCAACGCCGCGCAGCGCATGGCGGCGACCGAGAAGCCGCAGTTCAGCCCGCTCTACCTCAAGGCCGCCACCGGCCAGGGCAAGACGCACCTGCTGCACGCCATCGGCCACACCTTCCTCCAGACGCACAGCCGCAGCCGCATCTTCTACTGCAGCGCAGAGCGTTTCATGGTCGAATTCGTCCAGGCCCTGAAGGCCAACCGGATGATCGAATTCAAGGCCCGCCTGCGCAGCTTCGACCTGCTGCTGGTCGACGATATCCAGTTCATCATCGGCAAGGCTTCCGCACAGGAGGAACTGCTCTACACGATCGATGCGCTGCTGGCCGAAGGTAAGCGCCTCGTCTTCGCCGCCGACCGCGCGCCGCAGGCTCTCGACGGCGTCGAGCCGCGACTCCTTTCGCGCCTTTCGATGGGCCTGGTGGCCGACATCCAGCCGGCCGACATCGAACTGCGCAAGAAGATCCTGCACTCCAAGCTGAGCAAGTTCGCTCCGCTCGCCGTGCCCGAGGACGTCCTCGACTTCCTCGCCCGCACCATCACGCGCAACGTGCGCGAACTGGTCGGCGGCCTCAACAAGCTGATCGCCTATGCCCAGCTTACGGGCCAGGAGGTCTCGCTCCAGCTGGCCGAAGAACAGCTGACCGACATCCTCTCGGCCAATCGCCGCCGGATCACGATCGACGAGATCCAGCGCACGGTATGCCAGTTCTACCGGATCGACCGCAGCGAAATGTCGAGCAAGCGCCGCGCGCGTGCAGTGGTCCGCCCGCGCCAGGTGGCAATGTACCTGTCCAAGGTGCTCACCCCGCGCAGCTACCCGGAAATCGGCCGCAAGTTCGGCGGGCGAGACCATTCGACAGTCATCCACGCCGTGCGCCTGATCGAGGACCTGCGCCAGCGCGATGCCGACATGGATGGAGACGTGCGCAGCCTGCTGCGTCAGCTGGAAAGCTGAACGATTAACCCCCGGCCCTTCGGTCCGCAATCACGCTGAGGGGGGTGCTGTTCGACAGGCCTGGCGCAGAGGCCTGTCGACAGTTCGCCAACATGGTGCCAACAGGCTGCCCATGAGCCTGTCCACAGACGGCCGTGGCGTGCCCGGCCAGCCCTACGAATTGCCTGCAATCCTCGCACAATGCCTGTGGCGCGGGACACTCTGCCGCTGCCCGCGATGCGGGAAAGGCAGGCTGTTCCGTCGCTGGCTCAAACCGGTCGAGGCTTGCGAAGCCTGCGCGCTGGATATTTCCGGCCAGCGTGCCGACGACCTGCCCGCCTATATCGGCATTTTCGTCACCGGACATCTTCTCGCCCCGGTTATCATCGCGCTGGTAACCGGTTTCGCGCTTTCGGCATGGACCCTGCTCGCCATCGTCATCCCCGTTGCAATCGTGATGCTCATCGGGCTGCTACAGCCATCCAAGGGTGCCGTAATCGCGGTGCAATGGTGGAACGGCATGCACGGCTTCCGCAAAGAACGCCGAGAGACAGGCAGTGAGGTGCCCCTGTGAGTGCGCTGGGCAAGGACCGGCTCGACCGCTTTGCGCGCCATATCGTCTTGCCCGAAGTCGGCGGAGCGGGGCAGGCTGCACTGGCGCGTAAGCATGTCGTTTTGGTCGGTCTCGGCGGGATCGGCAGCCCGGCGCTGCAATATTTGGCGGCGGCGGGCATCGGGAAGCTTACACTGGTCGACGACGACAAGGTCGATGCCAGCAACCTCCAACGCCAGACGCTTTATAACGAGCGCGATATCGGCCACGGCAAGGCGACTTCGGCGAAGCGCTGGGTGACGCTGTTCGACCCGGCGCTCGACGTAGAGATCAGCGATCGCCGGATCGATTCGCGGAGCGCAGCGGCGCTCGTCGAAGGCGCAGATCTCGTGCTCGACGGCACCGACAATTTCGCCACGCGCCTATCGGTATCCGATGCCTGCGTGAAGGCGGGCGTGCCGTTGCTCTCGGCGGCGGTAGGCCGCTTTCAGGGCCAGGTCGGTGCCTTTGCAGGCCACCTTCCGGACGAGGCCTGTTATCGCTGCTTCGTGGGCGATGCCTTCGACGCCGACGATTGCGACACCTGCGCCGAAGATGGAATGCTCGGCGCGATGGCGGGTTGGGTCGGCAGCTTTGCCGCACTCCACGCCGTGCGCGTACTGCTCGACGGGGTCAGCGCCTATGGCGATCCGCAATGGAGCCGCGTGCACCTGCTCGACGGGATGAAGCCGGGCATGCGGCAGTTCGCCATCGCCAAGGATCCGGAGTGCAAGGGGTGCGGAGTGCAGGCAAGCTGATTGCCCGATCGTTGGCGATTCACCGCGCTATTCATCATCTGCGAGCTGGAACAGGTTCTCGACCGGAACTTCGAAAAAACGGGCAATCTTCAGTGCAATGATCGTTGACGGAATAAAGCGCCCGACTTCGACCGTACTGATCGTCTTGCGGGAGACGCCAATGGCTTCGGCCAAGTCCGCCTGGCTCATATGCCGCTCGGCGCGATAAGCACTGATGCGATTGCTCAGCCGGTCATTCATTCTTCGTCGCCAGGATCAAAGGAGGCGCGGCTTGAATTGTCGATTACGAAAAATGACGCGGCAAAGGCGGTCAGCGCGAAGACAATCACTAGGTCGATTGCTGTCTTGGCAGTGATTTGCGCAAGGATCTTGTTGTCCAAGACATTGAGAATAATCAAGAATACCATCGTCAGCGAGAATGCAGAGAAAGTTGCCTGTCTGAATGACAAGTTCGAAAATCCTTCCGGCGAGTCCCGCCCTGTGGGCCGTCCCCCGCGAGATTTAAGGAAAAGTAGCGCAGGGAGATATCCGAGCAGCAGCAGGAGCCCCAGTAGGATCTGGCCATAGCCAAGGAGGTCGGCCAGTGCTTCGGATACGAAGACTTCGACAACGTTCACAGAGTAGACGAGCGCCGCAAGTCCGGCCCCTGCCGCGGTAAGAGTCGCAAGGCTATCGCTTGCCTCGGCTGAATTGCGCGGACGGGAAAACGGCATACATCATCTCCAAGCCTTGATTTGATACCCACGGGTTACATTATGATACCTTAGAGTGTCAAGGATCGACGCTTGAAAATCCGCCCCGCCCAAATCCGGATTCCAGACTTCTTCGCGCGAGGGCCCCGGCAGCCGATCGAATTCAGGCTCCGGCATCCCTCAGGATCGCGGCACGCAATTCCCCGACCCCCAGGCCCTTCTCGCTGCTCGTCACGTGGATGTGGGGGAAGGCGGCGACGTGTTTCTTCGCCTCGGCCTCGACCGCCTCGACGGTCTTCGCCAGCTCGCTCGCCTTGATCTTGTCGGCCTTGGTCAGGACCACGCGGTAGCCAACGGCGGCTTCGTCGAGCATCTTCATCATCTCGCGATCGACGTCCTTCAGCCCGTGGCGACTGTCGACCAGCACGAGGTTGCGAACCAGAACCTGCCGTCCGCGCAGATAGGTCCGCACGAGATTCTTCCACTTCTCGACCACCTTCACCGGGGCCTTGGCGAATCCGTATCCGGGCATGTCCACCAGGCGAAACCGGGTCGGCTCGCCGACTTCGAAGAAATTCAGTTCCTGCGTACGCCCCGGAGTCACCGAGGTGCGCGCGATCGCCTTGCGGCCGGTCAGCGCGTTGAGCAGCGAGCTTTTGCCGACATTCGAGCGCCCCGCAAAGGCGATCTCGGGCACGGTCGGGTCGGGCAGGAATTTCAGTTGCGGCGCAGAGAGGAGGAATTCCACCCGGCCCGAAAACAGCTTCCTTGCACGCCGTTCCAGTTCGGCCAGTTCGGCGGCTTCCTCTTCGGTCATCGCCTGCGCCTCAGCCCTTGGCCGCCGCGGCAGCCTTTTCGGCCTTCTCCTTCTCGGCCGCCGCCTTCAGCGCGGGATGCTTCGAATAGAGATATTTCTGCTGCGCCAGCGTCAGGACGTTCGACGTAACCCAGTAGAGCAGAAGACCCGCTGCGAAGGGGGCCATGATGAACATCAGCACCCAGGGCATGATGCTGAACACCTGCTGCTGGACCGGGTCCATCGCGGAAGGATTGAGCCTGAATGTCAGCCACATGGTTACACCCAGCAGCACCGCGAGGATGCCAATGGCCAGGAAGCCCGGCGGCGTAAACGGCAGCAGCCCGAAGAGGTTGAGCACTGTTGCCGGATCGGGGGCGCTCAGATCCTTGATGTAAAGGAAATCCTGGTGCCGCATCTCGATGGCCAGATAGAGGACCTTGTAGAGCGCGAAAAAGATCGGGATCTGCAGGATAAGCGGCAGGCAGCCTGCGAGGGGATTGACCTTCTCACGCTTGAACAACGCCTGCATTTCCTGCTGCTGCTTGAGCTTGTCGTCCTTGTGCTTTTCCTGCAGCTTTTTCATTTCCGGCTGGATCGCCTTCATCGCCGCCATCGATGCGAACTGCTTCTGCGCGACGGGGAACATGAGCCCACGTACGATCACGGTCAGGATGATGATGGCGACGCCGAAATTTCCGACCAGATCAAAGATGTTCTTCAACAGCCAGAGGAACGGTTTCTCGAACCAGCGGAACCAGCCCCAGTCGATGGCCAGGCCGAACTGCGGAATGCCCGCATCCTGGTAGGCATCGAGGATTTCGCTGTCCTTGGCGCCGGCATAGAGGCGCGAAGTTGTCGTGTAGCGATTGCCCGAAGGCACGGTGACCGGATCGTAAATCAGGTCGGCGCGGAAGACGTCATTGCCAAGCGAACGGAAGGTCGCATCGGGAGTGGCACCCGATTGCGGGACCATGGCCGCAAGCCAGTAGATGTCGGTGAACCCGATCCAGTCGGTCTTGCCTGCAGGGGAGATTTTGCCGACTTCTTCGACATCGTCGTAATCGTTTCCGTATTCGACGCTCTGGTCGAAGGATCCGATCGGGCCCGAATGCGCGATGAAGAAATCGGCACTGGCGGTTTCGCTGGTCCGCCCGACGAGGCCATAGGGCTGCACCACTGCCGCAGCGCCACTGCGGTTGGCGACCGACTGCTCGACCGTGAGCATGTATTCCTCATCGATCGAATAGGTCAGCTGCAGTTCGATACCATTGCCCGCATCATGCGTCAGCGTAACCGGCGTTTCGGGCGTGAGCGTGCCGCCATCGGCAGTCCATAGCGATTCGTCGGACACCTTCTGCCCGTTCACGAGGAATCCGAATTGCGAATATTGCTGCGTCGTCGTTCCGCGAGGGGCGAAAATGCGGACCGGGCCGCTGTCTTTGTCGGTGCTCTCGGCGTAATCCTTGAGCACTACATCGTCGAGGAAAGCACCCTGCAGGTTGATCGAGCCGGCCAGTTTGGGCGTATCGATACGCAGGCGCTCCGCAGAAGTCAGCGAAGTGTCGAGGTCGACTGCGGCTGCCGCGCTTTCGCCAATATCGCCGCTCGCTGCAGCAGCCTGCTCGGCCGGCGTATCGATCTTCTCCTCGGTAACCGGGACATTGTCCGGTTGCGGATAGAAATAGTCCATCGCCCACTGCCAGCCGATGAGCACGGCAAGCGAGAGAGTGAGCACGAGCACGAAATTGCGTGAATTTTCCAAGGTCGATCCCGGTGGCAGTTGTATTCGGTCAGATGGGGAGAGTGTATTACGACGTCAAGACACCGAGCCGGTCAGGGCACCGGGTCGTGGCCGCAGCCACCCCAAGGTTGGCAGCGCAATAGCCGCTTGAGGGCCAGCCATCCACCCTTGATTGCACCATGCTTCTGCAGCGCCTCGATCGCATATTGGCTGCATGACGGGGTAAAGCGGCAGGTCGGCGGGAGGATACGGCTCGGGCCGAGCTGCCACAGGCGCGCGATCCAGATCAGCGGATACTTCATGCGCGGCGGCTCCGGCGGTGGCGCGGGGTGCGCGGGCGGTCGCCCTTGCCCTCGGCGGCCCGCGCCAGCGCGGCGGCCAGCTCCTCGCGCAGCGCGGTGAAATCGCGCTCGATCCCGCCCTCGCGGCCGATCAGGATATGGTCGTGGTCGGGCAGCCCCTGTTCGGGCAGCGCCGCCCACAGCAGTTCGCGGAAGCGCCGTTTCATCCGGTTGCGGACCACGGCATTGCCGATCTTCTTGGTCACGGTGATGCCGTAGCGCTTGCCCTTGCCCGCATTCGGTCGGGTCAACAGCACGAAACCGGGCTTGGCATTCCGCATACCGCGATTGGCGGCGAGGAAATCGCTGCGCTTGCGGATCACGGAAAGACTGGTGTGCATGGATGCCAGATACGCAAAACGGGCCCCCGATGGGAGCCCGCTTTTCCTATCGCGATTGCAGCCGTGCCGAAGCGCGGCCAATCAGTCGATTATGCGCAGAGGTTCTTGCGGCCGCGAGCGCGACGTGCACGGAGAACCTTGCGGCCGCCCGGGGTGGCCTTGCGGGCGAAGAAACCGTGGCGACGGGCGCGCACGAGGTTCGAAGGCTGGAAAGTCCGCTTCATCGGAAAGTCCTTTAAAATCCAAAGTTACTGCCAGGCGAATCGCACCGACAAAAAGGGCCGCCGCAACGGGCGACCGCTCACAGGAGGGCGCGCTTAAGGAAATCGGGCGGAAAGGTCAAGCCTGAAGGCGTCATAACCATGGCTGTACCCGACCTCGCCGCAGGGACATCATGCTCGCATCATTGATGCTTGAGAAAGCCAAAATTTCGCGAATTTCAGCAAATCGGAATTGCACAAACGTGTAGAAGTTCAAGATGCAGGGCAGGTTTTTGGTTCATTTGGACGATATTTATTCAATTCGTTATTAGATTGATATCGTTCTGTTGCTCGACATTCTTCCTTCTTCTTGTCATTCCGATTCAAAAGAAGGGGAATTGATTTGGTCGCACTGGTCCGGACGGTCGCCTATCTCGGGCTTGAGGCGCGCGCCGTCGAGGTACAATGTTCGCTTGCGCCGGGACTGCCCAATTTCAACATCGTCGGCTTGGCCGACAAGGCGGTAGGCGAAAGCAAGGAGCGGGTCCGCGCGGCCCTGTCTTCCATGGGGCTCGCGCTGCCGCCCAAGCGGATTACCATCAACCTCTCCCCGGCAGACCTGCCCAAGGAGGGCTCGCATTACGATTTGCCCGTCGCCCTCGCCGTCCTGGCGGCGATGGGCATTACCGATGCCGAACAGCTCGACGACTGGATCGTGGTTGGCGAACTGGCGCTCGACGCAAGGGTGGCATCTTCACCGGGCGTGCTGCTCGCCGCCATGCATGCGAGCGAGGCGGGAAGAGGCCTGGTCTGTCCGGCCGCGCAAGGATCCGAAGCCAGATGGGCGAGCGGGTGCCGGTTCTCGCTGCGCCGGATCTCGCCAGCCTTCTCAATCACCTCAAGGGCACGAGCCAGCTTCCCGAGCCCGAGCGCGGCCTGGTGGAGGAACCCGCCGGCGGGCCGGATCTCAAGCAGGTGAAGGGGCAGGAAACAGCCAAGCGCGCGCTCGAGAT
>CAYOWF010000002.1:0-35801 GCA_964407585.1 uncultured Qipengyuania sp.
GCAGCGTCGAATTCGGGATTGAGTATTGCGAGCAGGTCGCATTGCGGACAATGCTTTCATTTCTGCGTAAAGGATTTTAGCTCTTAATCCGTGACGGAGAAAAAGCAGCTCGGATTCAACGCATCCTGGTCCATGGCCGTCGGGGGCATGATCGGTGGCGGGATATTCGCAACACTTGGCGTCGTGATCCAGGTGGCTGGTGAGTTGGCCTGGGCAAGCTTTCTAATTGGCGGCCTGATCGCACTGGCTACCGGGCACAGTTATGCGGCGCTTACGGTGGAGTGCGGAAAGCCCGGCGGAATCTATCGCTTCCTGCGCGAGCAGGGTCATGATCGTCTGGCGCGTTGGGCAGCGTGGATTCTGATCCTCGGCTACACACTCACCGTTTCGGTCTATGCATTCACTTTCGGAGCTTACGCAGCCAATGCCGTCGGCGGGCCTGCATGGATGCCGCAGGCGATGGCGATCGCCTCGATCATCATACTCGCGGGAGTCAACTTGCTCGGCGTGGGAGAGGCCTCTGCGCTCGAGATCGTCGCCGTGTGGGGGAAGCTGGCAATTCTTGCCGGTCTCGCCATTCTTGGCATGGCGCATTGGGAGGTCGGAAAGCTCGCTATTGCCGACCAGCCCGGGTGGATCGGCGCATTGATCGGTGCTGGCACCGTCTTCATGGCCTATGAAGGCTTCCAACTCCTCGCTTACGACTATGATGAGATGGCGGATGCCGATAAGCTTCTCCCCAAGGTTATGCCGATATCCATCCTCACAGCTATCGCGGTTTACATTGCGGTGACCCTGGGGACGTCCATGCTTATCGGCGCCGAGGCGATAATCG
The DNA here is from genome assembly GCA_964407585.1 of uncultured Qipengyuania sp. Lineage (GTDB taxonomy): Bacteria > Pseudomonadota > Alphaproteobacteria > Sphingomonadales > Sphingomonadaceae > Qipengyuania. The sequence goes on from CAYOWF010000002.1 coordinate 836, forward strand.
AGCAGCGCGAAGTGGCCCTTGCAACTGCCGGCCGGGCTGCGCTGGGACTGGTGGGCTTCATCGCCGTAACGGTGGCCGCCGCGTTCTCGACCGCATCGGCCATCAACGCGACACTATTCGCGACCGCACGTTTGGCCAAATCGGTCGCGGACGAGGGCGAAATGCCTTCACTCTTTGCCCGGACCGATAGTGCAGGCGTGCCCTATTCGGGCATTCTCATCATATCCGGGACGGCCATGTTCCTAGCGCTGATCGGGGGAATTGGCGAACTGGTCAAAAACGCCAGCATCGTTTTCCTGATCGTGTTCGCTTTGGTGAACGCCATTGTTATTCGGCGCGGGATTGGGCGTGTGTGGATTGCGTGGAGCGGCTGCATCGGCGCGTCTCTCGCTGCGGTCGTCTTGCTCGCGCACAAACTCGCTTTGATTTAAATGGCCAGCGCAGCCAGGGTCGCAGGTTCCAGTTAGCCAAACAGCATTCCTGCGCGCAAAGCGAGGGTGGCAACAAGCACGGCCAGGCTCGCCAACAATGCCAGGCCGGCCTGGCGCCCTCTCTTCATGCCCGCATTTACGAACACGATACTCGCCTTGAAGGCCATATTGACCGCTGCCGTCCCCGATAATGCAAGTGCCGCAATGGCTACGGCGACGGTATCTTCGGGCAGAGCGGAATAGGCAATGATCGCTGCATCCACATCGAAACTGCCTGCAATGAAAAGCGACAGCGCGGCGCCTTGTTCGCCGAACTCGGCTTCGGCCCAGTGGACCAGCAAGGAGGCAAGTGCCACGGCGAGTAGAAATCCGAATGCCGGCAAGAGCTTGAATGGAGTGGATGCAAGTTCCGTCTCGCCGCCTTCCGTCGACTGCTCGGTACGCCACAGCAGGCCTGCCATCAGGAACGCAACCAGTGTCGCAGGTGCAAGAAGCCACAGGATCGGCAGGGCAGCGGAAGGCACCAGAACGGAGGCGAGAACGACGATTCGCAGGTACATGATGGCGCTGGCAAGCGCGATGCCGGTGCCAAGGGGGCCAGCGCCGTCTTCATTCATCCGGCTGGCAAAAGCCGCCGTTACCGCCGTCGAGGAATAGGCGCCACCGATCAATGCGGTCGCTATCGCACCCTTGTTTCGCCCGATTATCCTGTTGAGGACATAGCCGGCGATCGAAAATCCGGTTACAAGGAGCACGACCAACCACAGGTTGAAGGGATTCCAGGCACCGTAAGGCCCATAATTCGCATCCGGAAGGAAGGGCAGGATTGCGATCGTGATCACCGCAAACCTGGCAATGGCGCGCACCTCTTCTTCGGTCAGAGCCCGGAGCGCATCGTGCATCGGTTCGCGCAGAGCGAGCAGCATGGTGATCGCAGCGGCGCCTGCCAACGCCAGTTCTGCAAAGCCCGCTCCAGCCATCAGGCCGAGCCCGAGCGTCGCGACCGCAGCGACGATCGTGGTTGCATCGCGTCCTTGCCGATGCGCCCTTGGTCGGAGAAAGGCACCCACGAGCACTATGCATAGGGTTGCCAGCAGGATCGCAGCGAGCAGGGCGGAAAAATTGACTGCGAAGCCCGCGATCACGCCGCCGCATATGCCGAGCAAGGTGAAGGTACGAACGCCGGCCACTCGCGAGCCGTCGGCCTCTCCGCGCTGGTGCCAGCCACGCTCGATCCCGATAAGGAGGCCAGCCGCCAGGGCGGCCAATATATTGGTCCCCAGGTCGATCTGCATTGCCCAGTAATCCGCTTCGATCATCGCTTCAGCATATCCCGGCGATCTTTTTGCCGGTAGAAGAAATGTAGACAGCTAGCCAATTCGGCAAACTGCATTTGCCCTGCAAACATCGTCGGCCTAACCAGATATGCGACTTGAAAAAGGGTGGCATTCGAGATGGCAAACAAGCAAGCGGCCGAGGTCGAGACCAAGCGTATCGATCGCTTTATAGCCGGCATCGCCTTACTGGGGCTGGCCACCGTGGTGGTCGCCGTCTGGTTGGCCTTGAGCTTGAAGGTGGAAACTTCCATCGGGATCGATGAGGCCGGGAAAATCACGGTCGAAGGCCCGGAGGGTGACTTCGTCGGCGTTTTACGTGCAGAAATCGCGAATGGGGCGTTGGAAGTGCGGGGATTGCCAGACCCGGAGGTGGTCGCCGAATCCCCGAGAGCACGATACGCGATCTGTATCGCGCGCGACGATCCCGACACCGATTGGGGTGAGCCTAGTGGCACATTGCGGGTTCACCTTCACTCGGAGAAATTCGACAGGATATGTAGCGTATATCCCGAACTTTAGCCGGATTTTCCGGACGCCCCTATGCAGTCGGTCCAGCCTTGCCCGATCCTCCGCAAGAACTCTCGCACCTGTAGGTGAAGAGCACCGGACCCGGGTTCCAATTCGCACCTATCGCGATTGTTGTCTGCTTCTCGACACAAGTCGAAAGCGTCTGGGAGGTGGGGCGATTTTGAGTTTCGGATTCCGACACAGGCGCAAGTCTGAGGCGCGAGTGCTTCTTCCGCCCTGCCAAGACAGGCTCTCACCCTGGACTAGAACTTTACACCCGCTTCGACACCCACCAGTCGGCGTGCGCCGGGCGAAATGAACGAACCTCCGAACTCGATCGCAGGGATCGCTTCGTTGATGTATTCCTCATCGAACATATTGTTCGCGAAAACAGTCAGCGTAATGTTGTCCGTCTCGATCCCGGCTCGCAGGTTCATCACGCCGAACGCATCGCGCTGTGCCACATCGTAGCGTGCATTGCCGACGAAACCAGGCAATGCGAGTGCGGAGATCGGGAGCAGTCCGGAGAACAAGGTGGGACGTTCCTGATCCTGGACGGTGTGGAACCACGTCGGACCCGTGATGCGATAATCGGCGCGTACCACGAAATCGATGTTCGAGGTCAGCGGCGCTTCGATCTCCGTGCCGAGATTGATGGTGTAATCTGCCGTGTAAGGCGATTTGTTGCCCACGGTATAGGGGCGCGAGGCATTGTCCTTGATCTCGCTTTCGGTAACGTTGAACGCGCCGAACAAGCTCCAGCCATCGACGATTTCGGCGGTCAGATTGAGCTCGGCACCGTAGACTTCGACCTCGTCGATGTTGGACACCACGCGTAGCAGACCGAAGCTGCCGACGAAGAATTCGAAGAACTGCATGTCTTCGATGTCGGTGTAATAGCCGGCCAGATCGAAGGTTACGTCGCCATCGAACAAGCTGCCCTTGATGCCCGCTTCGAATGCGCTCGAGACTTCCTTGTCGTATTGATCCTCGATCAGGACACCGGCGCCGATGAAATCGTTGAAATTCGCATCGACCAGTGCGGCCGAGCCCTGGTTGTTGAAGCCGCCGGATTTAAATCCGATCCCCCAGTTTGCGTAGATGTTGAGATCCGGATTCGGGCGATAACTCAATGAAAGCTTTGGCTGCAGCTGCTTGTAGGTACCGTCCTTCGGGGTCAGGGCGCCAAAGGCCTGGCCGGGGTTGATCGGTCCGCCCGTGAAAGGGTCGATGGCATCGGGTACGAGCGAATTGGTTTCGCGGTCCTCGATATCGTACCGCAGCGCAAGACCTACATCGAATTGGCTTGAGACCGCGTAGTCGATCGATGCGAAAGCCGCATAGACATTGGTGTCGAACGCGTCCCACAGCAGCAGCGATGTCGGATTGAAACTGCCTGGCGCGTTGTAGAGCTCGGTGCTCACACCGGCACCGGTGTCGGCACCGAGACTGACGCCGACTTCGCGGTCGATGTTCAGGAAGTACGCGCCGATCTGCCAATCGAGCGGTCCACCATTATCGGAAGCGAGGCGAATTTCCGCGCTGATGTCGGTCTGGTCGCGGGTCTGGAGCTGCGTGCCGTCGCAGGTCGTCGGGCTGTAGGCACCGAAAGTAGAGCCGTTTACCGGATCGAAGATAAAGGGCACCGGCAGATTCCCGATGAAGCCGGGCTGGTTGACCGGGAAGCCGGTCAGGGCGGCGGTGGTAGCGAAGCAGGAGTTCACCGCTGCGTCGCCAGCCGGATCGACCGCCGAAATATACCGGGCGAAATCGGCCGAGGTCCCGTCTGCGGTCAGTTGCTGGGAGACGTCGGAATATAACACCCAGCCGGTCAGCACCATCGTCTCGAACGAATGCTCCACCTTGGCCGATACGTCGAAACTTTCCTGGTCGTTGGTGGGACGGATGTTGCCGTAGTAACTGAAGGGATGCTTGTTCACGTCCTCGTAGAATGCGGGGTTAACAGCCGCGAAATTCGGCAGGTGGAACGATGCGTTGAAATTGATCGAGGCTCCGCTCAGTTCCGAATAGCGCGCCTTGATATCGAGTTCGGTGTCGGGAGAGAGGTCGGCCACGAGGCGCCCGTCGACGCTCCATACTTCCTGATCGTCGACAACCTTCGCATCGAGAAATTCGTTGCGGAAGAAGCCGTCGGTGGTGCGATAGTAACCAGACAGCACGAACCCCATGCTGTCGGCGATCGGTCCGGCGATATTTGCCGTTCCCTCGAAGGTATTCTCGTTGGCGTAAGAAGCCGTCACTGCGCCTTCGAAAGTGTTCCCGGGCTTCAACGTTTGGAGCACCACTGCGCCTGCAGCCGCGTTGCGACCGTAGAGTGCGCCCTGTGGTCCCTTGAGGACTTCGACCTGCCGCAAGGTTCCCTGAACCTGGTTCAGCTGTGCCGTGTTGGTCTTCAAGATGCCGTCGACCACGAGCGCGATAGAGCTTTCGGCATCGCGCGCACCGTTGATGCCACGGATGTTCACCTGGGTGTCGCCGGCTTCCGCCGTTCCGGTCACGATCGTGACGCCGGGGGTGAGCTGCGCGAAATCCGCCGCATTGTCGGCACCGGTTCTCTCAAGCGATTCCGCCGTGAGCACCGAGACTGAAGCGGGAATGTCTTGCAGCGTCTCCAGCTGGCGGCGAGCGGTCACGATGATTACGTCACCATCCTCTGCCGCGGCACCGTCTTCGACATCCTGCGCGGTGGCGGGGGAGGCGATGAGCACTCCCGGAGCGATTGAGGCAAGAAGTACCGATCGAAAGCTCTGCATGACGTTCCCCTGATCTGCCCTGGCCTGCCGTCGGCGAATTGCCGAACTTCGGGATTGCAGGCTTGATTGCCGCAATCCTTATTGTATACAAAATGGAATGGTCAAGTGTTTTTGACCCGATCGGAACCGGAGAGTGAATGTCCAAGGCCTCAGATAAAGCCTACGCCACCATCAGGGGACTGATTCTCTCAGGCGAACTCGGCCCGGGGGCACCCTTGCGCGAGGAGGCGCTGGCCGAGCGTTGCGGCGTCTCGCGCACGCCGATTCGCGAGGCATTGAGGCGTCTCGAAGCCGAGCTTCTGATTCGCAAGAACGAGTCCCAGCGCAGCTTCGTCGCCGACTGGTCGCTAGATGAAGTGCGCGACACCTTCGAGCTTCGGGCGGTCGTCGAAGGGCTTGCTGCCCGCCGCGCCGCCGAGCGTGCTACGCAGTCTCAACTGGAAGAAATGAGAAAGTGTAACACTCTAATTAAAAAAGCAAATTCGTCGCCGAAGCCAGATGTAAACGCTTTTCTCGAAGCTAATAGAACATTTCACAATCTGATCGTGGAGGCCGCCGCATCGCCACGCCTGGCGACGCTTCTCGCTACCCTGATCGAGCAGCCGATCGTATGGCGAACGGCGCAATATTACGGAAATGACGAACTGCGCCGCTCTTACGACGAGCACGCCGAACTGCTTTCGGCTTTCGCGAGGCGTGACGGGCGCTGGGCGCAGGATGTGATGCGCGCGCACATTCGCCGGGCATACCACTCCTATGCAGATGCCCATGTCGAGCTCGCGGAGCGCAGCGTCGATTTGGCCGGCATTTTGTGCGGGGAGGATTGAATGTCTTCGCTGTATACAAAACAAGCCATTGAGTTGGTGGAAGTCGGTGCTCGCGACGGTTTGCAGAACGAACCGGAGGTCGTCGCCACGAAGGACAAGCTGGCGATGATCCGTTCGATGATCGATTACGGCGTGCGCCGTCTCGAAGTCGCCAGCTTCGTAAATCCCAAGCGCGTTCCGCAGATGGCGGATGCGGAAGAGGTGATTGCCGGACTGCCGGATCGCGAGGGTCTCACCTATATCGGGCTGGTGTTGAACAAGCGCGGGGTGCTTCGTGCCCTTGCGACACGCGAGAATGGGGCGCGCGGAATCGACCAGGTGGGTTGCGTACTGGTGGCGAGCGACACTTTCGGACAGAAAAACCAGGGGCAGACCATTGAGGAGGGCATCGCGGAAAATCGCGCGATGATCCGTTTTGCGAAGGAGAACGGTCTTCGCGCCCAGGTGACGATATCCGCCGCCTTCGGTTGTCCCTTCGAAGGTCGGGTCGAGGAGGAGACGGTCCTTTCGATCGCCGAAGAGATGGCTGCCGAAGGCCCCGAAGAGATCGCGCTGGCGGACACTATCGGAGTCGGCGTTCCCGCCCAGGTGACCGATCTGTTCGGGAAGCTCCATGATGTGCTTGGAAGCGGTATTCCCATGCGGTGCCACTTCCACAATACGCGCGGGACGGGGATCGCCAACGCCTGGGCCGCCTATCAGGCCGGAGTTCGAATCTTCGATGCCAGCCTCGGCGGCCTCGGGGGCTGTCCATTCGCCCCCAGGGCGACCGGCAATATCGCGACCGAAGATTTGATCTACCTGATGGAAACCTCGGGCGTATCGACGGGCATCGACCTCGAAGCCGCGATTGCAGCCAACAAGAATTTCAGCGGCGTTCTGGGCCGCGGACTTCCCTCGCTCGTTGCCCGTGCGGCGCGCTGACGAAGAATTTGGAGACGATATGACCTACAGAATGGGCGTCGACGTCGGCGGTACCTTCACTGACCTTTTGCTCTTCGATGAGGATACGGGCAATTTCTGGCGGCATAAGACCCCGTCGACGCCCCATGACAGCTCCGAAGGCATTCTCAACGGGGTTCAGGCGATCACATCCGAGGCCGGTGTCGCCCCCAAGGACATTGCGTATTTCCTCCATGGCACGACGGTTGCCACCAACGCCGTGCTGGAAGGAAAGGGTGCGAGGGTCGGGCTGATCGTCACCGAAGGTTATAGGGATATCATGCAGATCGCGCGCAGTTTCGTGCCCGGCGGTCTGGCAGCCTGGATCGTATGGCCAAAGCCGCAGCCGCTTGCCGCGCTGGAAGATACGATCGACGTCCCCGGCCGCATGGACGCCGACGGCAACGAGGTTCGCCCGCTCGACGAAGACGCGGTTCTCGCAGCGCTCGAGAAGCTGAAGGGGCAGGGCATTGAAGCGCTCACCGTCAGCCTGATGAATGCCTATGTCGACGGCGCTCATGAGAAGCGTGTCGGAGAGCTCGCTTCGCAAGTTTTCGGCGACGCGATTCCGGTTTCGCTTAGCCATGAAGTCTTGCCCGAAATGCAGGAATACGAACGTACGCTTTCGACCGTAGCCAATGCCGCCGTTCGCCCGGTGGTCGGCAAATATATCTCGAACCTCCGCAGTCGCCTCGAGGAAGAGGGGCTGGCGGGCAAGCTTTCCCTCCTGCGTTCCGACGGGGGGCTGATGAGCAGCCAGAAGGCCGAGGAGCATCCGGTCAACATCCTGATGTCGGGTCCAGCCGGCGGCGTCACGGGCGCATTGTGGGTGGCGAAGAACGCGGGCCTCGACAACATACTGACGCTCGATGTCGGCGGAACGTCGACCGACGTTGCGCTGATCGAAGGGCTCGAGCCGCGTCGTCAGCGCACGACCGAGGTTGGCCATCTTTCGGTCCGCGCCTCTGCTCTCGATGTGAAAACCGTGGGTGCGGGCGGCGGCTCGATCGCGCATGTGCCCGAACTGACCAAGGCGCTGCGCGTCGGCCCGGAAAGTGCCGGCGCAGTGCCCGGCCCGGTAGCCTATGGAAAGGGCGGAGAATTGCCGACCGTCACCGATGCCAACGTCGTTCTCGGCTACTTGCCGGAGGACTTGCTCGGCGGTTCGTTCAAGCTCGATCGCGAAGGTGCGAAGAAGGCGGTCCAAACGATCGCCGATGCATTGGGCATCGACCTGATGGAAGCGGCGCGCGGCATTATCGATATCGTCAACGAGAACATGTTCGGCGCTCTGCGCATGATTTCGGTCCAGCAGGGCTACGACCCACGCGACTTCGCCGTGATGGGTTTCGGCGGCGCCGGCCCGCTCCACGTGAATGCCGTAGCCAAGCTGATGGGCAGCTGGCCTGCTGTTTCGCCGGTTTCGCCTGGCGTCCTTTGCGCACTGGGCGATGCGACGACGCGCATGCGCACCGAAACAGCACGCAGTTTTTCGCGCTTGGCGAGGGATACGACCATAGTGGACCTGACCGAAGTTCTCGACGAGATGGCCGAGCAGACCCGCAGCGAACTGATCGGCGACGGCATTGCCGAAGGCGACATCACGCTGCAGTTCGAAGTCGATATCCGCTATGCCGGGCAGGCCTTCGAAGTGCCGCTGACTATCGATCAGGACACGCTCGAAAAGGACGGGATCGAAGGCATCCTCGCGCGCTTCGACGAGGAGCACCGCCGCCTCTTCACCTTCAACATGGAAACGCCGCACGAGATCGTGAACCTGCGCGCGGTCGCCCTGGGGCAGGCCCCTGCCTTGCCGGCCGCTGCGCTGGAGAAGGGCGATGGCGATCCCTCGGCCGCCAAGATCCGCGATCACACGCTGTGGATGGATGGCAAGGAGCAGGCGGCTGCGATCTACGACCGCGCCAGGCTGCGCCAGGGGGATATGATCCCGGGCCCCGCCATCATTACCGAAATGGATTCGACGACCCTGGTCGAAACCGGCTGCACCGCCACCGTCGACCACGTTGGCAACATCCTCATCAACCCGAACCAGGAGGGCTAAGCGATGCCGGCACAAATCATCGAAACAAACGACAAGCCGTTCGATCGCGTCAGCATCGATCCGGTCACTCTCGACATCATCGAGAATGCGCTGCGCAATGCACGTATCGAGATGGACGCCACGCTCGTCCGCACCGCGATGAGCCCCGGCATTCGCGAGCAGGGCGACAGCTTCCCGCTTATCGCCGATCCCGCGGGGAAGATGATCGTCGGCCAATTCGGCAGCTTCATCGACGGTTTCCTGAAGAGCTTCGACGGCACGATCGAGGATGGAGACATGATCTTCCTCTCCGATCCCTATTCCTGCGAAGGCGCGATCAGCCACTCCAACGACTGGCTGGTTCTCTTGCCCGTCTTCAAGTCGGGACGCCTGATCGCCTACACCGCCATGTTCGGACACCAGAGCGATATCGGCGGTTCGGTCCCCGGCTCGATGCCCATCGGCGCCAGCTCGATCTTCGAAGAGGGCGTGCGCATCCCGCCGGTCAAGATCTGGCGCAAGGGCGAATATAACGAAGACCTGATGAAACTGGTCATGCACCAGACCCGCAAGCCCGACTGGTGCCAGGCCGATCTCGACGCGCTGATCGCCAGTTGCCGGGTGGCCGCCAAGCGCGTGGTCGAAATGGCCGAGCGCTTCGGCGACGACGTCTATTATTCGGCAACGCAGGATCTGCTCGACCGCAACTACCGCGCAATGAAGGCGCTGATCGAGATGGCGGTGGCCGAAGAGCCGGTCAGCTTCGAAGATTACGTCTGCGACGATGGCAAGGGCTTCGGGCCCTACAAGATCAAATGCACCATGCGCCGTTCGGGCGAGAAGGTGATCCTCGATTTCGAAGGCACCGATCCGCAGAGCGCGGCCTCCATCAACTTCTACCTCAACGAGAACATGTTCAAGATGTTCTTCGGCATCTACATGATCATGGTCTTCGACCCGCAAATCCTGTTCAACGACGGGTTCTACGACCTGATTGAAGTACGCATTCCCGAAGGCTCACTGCTCAAACCGAAATTCCCCGCAGCCCTGTCGGGTCGCACCCATGCGCTGGGGCGGATTTTCGACATCCTCGGCGGTTTGCTTGGTCAAAAGACTCCGGAATTCCTCAACGCTGCCGGGTTCAGCTCGTCGCCGCACATGTTCTATTCGGGCTGGGAAAGCAGAGCGGGGAAGGATCCGGGCTGGTTCCAGCTGTTCCAGATCGGCTTCGGCGGGGTCCCAGGGCGTCCACTGGGAGACGGGCCAGACGGCCATTCGCTGTGGCCGGGCTTCACCAACGTGCCGAACGAGTTCCTCGAGCGCTATTTCCCGCTCAGGATCGAACGATATTCGACCGAGCCCGATAGCGGCGGTGCGGGCCTGCATCGCGGCGGCAACGGCATCCATATGACCTATCGCTTCCTGGCCGATGGCAATATCGCCATCCATGACGACCGCTGGTTCGTGCCCCCGTGGGGCGTGAATGGAGGCCATCCGGGGGAGCGCGCCAGGAAGGTGCTCGAACGCGCCGACGGGACTACCGAAATCGTCGGCAACAAGATCGAGGATGTCGAAGTGAAAGAGGGCGACCTGCTCCACTTCATCACCTGGGGCGGCGGTGGCTGGGGCGATCCGCTGGAGCGGGATCCGGAACTGGTCGGCCTCGAAATCCGACAAGGTCTCGTCACGCCGGAAGGTGCACGCGCCTACGGTGTGGTCGCGGATGAGCAGGGCTCGGTGGACGCAGGCGCAACCTCCGACCTTCGTGAAGAAATGAAAGCCGGTCGCGGCGAACTGCCGCTGTTCGATTACGGTCCCGGAATCGACGCCCTGCGCGAAAATTGCGAGGCGGAAACGGGCCTTGCCGCTCCGATCCAGCCGCGCTGGTCCGATCACGAGGCGGTGTTGGCGGAGGCGGCCGAATGAGCGTCCCGGACCGATTGCAGGGCGCAGGCGCGCTCGCCGGGCTCCGGGTAATCGAGGTCGGGCAATTGCTCGCAGGCCCCTTCTGCGGGCAATTGCTCGGCGACATGGGGGCCGATGTCATCAAGGTCGAGCCGCCGGGCGCTGGCGACCCCATGCGCGTCTGGGGACAGGGCGAAGTCAAGGTGCAGTGGGAAGTGATCGGCCGCAACAAGCGCTCTGTCACCGCGAACCTGCGCGTTCCCGAAGGCCAGGATATCGTGCGCAAGCTGGCCGCGCAGGCCGATGTCCTGATCGAGAATTTCAAGCCCGGCACGCTCGAACGCTGGGGTCTGGCGCCCGAGACATTGCTGGCCGAAAATCCGCGGCTGATCATCGCCCGCATGTCTGGCTACGGCCAGACCGGCCCCTATTCGGACCGGGCAGGTTTCGGTGGCATCGGCGAGGCGATGGGGGGCTGGCGCTATGTCGTCGGCGAGCCCGATCGCCCGCCCGCACGCATGGGCATTTCGATCGGCGACACACTGTGCGCAAGCTACGGCTGCATGGGTGTGCTCGCCGCGCTTCATGCGCGCGAAAAGACCGGCAAGGGTCAGGTTATCGACACCGCACTCTACGAGGCGGTGCTGCAGGTCATGGAAGGTCTGGTGCCCGAATATGATTACAACGGCTATATCCGCGAAAGGTCGGGCTCGATCCTGCCGGGTATCGCGCCGTCGAACGTCTATTCCTGTAAGGACGGCCCGTTCATGATCGGAGCGAACAAGGACGCGATCTTCGGTCGGTTGGCACAAGCCATGGGCCAGCCAGAATTGGCCGAGAACCCCAAATACGCGACTCATATCGCCCGGGGCGAAAACCAGCGCGAGCTCGATGAATTGGTCAACGCATGGACCGCGACCAAGACGATCGATGAAGTCGATGCGCTGATGATCGAATATTCGATCCCTGCAGGCCGCGTGTATCGCGCGCCCGACATGCTGGCCGATCCGCATTTCCAGGCACGCGAGGCCATCATAGAAGTGGAGACCGAACAAAGGGGCACGCTGAAGATGCAGAACGCCTTCCCCAAGTTCAGTGAAACGCCATCTGCTGTTCGCCGACCCGCGCCTTCCACTGCCGGTCAGCACAACGCCGAAATCTATGGCGAACTGCTCGGCTGGGATAGCGCCGAACTGGATCGGCTTAGCGGACAAGGCGTTATTTGATGCCATACGCGAAGTGGAACAAGGCGTTCGCCGGACATCTGCAGCCGGGCGAACGTCCCGCGCTTTTACTCGTCGACATGGTCGAGGCTTATCTGCAGCCTGACTCGCCGCTCTTTTTGGAAGCCGCTGCGCAGGCATGCGAGGCAGCGGCGGAGCTTTTGCAGGCCGCGCGCGCGGCGGGTCACCCAGTGGTCCACACCAATGTAAGATACCGTGAAGACGGCTCCGATGGCGGGCATTTCTTCCGTAAGGTGCCCGCGCTTGCCGTTTTCGCGGGCGAGACACCCTTCGGAGCCTTCCCCGAACAGCTGGCACCGGCGGACGAGGAACGGGTGTTCACCAAGCAGTATCCTTCCGCTTTCTTCGATACGGCACTCCATACTTACCTGCAGGAACGCAAAATCGACACGGTGATCATTGCAGGCTACTCCACTTCGGGCTGCGTGAGGGCATCGGCGCTGGACGCGCTCCAGTATGGCTTCATTCCCATCATTGCGACGGAAGCCTGCGCAGATCGGGATGAGCGAACGCACTCCGCAAACTTGAGCGACCTCGGCAAGAAGTACGGCGAATTGCAAACAAATCCCGAAATTCTGCACTGGCTGCAGAAAGTCTGAGCGCCCAGGAAGGGCAATTGCGAACAATGATATTTGATGGGACGGGCTGGATTTCCACCTCGGAATTGGTGAAATCGGTCAAGTGCTTCGCCCTTTCAAATGGACAGCAGGAGCCACATTTCTGTGGCTCCTGCGCTTCACGATGGCTTCGGTTCCCGCAGTGACCGAAGCCAAGGCGAAAGGGCTTCACTGTTGGAGTGGCCGCTCGATAACGAGCTTGGCGATCACTTCAACCTGGCCGCGCTGGTGTGCCTGGATGACCCTGTCGCGAGCCGGCGTCACGTCTGCCAACGTCTCGCTTACGCACAGGCGGGCCGTACGATTGAAGAGACGATCGGAGACAAAACTGCGATAGTCGCACACGGTATCGATAGCCCTGTCGATCCGACGGTCCAGCTGGGCGATACCTTCAGAAGTCCGCAGGTTCAGGTCGGAATAGCCGACTTCGACGGATTTTGGAGGTTCCGCCTGGGCGGGGGTCACGACAGCCGCCGAAGCGGCGACGGATGCGGCGAGAAGTGTCAACTTATTCATGGTGGTTTCCTTCGATTGGGGGATTCAAAGGAAAATTCAGGATTGGCCGTATTGGGCGGCTTATACCTGAATTTCCCTTGCGGTTCCTTCGCTGGCAGCGAAGTTCATCACCGAAACGGTGCCGGTGAATACGGTGAGCGTCATGAGGATGGCGCTGAAGCTTGCGAGGGTCTTGCTGAACATTTTCATTCTCCTGGTCGGGCCGGCTTGATTGCCGATGAGAATGATCTAGCTGGCTCTGTCCGGGCGATCCTGAGACCTGGCTGGAAAGAATCTGGGACAGAGTCTTTCCACAATTCGGCGGGAGCCGATTGCGCCTCTTTGCGCGTCCACGGCGCTGCTGCCGGAAACTGTCGGCCTTGGCCGACGTGTTTCACTTCGATTATGATTTTCAGCGTGGCGGGAACGGATTCCGACGAGCCGTCGACCTACGCGCGGAGATTGAAACCCGCGTGAAATTGCCATAAACCGTTGGAAGACGGGCGCATCGATCTGGCCAATCCTAGGGCGGAGGGCAGTGGAATCGCAATCGAGCAGCAAATACAGTTTGATCGCTATCTGTTGGATCGCGACGACGAACGGGTCATCGGGCCCGACGGTCCCGTGCGCCTTGGCCACAAGGCCTATCAGGTTCTCGAAGCCCTGATCGAATGCGACGGGAAGCTGCTGACCAAGGATGCCCTGTTCGAAACCGTCTGGGATGGCATGCACGTATCCGAATCCGCACTGACTTCGGTAATCAAGGAATTACGGCGTGCGCTGGGCGATACTCCGCGTAACTCCCGCATCATCGAAAGCGTCTACGGACGCGGTTACAGGCTGGTCGCGCAAACGAAGCAGGTCGAAGTTGCCGAGGCGGGCGAACAGGCGCCGGTGGCCCAGATGGGGTCCAAGCCATGGAAGCTGGGTGCGCAAGGTGAAAACCAGCTTCCAGGTGAACTGCCTGCCAGCATAAGTTCGAAACCTTCTATCGCGGTCATCCCGTTCCAGCAGGTCGGCCAAGAGACGGAGGAATGGTTTCCCGACGCTGTTGCGGACGAAATTACGGTCGCTCTTGCACGTTTCCAGGAGTTTTTCGTGCTGTCCTCGGTTACTTCGCTCCATCCGAAGAACAGGGATCGCACACCTGCCGAAGTTTCGGCGGACCTGGGCGTCCGATACGTGCTGAGCGGCAGCATCCAGCGTTCGGCGAAGCGGGTGCGCTTCATCGCGCATCTCGATGACGTGATCGAACAGCGCATGATCTGGACAGAGAGGTTCGACGAGGACTTGGACGACATATTCGCGTTGCAGGACCGTATCGCCCGGACCGTTGCGAAACGTATCGGCGTGTCCATTTCGGACGCCGAGGCTCATCGGGCGAGGCACCGTCCGTCGCGCGACATTCGCGATATCTACTGGCAGGCCAACTTGCTGATTCGCCGGATCGAGCCCAAGTCGATCGCAACCGTACTGTCGCTGGCGGAACGCGCACTCGAGATCGAGCCCGACAATTCCTGGGCGGCGGCGATGGCTGCCATTGCGAACGGATTCCAGTTCCTGCTCGGTTGGACGTCGGATCGCGACCTGAAGCGAGAACGGACGATCCACTATTGCGAAATTGCGCTGAAGGATCCCAATGCCGACGAGCGCGTGTTCGGTTTGTGCGGCCCTGCACTCAATTGCGTCGGGCACAAGATCGAACTGGCGCACCAACTCACGGACAAGGCGATCGAGATAAACCCGTGTGACGCGGGCAGCCTGTTCTGGGGCAGTTGGATGGACGTGACCGCAGGAAATTCGGAACGCGGGATCGAGCGTGCGGATACATCGCTGGCAGTGAACCCCATGTCAGGCATCCGGCATCTGATAACCATCCCCAAGGCGATCGGCTTCATTCAGCTTGGCCGGTACGAAGAAGCGGTCGAACTGCTAAGCAAGGTAGTCGAAATATCTCCGCAGGGCGACGCGCTGGCGGCATTGGCGATTGCCTTGGTGCAGCTTGACCGGATCGAGGAAGCCAAGGAAGTACATGCGCGCCTCAACGCCTCGGGTCGAGCGATCGGCGGCTTGGCCCTGATGCAAAAGCCTGAGCACATCCGCCTGGTGGAGGAAGGGTTGGCCGTGGCGGCCCGGGACTAGCTGCCCGAGGGTTGCCGGGACTAATCGAAAGCTACCGTAAGCGCCGAGGGGAACAAGCCCTTGTGGGACAGGCGACCTGCCGCGCCTTCCGCCCTGCGCAGGTTCCTGCGGCGCAACAGCGGCATACACATGGCCGGGAAAATCGCACGATTGATATGCCTGCCGAAGCATTCGTGAAGGCCGAGACCGAAATGCAAATATTCGTAAGGCTGGCGGGTGGGGATGAAGCACTTGGGAGAAGGGATACGCCGCGGGTCTGCCATGGCCGACTGGATCACAGCGAGCACTTTATCGCCCTTGGCGACCTTGTGCGCCCGCTTGGTACCTTGTGCGATGACGTAGTCTCTGGTCGCAATACGCGGCAGTAACGGAGCAATCGGATCGAACCGCAGCGCTTCGAAAATGTGCCCGAAGGTCAGGACATCGTCGCCTGCCACAGCTGCCTGATGGGCCGACGCAACGGCATTTTCCCGGCGAAGGAGTTGTTCGATCGCTTGCGGTAGGACCATCGGCGGCTGGGGAGGCCCGCCGATGATCAGGGCGGAAAGCATGGTGCAGATGAAAAGATCGTCCCAGCCTTCCTCGCCCTGTCTCTGCCGTGCAAGAGCACGTCCGAGCAGGTCGGTCTCGCGTTCGTCGCCCTGCGCACGACGGGTCTCGAGTATATTTCCGATGTGACGGAAAAGTGCCGGTGCCATCCGGTCGATCTGCGCAACCAGTGGGGCGTCGGAGGCGAGGAACTGGTATTCGAACATCCGCGTCGACCAGACCCGCAAATCGCCATCGGGAGGATCGGTCACACCGAAATAATCCTGCAGAACTTCGAATGTGACGGTGCGGAACAGCTGGTCCACCACCTCCAGTTCGCCATCGGCCGAGGCCACGATCTCCTCGGCCCTTCGCTCTGCCTTGGCCGCCAGTTCCGCCAAGTCGCTCTTGTGCGCGAGCGACTCCAACCGGTCGAGTTGCGAGCGGTAGGCGGGCCCATCCTGCATCCCGATGAACACCGTCTGCCCTTGCATGAGCACCTTCAACTTCTCGCCATAGGGCACCTCGAAAGCCGTGTCGGTCAGCAGCACCTCGCGCACATCGTCATGCAGCAACGCGAAGTGAGACTTACCCAATTTCCCGATCGGCCAAATTCGACGGAACAGCGCGAAGATGGTCGGCAGCGCTGCCAACACATGATCCAGCGCCCACTGCGTGAGCGCGCCCATTCGGTCCCGCAGGACAGGTTCCTGGTTTGGGTTCATAGTCCGGACAGCCACTTTATTGCGGGCAGGCTGGGTAGGAAGAAATACTCGCCGCCTGCCAGTTTGGTGTGGTTTTCGATCTCGACGCGGCGCCGCACAGGCTCGGCACCGAGGCTGAATGCGGAGCCGGGGCCCACCAATGGGTCGGTTTCGTCGAACAAGGTCCTGAAGGAAGGGCTCATCATCCAGATCTGCTGGACGAATTCGAACTGACGCTCGATGTCCGCATTGACCACGCCGAACATCAGCCCCCGTTCGACCCCGTCATCGACCATTCGGTCCTCTATATATGGACCGAACTTCCTGGCTCGCCTGATGATGCGATGCCGATTGCTCGACGCAAGCAACGACTTCTTCTGCGATGGCTTGGTTGCCAATCCGTCGCGGGGATTTCCGCGCCTGATATGCGAACCGAGCGGGCAGCCCAGCCCATCGCGGTCGTCATCCCAAAAAAGGAACCCGTTATCGGGGACAGCCGGGTCCTTGCGTGCCAGGACGCCATCGGGGCGCAATACGTCGCCGCTCATCGCCCGGCCTATGACACGTTCGCCGACCCAGTCGCTCGGACGCGTCTGACCCGTTGCGGGGTCGGTCCCCATCGATTCCGCGACCTTTTCGGCGTGTTTCCAGAAACCCGCGACATCCTGCCGGAGTTCGCGGACCACGAAATAGCTGCCGTTGAACAGGAGATCGAGTCCGTCGGGATTATCGGGATCCGCGAGACCGGTGCCATTCTTTTCGACCAGCGGACCCTGCGTTGTCTCGTGATGGCCATCGACATGACCCAGAAGGATGTCGCCCAGCGCGATACTGTTTATCGGATCGGGCTTTGGACCGGCATCGACGACCGCTTTCGCATCCCACGGGGTCGGTTGCGACAATCCATCGACGAACCCGAAGTGCTCACGCACCATTCCGTTCTCGTCGAATCCGAGCGTCGTCTCTTTCGAGCGGACGACCTTCACTCCGCATTCCATCAGCGCGTCGGCTGTCCGCTCCGCCCATGAAGCGGCCTGGTCCGCCTCCTTGCAGTGAAGTATCAGGATGGCGTGGACCGAGATCGGCGTCTGGATCGTGGTGTTGTCACGCCTCGGAAGCGAACTGCGTAGACCGGACCCTTCGTCGGCATCCTGGCTTGGAGTGTTCGCACTCCAGAGCGGCCCGCCGTCGATAACGCATTCGCTCCATTGAGTTCCGACCCGGTCGTTCAGCCGCCGCATCCGGTCGACCTGAAACATCCCTTCCAGGAAAGGGCGCGAGAAGCCCGCCAGGACGTCCTCCCCAAGTCCCATTTTGCGCAGGCCCGTTGCGGTGATGCCGAGAGATACCGAAGCGTCCTGCTTGCCGTCGGCGGGCGAAACGGGGGCAACTTCGTCCAGCGCTTTGAGCCAGGCGCCTCCGCGCGCGCCCTCTTGCCAATCGAATTGCAGCAGGAGGGTCTGGGAAACCGGCAGATGGCTGAAACCGCTCACCACCATGCCCTGCGCCTCGCCGGCATGCGGTTCGGCAAGCTTCCATGAACTGCCGTCGAGGCTCTTGTCGCTCATAAGTCGCTCGCCCATTTGCTGGCCGCCTTGTGCGACATACGACGTGCGCACAGTCCGTTCGCTATACGATTGTTACGCTCGATCTGATCGACCGTAAGGTGGGGATAGGCGCTGACCCAGAAACGGGTCGGCGACATGGTATGCCGGGCCCAGTCCTTGAAGGCGCGCCCGTGAGCAGCTCCGTCCTCGATAAGCATCGTCACGGGCGGGAAGCCCACGCTTCCACACCACACGGCCGTAACGCCTTCATGTGCTTTCTCGATAAAGTCGTCGAAATAGGATTCCCAGCTCAGATCGTAATTGCTCAGGAACAGCAATCGCGAGCCGTTGTTCACGAAGGCCCATTGCGCACAATGGATCGTCCGCATCGAGCCGAGATATCCGTCGTGGATCGCGGCTCTCAGGGCGAGGTGGATCAGCGGAGTGCCGACATAGGACATCACCCGTCGAGGTATCTGTGGACGAAGCGAGACGACCGAAACCATATGATTTTGCGGGATCCAGTCTTCCAGTTCCCTCATTTGCTGCAGCGTGACCGGATCGCTCACCGGGCCATCCTGGCTCGAATCGTGGCGCTCGAGATATCGCATCCAGATGAGCGCAGCCGGCAACATGACGACCAGAAGCCAAGCGATGCCCCACAAGAGCTGGCGTGCCGCTACCTGCCATGCCGCCGCCCAGGCAATCTCCCCAGCGACAACATTGACCGTGGTGCTGATCGGCCAGCTCAGCAGGAACAGGACGGCAAGCCCGGCGAGGATCTTGAAGAGATTGGCAAGGACGAGCGAAAACAGTGTGACCGAACCCGAGGTCCCGACACCGGCCAGTGGTTTTCGATAGTTGTTGAAGAACACCCAGATCGGAATGCCGACCAGCACAAGCAATACGGCGAAAACCGTGTTGGTCAGCAGAGCCGCAAGCACGGCTCCGGGGATCAGGCTGACGTGCAACACCGCGAACAGGGCGGCACCCAGTTTCGCCCAGTCGAGTATTGTTTCGCTTGGCGGAATGCGCCGTCTGGGCCTTTTGCCGAGCCACGAGAACCGGGGCATCAACCGGGACCTTACCGTCGCACGCACTTCTTCCGCGGTTTTCCCTTCCCACTCGCCGCCGCCATCTCCAAGACAGTCCTGAACAGCGTCTGCCAGGGCTGCCTCTGCGAGAATCCGTTCACGGGGCAGCCCGCGATTGCCATGGAAAAACGCCTTGGGGCGCATGACGTGCCATTCGAGGAAAGGAGCCGGATCGCGGCTCGATCCCGGGGCCGTGATCAGATCGTAAAGCTCGGCCGAACGGTCGAGAGGACGTTTGCAGCATCGCAAGGTCTCCCGAAGGTCTTCGCCGACCAAGGCCTGGAAATGCGCCCAGAACGGCCCCGAAGGGCCGTCGTAATTCGCCTCGATGACCAGCAAGGCATCGTAGTCGTCGGTTTCAACCACACAGATCGAAAGGAAGTGGCACGTCGGCAATTGCGCGAGTACGTCCGGATAATGGCCGGGCTCGCCCTCGCGACCGACCGACCGCCCACCCCGCATCGCCACGAGCAATTTCACGAGCTTGGCCTTGTGCGAAGGCCGGACCTCGAGCGCGATCGAACGAGTGTGCAGCCGCATGCCATTACCCCCAATTAGCAACATGCGACCGGTCTAAATCTTTGATTTGATCACGAAGGATACATTCGACGTCACCGAAATCAATAGCTTGATAGATGTCGCCTGGAGAAGGGGGCGTTCAACCGGCCCAGGAACAATTCACCGAGTCTTTGACGGGCTTGAATCCGGGATCAAACTGATCGTGGCTATTCGACACCTGCAAATTGGTTCGCCGGACCGGACGGCGCACACATTGCGTGAGCCCGGCATGCAATTTCGTCGCTCCAAAAGCATTCTTGAGCGCAAACGGGCATATTTTGGCGAAAGATAGACCGCATCGAGCGAGGGTCTCGTACCAAAGAACTCAGGGCCACCTATTCCCGGCCCAGAACACCGAATAGCCGGTGCTTCGGACACTGATGGCCATAGCGCCATCGATTGAGGGAATACGAAATGAATAAGATTGTCACCAGTGCGGCGATCATCGCCCTATCCACTGCGGCTGCGCCCGCTTTCGCCCAGGACAGCAAGCCGTTTCACGGCCCCTGGGTAGGCGCAAACGTCGGCTACGACGTCTTCGACGCCGGAACCGACGAGGACGATGACAGCTCCGAGGACGGTATCGCCTACGGTATCTCCGCGGGCTACGATTTCAATTTCGGCGGCTTCGTAATGGGTATCGAAGGCGAAGTCGGCGACAGTTCGGTCAGCGAATCGGAAAGCGACGTTTTCGAAGCTGGCGACGAACTGGCACTCAAGGCAGGCCGCGATCTATATGCCGGTGTCCGCCTCGGTGTGCCGGTGAGCGACACACTCCTCGTCTACGCCAAGGGCGGCTACACCAACCAGCGCTTCAAGCTCGAATATACGCTCGACGGCGATACCGAGAGCGTGGGCGATAACATCGACGGCTTCCGCCTCGGTGCCGGTGCCGAAGTCGCATTCGGCGAAGGCTTCGGGCGCCTCGAATACCGCTATTCGGACTACGGTTCCTTCTCGGATACCGATCTGGAAACCAGCCGTCACCAAGTCATGCTGACTGCCGGCATTCGCTTCTGAGTCCCTCACGTCCCAAAGACCACATGACCTCGGAAGCGAGCCCGCCCGGAGCGATCCGGGCGGGCTTTTGCTTTCCATGGCTCGGAGAAAAGGAAGGTGGCCGGTTGAGAGACCTGGATTCAGACTTCGTGGGGAGCCACCAACCGCATCACATCCTTCACATAGCTGGGCCCGACCTGCACGACGACACCGTCGCGAAGGACCAGGTTGAGACTGCCCCGGCCCGGTCGTTCCAGTTTCTCGACCAGCGACGGACGGACGAAAGCCGAACGGTGGACCCTTAGCAGGGCCTTGGGATCGAGCTTCTCTTCGAGCGCATTCATCGAGACCCGGTGCAGGTAGCTACGCGTCGCGGTGTGAAGCAGCACATAATCCTTGGCGGCTTCGATCCAGTCGATCAGATCCACGTCCAGCCTGACTTGCCCGTCGCGGACCGACACCCAAATCTCGCGGGTGTAATGGCCGGTTTCTTCGACGCAGCCCTTGCCATGGTGGGCGGCCGCGATGAGATCGATACGGCGTTGCGCGCGGATGATGGCCTGGCGCAACCGGTCGAAGCGGACGGGCTTGAGCAAGTAGTCGGCGGCATCCACCTCGAATGCGTCAGGCGCGAAATGCTCGAAGGCGGTAACGAAGATGATCTCCGGTCGTTCTTCGGGGGCAAGGTCCGCGGCAAGCGCCATCCCGCTGCGGCCGGGCATCTGGATGTCCAGCAGTACGAGATCCGGACGCAATTCCGCTATCTTTTTCCGGGCCTGGTCCGCCGTATTGGCCGTTCCGACCACCTCGACACTGTCGATATCGCCGAGCAACTCGGTCAGGCGATCGATCGCCAGAGTTTCGTCGTCGACGATGACCAGTCGCAACGTCATGCGTCACCGAACTCCAGGGGCAGCCTCACAAGCGCGATAAAGCCTGCATCGCGTTCCATGGTATCGAGATTGCCTGCCATGCCGTAAACGGCGGCCAGCCGTTCGCGTACGTTTACCAGGCCCACGCCTGCTCCCTGAACTTCGGGATCGCCCGTAGGGCAGTCGTTCTCGACCGATACGATGAGCCGTCCATGCTTGGCGCGCGCCGCGATACGTATCATGACCAGGCGGTCGCACGGGGCGACCCCGTGTTTGACCGCGTTCTCGACCAGGGGTTGCAGGAGGAAATGCGGCATGCGGGCATCGCGCAATGCGGGAGGGCAGTCGATCGTCACCGCCAGACGATCGCCAAACCTGATCCGCTCGATACCGAGATAGGCGTCGATCGTTTCGAGTTCCCCTTCGAGCGTCTGCGAGGCCTCCGGATCGCCGGCCAGGGTCGTGCGCAGGAAATCCGAAAGTTTCGTCAGCATCTCCTCCGCATCGCCGCTTCTCCGCGTCATGACGAGCGAAGAAATGGAATTCAGCGTGTTGAAGAGGAAATGCGGATTCAGCTGGTATCGCAACGCCGATAGCTTTGCGCGATGGGCGGTGCTCTGCGCCTCCGCAGCGAGCCTGCGCACCTGCTCGATTTCCAATTGGTGGACGCGGTTGGATTCGAGCGTTTCAAGCATCCAGAAAGTGACCGCGATGACCGAAAACTGCGACATGAAAATCGCAAAATTGCTCGTCCACTTCACCATGTAAGCTACATCCGGCGAATGCAGGCGCGAGAAGAGGGCGTGGATCGCATCGAACAGTGCGATGTCGATGGCGGCGACCGTAGCCGCTGCCGCAATCACGCTGGCGATCGAACCAAGAAACGCCTGCCGCTTTGTGCGTTTGCGCAATTGCACGATCACCAGCAGCAAGAGGATGCTGAAGACCATTCCCGTGACCGCGACCACGAGATGCGAGATGATCGTGGCGGCATCGAGATCGTTGTGCAGGTGGACCAGAGAGGGCAGCATGAACAGCCCCGCGCACACCAGCCAGACCAGCGCCAGCAGCCAGAGAACCCGGCGACGGGCCCGCGTCAAATGGTAAAGTGTGCCATGCAGGCTATCGGCCTGCGCGACAACTTCGCGCAGCGGCGCTCCTACCGCAGATTGCGGATCAATTTTCGCCAAGCGCACTGTTCGCCGGATCCCAGAATGCCGCGAGGGCGATTGCACCGATTGCGATCGTGCGTGAGAGCCCCTCGTCGGTCAGGTCTTCGATGTAGAGGATAGGAGAGCCATTGAGCTCCACGGCGCCAACGGCGCGGCCACGTTTTTCGAAGACATATCCGATGGGAGCGGCCATTTCGATCGGCGACCCGGCAAGTTTGTGAACCGAGCGAATTTGCACCGTTTCTCCGCCCAGCGCAATCTCTCCGCGACGCTCGCTGCGATTTAACGCGCCGCCAAGTCCGCTGCGCACTTCCTGAAGTTCGAAGCGAGCCGGAATGTCGCGCCCGTCGGCAGTGAACTCGCACCGATACGACATGCGTTTCGGCTTGAACTCTGCAATTCCGAGGTCGAGCACCTTCTCGCGCATTCGGCAAAAGGCCTCGATACTCGTCGAGACGCCAGGGCCTTCGATAGTGAACTCGCTATGGCCCGAATTGCGGATGAAGGTGTCGAAGAACGCCAGTCGGGTTTCGGACCGCTCGTAGCCACCATACCAATCTCCCGTGCGGTAGCGACCGTGCGTCCAGCCAGTGAAGCCTTCCACCTCGAGGCGGGCTGACTGTTCAGCCAGATTGGAGGGAAGCCTCATTTCGGCCGGCTGGAAGACCGAACAGGCCGATGTCAGTGCCAATAGTGCGGCGCCTGCGAGAGCTTTGCGCATCGTCGTGTTTCCTTCTGCAATTCCGGGTCAATGCCCGGTTGCCGGAGTGCGCGCTGCCGGTATGAGACGAAAAGCCGGTAGAAGTATGGCAATCGCCCAATGACGCTTTCCGTGAGACGAAAGCTGGCGGCCGAGATTGGAATTTGCTTCGTATCGGGGAGGCCATCCCCCTCAATCCGACCTTTGCGGAAGAGCACAATCGAATCTCTCGAACGCGCGCCTACCCTGTGTGGCCAATCCACTCCCGCGTCCTCAGGGATGACTTGAGGGCAATAGCCACTGGAAGGCGGGCGGGATCATTGATCCTGCCCGCCGCAATGGCATGTTAACCAAAGTGCAGCGCAATTGCGTGAATTTGAGGGTCATTTCGGTCCAAAACGGGGATTTACGTAGGATCTCGTTAACGAATTCACCCCATAACGCCCGCGGGCGATGGTCATACCTTGCGCACGCCCTCCGGGTTTACACCTAGGCATCGCTGAGGATCGACCATCGAAATGTCCCCCGCGAAGAGGGGCGCGTGAATGGTAACGGGAAGCAAAATGCCGACGAAGCAGAAAGTATTCGATCCTGCGACGATCGTAACGGGTGGCGAGACACCCGCCGGAAACGCCAGGGGTGGCGGCAACGGCGGCAACGGACCGGGCAATGGCAACGCCGGTACGGGCGGAAACGGAAGGGGCGGGGGCGGCAACAACGCCGGTGGCAAGGGGAATGGAGGCGACAATGGCGGCGGCAACCGCCAGCACGATATCGCAGCGGACACCGCCACGAATGCATCGCTCCTTCCCGGCGAAACGCTTGCCAGCGACATCGGCGGCGAGGCCGATAGCGACTGGGTGCGAGTCGAGCTGGCTGCTGGGTCGAGCTATACTTTCTCGACCGCCGCAGGCGCGAGCGGCAGCATTACCGATACCGTACTCGTGCTGTACGATGCCGACGGCAATCTCGTTGCCGGCAATGACGATGTGAATGGGTCTCTTTTTTCCACGCTGCTGCACACGCCGGAAGCCGACGGAACCTATTATATCGCGGTTCAAGGCTTCGATGGCGCGATGGGCGCGTACGAAGTCTCGATGCAGAATGTCGATGTGGCGGATGCGATCGCAGCCTCCATCGACACGACGGCCATCATCGCTGGAGGCGACAGCATCGGCGGCTCGCTCGATTTCACGGGAGATCACGACTGGTACCGTGTCGACGTGGGGGTCGGCGAGGCGATCGCCATCTGGACAAGCGCAGGCGCTTCGGGATCGATCTCGGACACCACGATCACCGTCTACGACCAGGACGGCAATGTGGTGGCGTCGAATGATGACTTCGGTGCCGACTTCTTCAGTCGCGTCGAATTTGCGGCCCCGGCGAGCGGCACCTATTTCGTCGATGTCGGCGGCTTCGACGATGCGCAGGCCGGTAGTTACACGATCAATGCGGAGCTGACCTATGCCCCCCAGGCCGGCAGCGTAGACCAGCTGGGCGATTATATCGCGTCGACCTGGCATTCAGACATGGGCAGGCCTGCGGCCAGCTGGTCGCTCGGTACCGATGCAACGATCGGCGTGGATTTGAGCGGCCTCGACGTAGGCACTGCCGATCTGGTGCGCGTAGCGCTCAAGGCGTGGACCGATGTTTCCGGCATAACCTTCGCAGAACAGGCGGGCGGCCCCTTTACCTTCACCCTGGCGATGCAAACGGGCACAGCCGTCACCCGCACTGGCGGAACCATCGATAGCGCGGTCGTGTCTCTGGGCAACGACGTTACCGGCGCGGCAACAGGCGGCGCCTACCAGGCGGTATTGCAGGAAGTGGGTCATGCTCTGGGCCTCGGAAATGCCGGTCGTTACACCCTTGGCGCGACGCCGGATTTCTCGGCGGAGAACGTGGTCTTCCTCAACGACAGCAATTCGTTCTCGGTCATGTCGGCCTTCGACAATGCGTCGAACGCCTACACGGCGAGCCTCGGCTATTCGCAGTTCGACGCGGTGACCCCGCTACAGGCCGACATCGCCGCGATCCACGCGCTGTACGGACTGACCGTGGCGACGCGCACAGGCGACGACACTTATGGCTTCAATGCCACTGCCGGCGACCTTTACGATGCTATCCTGCTGCCTGGTGTCGGCTATACGATCGTCGACAGCGGCGGTGTGGACACGCTCGATTATTCGGGTCACGCGACCGACCAGTTCATTTCGCTGGTCGAGCAGACCCTGATGAATGTCGGCGGGCTCACCGGCAATGTCTCGATCGCCGCGGGGACGGTGATCGAACACGCCACGGGCGGCACCCGAAACGACACTATTCAAGGCAACGACGTCGGCAATATCCTGCGCGGTATGGAGGGCGACGACAGGCTGGAAGGCGATGTCGGCAACGATACTCTACTGGGCGGTGCGGGAGACGACGTCCTGCTGTCCGGCCATGGCTGGGACCGGCTCGAGGGCGGTGAGGGCAATGATATCATCGATGGGGGCAACGGTGTCGACCTGGTGACCTATGCCAATGCCGGCGCGGGTGTGACGGTCGACCTCGGTCGCACGGATGCGCAGCAGACCGTCGGTGCCGGGATCGACACGCTTTCCAACCTCGAGAACCTGCGCGGCTCGGCCTTCGCCGACACATTGACCGGCGACAATGTCGTCAACTTCATGTTCGGCGGCGCGGGCGACGATTACATCCACGGCGGTGGAGGGGGCGGTTCGGACCGGCTTTATGGAGAAGAGGGCAACGATGTCATTATCGGCGGCCAGGGCTGGGACCAGCTGTCCGGCGGCGATGGCGACGATTGGCTACAGGGCGACAATGGCGGCGACCTGTTCAAGGCCGGCGCCGGCAACGATACGGTCTACGGTGGCGGCGGAACCGACCGCGCCTATCTCGGAGAAGGGGCGGACGTCGCCTATGGCGGCACGGACAACGACCGCCTGAACGGGCAGGGCGGTCACGATACGCTATACGGCGAAGAAGGAGACGACGTGCTCATCGGTTCGAGTGGCCGGGACCATCTCGATGGCGGCACGCAGGACGATTTTCTCCATGGCGGTGGCCAGAACGACATTCTCGTCGGCGGCGAGGGCGACGATGTCCTGGTCGGCAGCTGGGGCCAGGACATGCTGACGGGCGGGGCGGGAGCGGACGTTTTCGTGTTCGAGCAGGGCCATACCGGCCGCTGGATGGGCAATGCCGATCTGATTTCCGATTTCAACCAGGCCGAAGGCGATGTGATCGACCTCTCTGCCATCGATGCGATCTATGGTGCCGGAGACGATGCCTTCACATTCATCGGCGATGCCGCCTTCAGCGGAACGGCAGGCGAACTGACAGTCTATACCCATGGCGGCGATACCTTCGTCGCGGGTGATAGGAACGGCGATGGCCTGGCGGACTTCCAGATCAGGCTGACCGGCGAGATCGAGCTGACGATGGCGGATTTCCTTCTCTGAGCCCGAAAAGGTTTTTCGCACGAGTTCGCTTGGCGAAGGCACGGGTAATGACTACGTTTCTCCTCGCAACCGATTCTGGGCATTCGAGGAGAGAACCATGACCAAGACCTATGCGAACCTGATCGACGGCGAGATGGTTTCGACGGACGCGACTTTCGAAGTCGTCAATCCGGCCAGCGAAGAGGTCGTCGGGCTGGCGCCTTCTTGCGGCAAGGCGGAACTCGACCGTGCGGTCGCAGCAGCGCGTGCCGCTTTCAAGACCTGGCGCAAGACGAGCCCCGAAGAACGCCAGAAGGTCGTCCAGGGCATTGCCGCCGCGATCAAGGAAAATGCCGACGAACTCTACCGCTTGCTGACAACCGAGCAGGGCAAGCCGCATGCGCAGGCGCAGATGGAGATCTTCGGCGCGGCCGGGCTTGCCGCAGCGCAATCGACGCTGACGCTCGACGATGTCATCAACCAGGATGACGACACCCGCCTCAGCCGCACGCGCCGCGTGCCCGTCGGCGTTGTCGGCGGCATCGTACCGTGGAACTTCCCGGTGATGATGGCGATCCAGAAAATCGTGCCCGCGCTGATTTCGGGCTGCACGATCGTCTTGAAGCCTTCGCCTTTCACCCCGCTCACCACGCTGCGGATTGCCGAACTGATCAAGGACGTCGTTCCGGCCGGCACGGTGAACATCATCACCGGCCCCGACGAACTCGGCCCGCTGATCACCGAGCATCCGGACATCGACAAGATAACCTTCACCGGCTCGACCGCCACCGGCAAGAAGATCATGGAAGGCGCCGCGGGCGACCTCAAGCGCATCACGCTGGAGCTCGGCGGCAACGATGCCTCGATCGTCCTGCCCGATGCCGATGTCGAGAAGGTCGCCGAACAGCTGTTCTGGTCGAGCTTTTCGAATGCGGGCCAGATCTGCGTCGCCGCCAAGCGCATCTATATCCACGAGGACATCTACGACGACCTTTCGAAGGCGATTGCGGAATATGCCAAGGGCGTGGTCGTGGGCGACGGCTCGCAGCAGGGAACGGGCGTCGGCCCGATCCAGAACAAGAAGCAGTTCGACCGCGTGTGCGAGCTGATCCAGGATGCCAAGGACAATGGCTACCAGTTCCTGACCGGCGGCGATGTCGATCCCAGCGGTACCGGCTATTACGTGCCCATCACGATCCTCGACAATCCTCCCGAAGATGCGCGTATCGTCGCCGAAGAGCAGTTCGGCCCGGTCATGCCCCTGATGAAATTCGGCAGCGTCGAGGAGGCGATCCAGCGGGCGAACAACTCCGAGTACGGCCTCGCCGGTGCGGTCTGGACCAAAGATACCGACAAGGGGGTCGAGATTGCCGAACAGCTGGAAACGGGCACCGTGTGGATCAACGAATTCCTCCACATCTCGCCGCTCGCGCCCTTCGGTGGCCACAAGCAATCGGGCTTCGGCGCGGAATACGGGATCGATGGCCTGAAGGAATTCACCTATCCGCAGGTCATCACGATCAAGCGCGACGCCGAGGTGTGACAGGCTCGCGATAAGGGGATTGGGGCTAGGCCCGGCGGCGCTCGCCGTCGGGGCCGCCCGATGCGGGTGGATGGACCCCGCTATGGGCGATGGCCCGAGCGTAATCGGTGCCGATTTCGACCATCGAGGTCATGCCACGCTGGCTGCTCAGTCCGACGAAGAGTTCGACCGGGCCGGTTTCGACATGGAAACTGCCGTCTGCCGCGTGGCGACCGAGCTCCTCCCGCCCGATATCGAAGACGAGCGTCTCGATCTGCCCGCCTCCGAGTGAAAGGCGCTGGAAATCGACCAGTTCCAATGGGGCTTCGGTACCGTTCGAGCCGGTCCTGCGGATATAGACCTGCACGACCTCGGTGCCCTCGCGCTCCGAAACATTGCGCAAATCGACGAAGGCGTGGAGCCGGTCGCGGCCGCGTTCGATGGCGAGGTTCGTCAATGCGAAATCGGCATAGTTCAAGCCATGGCCAAAGGGCAGGCCGGGCGATTTGCAAGATGGCGGGATCGTAACCGGCAGCTTGCCGCAGGGCGCGAATTCGCCCGCCAGCAATTCCCCGATCGCATGGCCGCTCATCATTCCAAGTTGCCCGGCGTGCAGGATGCTCGCGATCGGCCCCCTGCCGATCCACGGGTCGACGGGGCGTGGCCCGATGTTGACCAGGACCAGATTCGGATTGGTATTGGCGAGCGCTCCGAGCAATTGCTCCTGCGCTTCGCCGAACCTCCCTTGCTCGTCATTGGCCAGGACGAGGATGACCGTACCCGCGCGCTTGGCCGCTTCGTTTGCCATGCCGATGGCCATGGAATCGGCCGCTATCGGTCCGCCAATCGGGCTGCCGTTTTCGCGCAGGGCAAGTCCGGGTACGTAACGATGCGGGATACCCAATTGCTCCAGCCCGTCGATGACGCTTGCGGCGACGCCTGTCGCATCCGGCATGGGTGAATGCCTGTCGCTCGCCGCAGGGCCGACGATCAGGACATCGCCCGAATCTATTCCCAGCGGAAGGAGCGGAGGGTCGTTCCGAACGAGAACCGGGCAGCGACGTGCGAGGGTCAGTGCCGCTTCACGATTATGCACCGGGGTTGGGAATACGTGCGAGCCTTTAATTCTCGGCGCGGCAAGGGCTGCGCCGAGCAGGCCATGGCGAAACTTGGTTCTGAGGACGCGCGCGACGGCTGCATCGACCGTCTGCCTGTCGACCGAACCCTTTCGGAGGGCCTTGACCAGCAGGTTGTAAGGCACGCCATCGCGCGAGACATCGACATCGTCGTCACCGGCGGCGCGCGCAATGTCCTGCCAATGGGTCAGCATTATGCCGTCGAAACCACCGGGCGCATCGAGAACTCGCAAGGCCTTGCCGATTTCGCGTCGGCGGCTCGCGGATAGGCCGTCGATGCTCAGTGAAGCGACATGGCCCGACACGATCGCCATGCTTGCGAGGCGAAGTAGCGCGACCGGGTCGAATTCGCCCTCGCTGTCGCGCGGGACCGCACCGGACAGGTCCATGCGCGCCGGCAGGTTCGCTTCGCTATTGGGAGCCGCACCCTGAAGGCCACGGATTCGGGCGATCGCCATCGATGCGGCGAGGTGGGCGTCCTCGCCCGATGAAAGTGAGGTGACGTGATCCGGGGCCCGTGAAAGGACCACATCCGGACCAAGCGCCCAGTTGATACCGCGCGCTTCGGCCTCCTGGGCGATAATCGCTTCGGCCATTTCGACGCTATCGGGATCCCAGCTGGCAGCCGCGGCAAGCGGGCCGGGAAGGACGGTATCGAACCCCCGGCCTGTGTGCTCCGGGAAAAGCAGCGGGATACCGAGGCGAGTTTCTTCGCGCGCAATTCCCTGGAAGAAATCCGCCTGATCCCGATCGGCAATGGAATGGATGCAGCCGACGCGACCCTGCTGGATATCGTCGACGAGGACGTCGGTCGCCTCGCGATCGTCGACCGGCGGTGCGGAACACATGGCGAGCTGGCCCGCCTTTTCTTCCGGCGTCATATATTCGAGCAGGTCGGCGACAAGCCGTTCGCATTCGGTGTCGTAGATCGCGAGGTTCATCGCACGTACCACGATTCTTGCGCGGGGTGCGCGCAGCGCTGACTGTGCAATTCCTGCATTCTCACTTCGCGGTCCCGTCCGGTCTTTATTCGCCAGGAAGATCTGTTCTGCGCGCGCACGAAGGCGCATTCGGGGGCTATTGGTGGGCAAGAATGGTGAAGATCGCGTTATCGCGGCCGCCAAGGCTATGTTTTTGCGCGGCCAACGATTGCTTTAGCCTTGGCCATTTACGGATATAAAAATATCTTTATATGTTGGGTGCAATGCGAACCGAGGCCCTCTTCCGCGCTCTTGCCGACCCGACGCGCCTGCGCATCATGCGCCTGCTCGGTTCGATGGAGCTGGCCGTGGGCGAAGTCGCCCAGGCTCTGGGCCAGAGCCAGCCTCGCGTATCGCGGCATATCGGGATCCTGTGCGACGCAGGACTTGCGGAGCGACGGCGGGAGGGCAGCTGGATCTTCCTGCGTGCCACATCGGACGACAAGGGTTCACCGCCGGTACGATCGGATATCGCACGGCTTCTGTCGCGCGCGGAGGCGATCGATTCCTCGTTTCGCGACCAGTGCGAAGCGGACCGGTCGAAGCTGGCGGAAATTCGCGCCGCGCGCGAAGCGCAGGCGCAGGAATACTTTGCCGACCATGCACACGACTGGGACGAGCTGCGTCGCCTCCACTCGTCGGACGAGCAGATAGAACGGGCGCTTGCCGATGCTCTCGGCGAGGGCCCACTCGGCCGATTGCTCGATATCGGGACGGGTACCGGTCGGATGGCCGAAATGTTCGCCGAACGGGCGGACCACATCGTCGCGCTCGACAAAAGCCTGGCGATGCTGCGTCTGGCGCGTGCCAGGCTGCAGCACCTCTCTGCCGATCGGGTGGAAGTGGTGCAGGGCGATTTTACGAACCTGTCCTTCGCACCGGCAAGCTTCGATACGGTGCTGTTTCACCAGGTCCTGCATTTTGCACATAGCCCCGCCGCCGCCCTGTACGAGGCGGCACGCGTGACAAGTGCGGACGGTCGCATAGCGGTCGTCGATTTCGACGCGCACCAGCATGAGGAACTGCGCGAGAAACACGCCCATTCCCGCCTCGGTTTCGCCGATGAGCAGATGCACGAATTGCTCGACGATGCAGGCTTCGATCCGAAGCCTTCCATTTCGCTCGACGATGGCGAAATCGGAGTCAGAATCTGGATCGCCCGGCGTCGTCGCGCTGCAGAAAGGAACCAAGGATGAGCCCCACGCTCGACCAAATGCGCGAAGCGCAGCGCGCACTGGAAACCCCGCTCTTCTCGGGATTGCCCGGAGATATTGAAGTCAGTTTCGAATTCTTCCCGCCCAAGACGGAAAAGATGGGCGAGACTTTGTGGGACAGCGTGAAGACGCTCGCACCGCTCGATCCGCGCTTTCTTTCGGTGACCTATGGTGCCGGCGGTTCGACGCGTGAGCGTACGCATGAGGCCGTGCGCCGCATCGTGAGCGAGACGGACATTCCCGCGGCGGCGCATCTCACCTGCGTGCAGGCGACCCGCGAGGAAGTGGACCAGGTCGCGCGTGACTATTGGGAAGAAGGCGTCCGCCACATCGTTGCCCTGCGCGGGGATGCACCCGACGGCGACGATGGCTATAAGCCGCATCCAGGCGGCTATGAAAATGCCGCCGACCTGATTGCCGGTCTCAGAAAGATCGCCGATTTCGAGATTTCGGTGGCCGCCTATCCCGAAGTCCATCCGGACTCGCCCGACCGTCAGGCCGATCTCGACAATCTCAAGCGCAAGTTCGACGCGGGCGCGACGCGGGCGATCACCCAGTTCTTCTTCGAGCCCGAATGCTTCTTCGACTTCCGCGACAAGGCTGCCGCGGCAGGCATCGAAGGGGAGATCGTGCCCGGCATCATGCCGGTGATGAGTTTCGCCGCGGTCCAGCGGATGTCGGGCCTGTGCGGCACGGCGATCCCCGACTGGATGGAGGGCCTGTTCGACGGGCTCGACGAACGTCCCGCCGCGCGCCAGCTTGTCAGCGCGACGATCGCCGCCGAAATGTGCCGCCGCCTTTATGCGGGCGGCGTCCGGCAGTTCCACTTCTACACCCTCAACCGCGCCGAGCTGAGCTATGCAATCTGCCATATGCTCGGCCTGCGCCCGAAAGCGTAAACCCATGTCGAAAAGGCAAGAATTCGAAGCGGCTGCAGCCGACCGGATCCTGATCAAGGACGGCCCCTACGGTACCGAAATCCAGCGGGCCAAGCTGGCGGCGGAAGACTATGCGGGGGATACCGGGCTGGAAGCCGACCAGAAAGGCAATAACGATCTCGTCAATCTCACCCAGCCGCAGGTGATCCGCCAAATCTGCGATAGCTATATTGACGCGGGCGCGCATATCCTGGCCACCAATACCTTCAACGCCAATCGCATCAGCCAGGCCGACTATGGCGCGGAAGGCCTGGTCCACGATATCAACGTGGCCGCGGCGAAGATCATTCGCGAGGCGATCGATGCCCGCGACGACGGCGTGCCGCGTTTCGTAGCCGGCGCAATGGGGCCGACGAACAAGACGCTTTCGCTTTCGCCCAATGTCGAAGACCCCGGTTTCCGCGAGGTGACCTTCGACGAAATCGTGGATGTCTATGTCGAGCAGGCACGCGCGCTGGTCGAGGGCGGGGCCGATTTCATCCTGATCGAAACCGTTTTCGACACGCTCAATTGCAAAGCGGCCGTCATGGCGGTGAAGCAGCTCGAGCGAGACCTGGAGCGAGACATCCCGCTGATGATTTCGCTTACGCTCACCGATCTGTCGGGCCGCAATCTGTCGGGCCACACGGTCGAAGCCTTCTGGCATACGGTCCGCCATGCCAATCCGCTGACCATGGGGCTGAATTGCAGCTTCGGGGCGGAACAGTTGCGCCCGCATGTGCAGATCCTCTCCGATATCGCCGACACCTATATCATGGCCTATCCCAATGCGGGCCTGCCGAACGATCTCGGCGAATATGACGAGGTGCCCGAAACCACCGCCGCCCTGACCAAGGTCTGGGCGGACAACGGCCGCGTCAACGCGCTGGGCGGGTGCTGCGGATCGACCCCGGCGCATATCGCCGCCATAGCAAAGGCGGTCGAGGGCATTGCCCCGCGCAAGCTCCCCACAGCCACGCCCGACATGCGTCTCGCCGGCCTAGAACCCTTTACGATCGCTGCCTGATTTATGTCCGACCTCAGTACCGCCCGCTTCGTCAATATCGGCGAACGAACCAATGTTACCGGCTCGGCCCGGTTCAAGAAGCTCATCCTTGCAGACGATTACGAGACCGCCGTCGAGGTCGCGCGCGACCAGGTGGAAAACGGCGCGCAAATCATCGACGTCAATATGGACGAGGGGCTGCTCGACGCCGAGAAGGCGATGACCACCTTCCTCAAGCTGATCGCCGCCGAACCCGATATCGCGCGGGTCCCGGTGATGATCGACAGTTCCAAGTGGGACGTCATCGAAGCTGGCCTGAAGTGCGTTTCGGGCAAGCCCATCGTCAATTCGATCAGCATGAAGGAGGGCGAAGAGGCCTTCCTCGAGCATGCGCGCAAATGCATGAACTACGGCGCCGCCGTGGTCGTCATGGCCTTCGACGAGACCGGACAGGCCGACACAAAGGAACGCAAGGTCGAGATCTGTTCGCGCGCCTACGACCTTTTGACCGGCATCGGTTTCCCGCCCGAAGACATCATCTTCGATCCCAATATTTTCGCAGTGGCGACCGGGATCGAGGAGCACGACCGCTACGGTCTCGATTTCATCGAAGCGGTGGCGGAGATCAAGCAGCGCTGCCCGCATGCCAAGACCTCCGGCGGCCTGTCCAACCTCAGCTTCAGCTTCCGCGGCAACGAGACGGTGCGCCGCGCGATGCATTCGGTGTTCCTGTTCCACGCCATCCCGGCGGGTCTCGACATGGCGATCGTCAATGCGGGCCAGCTCGACGTCTACGACCAGATCGATCCCGCATTGCGCGAAGCCTGCGAGGATGTGATCCTCATGCGGCGTCCCGATGCGACCGAGCGTTTGATCGAGCTTGCCGAAAGCTATCGCGGCAAGTCCGCCGCCGAAGAAAAGGCGGCCGAGGAATGGCGCGGATGGCCCGTCCACCGGCGGCTCGAGCATGCGCTGGTCAAGGGGATCGACGCGCATGTGGTCGACGATACCGAGGAAGCCCGCGAACTGGTCTCGGCATCCGGCGGTCGCCCGATCGAGGTGATCGAAGGCCCGCTGATGGACGGCATGAACGTCGTCGGCGACCTGTTCGGCAGCGGCAAGATGTTCCTGCCGCAGGTGGTCAAATCCGCCCGCGTGATGAAGAAGGCGGTCGCTCACCTCATCCCCTTCATCGAGGCGGAGAAGGAAGAGGGCGCCAAGGCCAAGGGCGTAATCGTGATGGCCACGGTAAAGGGTGACGTCCACGATATCGGCAAGAACATCGTCGGCGTGGTGCTGCAGTGCAACGGCT
>CAYOWF010000003.1:0-13736 GCA_964407585.1 uncultured Qipengyuania sp.
TATCCCAAGCCCGGCTGGGTCGAGCACGACGCGGCCGAGATCTGGGAGAAGACGCTTTCCTGCATGCGCGAAGCGGTAGGCGATGGCGCTGCCGACATCGCCGCCATCGGGATCACCAACCAGCGCGAAACCGTGGTGGCCTGGCACCGCAGGACGGGAGAACCGCTGGCCCGTGCGATCGTGTGGCAGGACCGGCGGACGGCGAAATTCTGCGCGCAGTTGAAGGAGGCGGGGCATGAGGCGGAGGTGCAGAAACGTACCGGCCTGCTGCTCGATCCCTATTTCTCCGGCACCAAAATGCACTGGCTACTCGCCAATGACGAAGCGGTGGCCGCGGCGGCGAAGACAGGCGATCTTGCCTTCGGTACGGTCGAGAGCTGGCTGGTCTACAAGCTGTCGGACGGCGCCCATGTCACCGATGCCAGCAATGCCAGCCGTACATTGCTCCTTGCGCTGGATGGGGAGCAATTCGACGAGAGCCTGTGCGCCCTGTTCGGAGTGCCGAAGGGCGCACTGCCGAAAGTGGTGGACACGCATGGCCAGCTGGCGACTTGCTCCGAGCGATGGCTCGGTCGGGAAATCCCCATCTGTGGATTGGTCGGAGATCAGCAGTCGGCGACGATCGGGCAGGGTTGCCTTTCGTTCGGCGATACCAAGGCGACTTACGGCACCGGAGCCTTCGTCCTGACGAACAAGGGGCGCGACATCCCGCGCTCGCAAAACCGATTGCTGGGCACGGTGCTCCACCAGTCGGGCGGCGAACGGACCTATGCCATCGAGGGCGCATGCTTCGTAGCCGGGAGCCTTGTGCAATATTTGCGCGACCAGCTCGGCCTTATCGGTAGCGCGGCGGAGACGGAAGAGCTGGCCCGCTCGATCGAGGATAGTGGCGAAGTGGTCATCGTCCCCGCGCTGGCCGGTCTCGGCGCACCGCATTGGCGGCCCGATGCGCGCTGTGTCATTTCCGGTCTCAGCTTCGCCAGCGGACGGGCGCAGATTGCGCGCGCCGCATTGGAAGCGATGGCGCACCAGACGCACGATCTCGCTTCGGCATTCGCCGCCGACGGTGCGCCCTGGACCGGCCTGCGCATCGATGGAGGGATGAGCGCCAACGACTGGATGGCGCAGGACCTTGCCGATATTCTCGACCTGACGGTGGAACGCCCGGACTTTGTCGAGACCACCGCGCTGGGGGCAGCCATTTGCGCCAGCGTCGGCGCCGGCCTGTATGCGACGCTGGATGAGGCCGCCAAGGCGATGCGCGGCGCGGCGCGCAGCTTCACGCCGGACATGTCCCAAGATATGAGGGAAGACCGCCTCGCGCGATATGCCCGCGCGCTTTCGGTGGCCTAGCCGGCGTTGAACGCCTGGGCGATGCGCCCATGCATGTGCCGGACCGGATCGCTTGCTTCGCCTTCGAGCTGGCGCTGTTCGTCGTCGAGCCGCTTGACCCGCGCATGCAGTCGCTCGGTATCGCGGATCAGGCTGCGGGTGACGAGCTCCAGCAATTCCATATTGGCCGGGTCCGAAGGCCGTTCTTCGCCGAGCGTGCCATGGCGCATCAATTGCAGCTTGCTCAGTTCGCCAGCCTGATAGGCGCGCTGGTTCAGCAGCCATGCGAGGACATGCATCACCCGCGTGGTCGTGCGCAGACCCTCGACCGACATGGCGATGCGGGCCTCGTCGGGCTTGTCGCCCTGGCTCGCGTCGTCGCGCAGGTCGAACACCGCGCGCGCTTCATCGGCCAGCGCGAGCGCTTCTACATAGAGGTCCTCGATGACCTGTTCGTGAATCCTGCGGTCCATATCCATGGTGAACGGAATACTAAGCCAAACGGTCCGAAACACCCAAGGGATTGTACGATCCTGTCCCGCGATGAAACGAATCGCCCCGTGCGATGGCTGGATTTCAGGCGATGATGTCGGGGATGAGGTTGTCCTCGATCGCCGCGATTCGGTCTTTCAACTGCAGCTTGCGCTTCTTGAGTCGTGCGATCTGGAGCTGGTCCACGAACCCGCCGTCGCCCGCTTCGCCGAGTGCGGCAATGGCAACGTCGAGGTCGCGATGCTCGCTTTTCAGCGATTCCAGTCGTTTGCGCAGTTCCTGCTCGTTCACGATGTCCCTCACGAATCTCGCTTCGTCGCATGACCTTTCTACGGGGGTTTGTAAATTCGCCAAGCTATGGTTTGATGTGTCCATGCGGCGCGTGCCGCGATGCACGAGTCGCTTCTGAACGGGGTCGCCCACTCTAGAAGGAGCCAACCTATGCAGTCATCCCATGTCGCCGCACTCAAGGCCAAACATGCCGGGCTCGAAGCCCGATTGCACGACGAACAGGCAAGGCCTTCGCCCGACATCGCGATGATCCAGCAGCTCAAGAGGCAGAAGCTGAAGATCAAGGAAGAAATCGCCACCGCCTGAACGGCAAAACGATTTGCGGGGCTGGAAGGAATTCCCTTCCGGTGCCCCGCTTTCGCTCTCCCGCTTTTTTGCTATAGCTGACCGCCATGTCAGCAGCCGCATCCGCCCGCCAGATCCTCACGCGCTTGCACGAGGTCATGGCCGGACGTCACCATGCCCAGCACAAGCTCGACAGGGTCGTCGATATCATCGCCGACAGCCTGACGAGCGAAGTGTGCTCGATCTACCTCCTGCGCGATGGCGAACTCGAGCTTTACGCGACCCATGGCCTCAATCCGGAAGCCGTTCACGTCACCCGTATGGGGGTTGGCGAAGGACTGACCGGGACGATCGCGAAGAACATCGAAACGCTGAACCTCGCCGAGGCCAAGGCGCATCCCGACTTCCTCTATCGCCCTGAAACGGGAGAGGAAAAGTTCCATTCCTTTGCCGGTGTGCCGATCGTCTACCGCGAACGTGCGGTGGGTGTGCTGTGCGTCCAGCATGTCGAGCCGCGGCGGTACGAGGAAGTCGAGATAGAGGCCTTGCAGACCACTGCCATGGTCCTCTCGGAACTGATCGCGCACAAGGAACTGGTGGACGACGAGGAGGCGATCGACCTCGACGACATCTCTACCGAATGCGAGGTGATCGAAGGGCTGACTCTCGTAAAGGGCCTCGCTGCGGGGCAGGCGGTATTCCACCAGCCGCGGGTCGAGATCGACCAGGTCGTGGCCGAGGATATCGAGGCCGAACGCCAGCGCGTCTATCGCGCCTTCGACAAGATGCGGGACCAGATCGATGCGATGGGTCGCGAACCCGAATTCGGCAAGGGCGGCGAACATGTCGAGGTGCTCGAGACCTACAAGATGTTCGCCTATGACGAAGGCTGGAGCCGCCGCATCAACGAGGCGATCGACAGCGGCCTGACGGCGGAAGCGGCGATCGAACGGGTCCAGCAACGCACCCGTATGCGCATGCGCGAGATCGACGATCCGCTGCTTGCCGATCGCATGCACGACCTCGAAGACCTGTCGAACCGCCTGCTGCGCATCGTCTCCGGCCAGCTTGGGACTGCGGCGAGCCAGGGCCTGCGCAGGGATTCGATCCTGTTCGCGCGCAATCTCGGTCCGGCGGAGCTGCTCGAATACGACCGCCGCCGCCTCAAGGGCGTGGTGCTGGAGGAAGGATCGCTTACGGCGCATGTCGTCATCGTCGCGCGGGCGATGGGTATTCCCGTCCTCGGTCGCGTGGCCCGGGTCCGATCCCGTGTTTCGGAAGGCGACGAGGTGCTGGTCGATGCCGATGCGGGCACGGTCACGCTGCGCCCGTCGCAACCGTTGCTCGAATCCTTCGAAACCCGGTTCGAGAAGAGCAGGGAACGCGCCGCCGCCTACGCCGAACTGCGCGATGTCGAACCGTTCACGCGAGACGGCACGCGCATCACGGTGATGATGAATGCGGGCCTGCGCGACGATGTGAGCGCGCTGCAATTGACCGGGGCGGACGGCATCGGGCTGTTTCGCACCGAGTTCCAGTTCCTCGTCTCTTCGACCCTCCCCGCGCGCGAGCGGCAGATGCGCCTCTATCGCGACGTGCTCGACGCGGCGGACGGCAAGCCGGTGGTCTTCCGGACCGTCGATATCGGCGGCGACAAGGCTGTCCCTTATCTCGACAACGACACGGCCGAGAAGGACGAGAATCCGGCGATGGGATGGCGCGCGCTGCGCCTGTCTCTCGAACGCGAAGGACTGTTGAAAGCGCAGGCGAGGGCGCTGCTGGAAGCGGCGACGGGCCGCCAGCTTTCGGTGATGTTCCCGATGGTCTCCGAACCGTGGGAGTTCGATGCCGCAAAGGCGATCTTCGAAGAGCAGGCGAGTTTCATGCGCGAGCGGCGCAAGCTGCTGCCCGAAAGCATCGAATATGGCTGCATGCTCGAAGTGCCATCGCTAGCCGAGGTGCTCGACCTTCTCCTGCCCAGGCTCTCCTTCATCTCGATCGGCACCAACGATCTCACCCAGTTCCTGTTCGCCGCCGATCGTGCCAATCCCAAGCTTGCCGAGCGTTACGATTGGGTGAGCCCTGCCATCCTGCGATTCCTCGGGCGCATCGCGAAACAGATGGTGGGGAGCAATGTGCGGATCGGCGTTTGCGGCGAGATGGGCGGGCGCAGGCTCGAAGCGCTTGCCCTCATGGGTCTCGGTTACACGCGCTTTTCGATCACGCCCGCCGCAGTCGGTCCGATCAAGGAACTGGTACGCAAGGTCTACCTGCCCGACCTGACCGCGCAGATGGATCGCTGGATGCTCAGCCCGCCGCCGGACATGCGCGCGGCGCTTACCGATTGGGCGGCGAAGAACGAGATCGATCTAGACTGAATTTCGTCGCTGATCCCGTGCATTTCATCGGTTTCGCGCCTCGGTGCCGGGACCGTGGCAGTTGACATCGCGGCGGCGGCGCTTTCTCTACGCAGCGCACGGGAGCGGGAACACCCGCAGGGGTTCAGGAATTCGGGATTCGCATGGAAGAAGAAGACGACAACGTCGAACAGGACACCACGCCTGTACAGCGCGCGGGCGATCGCCTGCGTGAAGCGCGCGAGGCCAAGGGTCTCGAGATCGAGCAGATCGCCGCGGAAACGCGCATCAACAAGGGCCAGCTGGAGGCCATCGAGGCGGGTAATTTTTCCTCGCTTCCTTCGCGCACCTACGCGATCGGCTTCACGCGCACCTATGCCCGCACGCTCGGACTGGACGAGAAGGAAGTGCTCGACATGGTCCGCGCCGAACTGGCGGAGGACGATCCGCGTACGGTCGAGCGCCCCGCAAATTTCGAACCGGGCGACCCGGCTCGCGTACCTGGCCGCGGGCTTGCATGGTTTGCCGTGCTGGCCGCAATACTTCTGCTGGGCGGAATCTACGCCTTCTATTCCAGCTACTTCGCACCCGGCATCGGACCCGCTCCGCTGGAAGACCCCGAAGAGCAGCAGGTCGAGGAGGCCGCACCGCAGCAGGTTGCGACGCCCGTCCGGCAGCCGACCGGTGGCCCGGTAGTTTTCACCAGCGAGATGGATGGGACCTGGGTGAAGTTCTACGATGCCAGCGGCACCCGCCTTTACGAAGCGCAAATGAATACCGGCGACAGCTTCACCGTTCCCGAAGATGCCGATGGGCCGCAGATATGGACCGGACGGCCCTATGCGCTGGCCATTACCATCGGTGGGCGCGAAGTGCCCAAGCTGACCGAAGAAGACACGGTGGTGCGCGATGTGGCCGTGACTGCCGAAGCGCTGTTGGCGCGCGACGATACGCCCGAAGCGGGTTCGGAACCCGCGCCGGACGCCGCGCCTACGCAGTCTGCGACCTGACGCATCCATCCAGCCAGCGGCGGATATCCGCCTTCATGCCCTCGACAGCTTCGCGGGGCTAGGGCAATTCTCGCCTGAACGATTTCTCCAGCAGGGAGCCAGTTTTACCCATGTTCGCACGCAGTGCACGCGCCCTCGGTCTTGGCACCATCGCCATGGCCCTTCTCGTCACCTCCATGCCCGTCGCCGCGCAGGACAGCGACGAAGCCCGTATCCGCAAGCTCGAAGCCGAAGTCCGCGCGCTGCAGCGCAAGGTCTTCCCGGGTGGCGACGGGAGATATTTCGAACCGCAGATAACCGCCCCGACGCAGACGGCCACGCCGACGACATCGACTGCACCGTCGACGACCGCCGTGACCGATATCCTCGCCCGGCTCGATGCGCTGGAAACGCAGCTGCAGCGGCTGACTGCGCAGTATGAAGTCGGCAGCAATGCCATGCGCCTGCTCGAAGAACGGGTCGAAAAGCTGGAAGCGGCCAATGCCCCGCCGCCGAAGCCCGAAGTGGCCAAGCCCGAACCCGTTGCGAAGCCGGATCCGGCCCGCGTGGCTGCGGTCCAGGCCATTGCCAAGCCGCAGACCGACGATGCCGGCGATGACGAATATTCCTATGGTTTCCGCCTTTGGGATGCAGGCTTCTATCCCGAAGCGCAGCAGCAGCTGACGTTGTTCGTCGAAGAGTACCCCAACCATTCGCGCGCCAGTTTCGGTCGCAACCTGCTGGGCCGCGCCTATCTCGACGATGGCAAGCCGACCGAGGCCGCACCCTGGTTCCTGCGCAACTACCAGGCCGACAAGAATGGCGCGCGCGCCGGCGACAGCCTGCTGTTCCTCGCAGAATCGATGATTGCGCTGAAAGACACCGAGCGCGCGTGTATTGCGTTGAGCGAGTTCGGCGAAACCTATCCGGCCCTCGCAACCGGTCGCCTGTCGGGCCAGTACGCCACAGCCCGCAGCAAGGTGAAGTGCAACTGAGATGGATGTCGACCCGGAACTGACCAAGCGGTTCCGGGCGGACCTTGCATCCCTTTGGCCCGAAGTAGGCGAGTCCGACGCGAAGCTGGGC
The DNA here is from genome assembly GCA_964407585.1 of uncultured Qipengyuania sp. Classification (GTDB taxonomy): domain Bacteria; phylum Pseudomonadota; class Alphaproteobacteria; order Sphingomonadales; family Sphingomonadaceae; genus Qipengyuania. Next base: position 6,833 of record CAYOWF010000003.1, read on the forward strand.
ATTGCCTTGTCGGGTGGGCCCGACAGCCTGGCCCTCCTCCTGCTTGCACATAATGCCTTGCGAGGCAGGGTGGAGGCCGCGACGGTCGATCATGGCTTGCGATCGGAAAGTACGGCGGAGGCGGAGCATGCCGCCAGGATTTGCGCGGTATTGGGCGTGGCTCACGAAACTCTCGCGGTAGAAGTGGCAAGGGGCAATTTGCAGAGCGAAGCGCGTTCCGCTCGCTATGCGGCACTGGCGGATTGGGCCGAAAGGCAGGGCGTTGATGCACTTTGCACCGCCCACCATCGAGACGATCAGGTCGAAACGCTGCTGATGCGATTGAACCGTGGCAGCGGGCTGTCCGGGCTCGCGGGCGTCCGTCCGGCGGGTCTCGTGCCCGGCAGCGATATCAAGCTCCTGCGGCCACTCCTCGGTTGGGATCGCGGTTTGCTTGGAGGTATCGTCGACAAGAGCGACTTCGAGGCGGTGCAGGATCCATCGAACGAAGACCGGCATTTCGACCGGGTTCGCATGCGCAAGGCGCTTGCCGGGGCGGACTGGATCGATCCCGCGGGTGTGGCCCGATCCGCCCAGGTACTTGCCGCTATGGAAGAGAGCGTGCTGGGCTTGGTTGCAGAAGATCTCCAGCTCTTCGGCGAGGTTGATGGCGAGAGGGCCACCTACCGTCCGTTTGCGCAATCCGGTGTTCACCGTCCCCCGCTATGGGGAGAGGTCATCGTGATGATTTACGCTGAGCTCGGCAGGACGATTTCCCGTTCGGATGCCGTGAGCATGGCCGAAAGCCTGATCGACGGGCAGCCGATCAATATCGGCGGTATCCACGCTACGCCGGGCGAGCAGGCGGGCGAAAAGATCTGGACATTCGCGCCCGAGAACCCGCGCAGGGCGGGCTAGCCGCCGAGCGCCGCCGCTTCGCGGGCAACCTTCTCTACTTCCGCCTCGTCCACCGCGCCGCGCGGCGCGACCCAGCTTCCGCCGACGCACAGGACGGGATCGAAGCCCAGCCAGTCGGGTGCATTCTCCAGGGTGATCCCGCCGGTGGGGCAGAAGCGACACTGGCCGAAGGGCGCCGCCAACGCCTTTAGCGCGGGCAGGCCGCCGGCCGCCATGGCAGGGAAGAACTTGAAATGCGTCAGGCCCAGGTCGAGCCCGCGCATGATATCGCCGGCATTGGCGATGCCGGGCAGGAAGGGAATGCCTTCGCGAATGGCGGCCTTGCCCAGGCTCTCGGTAAGACCGGGCGAGACGATGAATTCGCTCCCCGCCCCGATCGCGTCGGCGAGTTCCTGCTGGTTGGTCACGGTGCCCGCGCCGACGATGGCACCTTCTACCTGCTTCATGGCACGGATGGCGTCGAGCGCGGCAGGTGTACGCAGGGTGACTTCGAGCACGCGCAACCCGCCTGCCACAAGGGCGCGGGCGAGGGGGACGGCGTGTTCCACCTCGTCCACCACGATAACCGGGATGACCGGTGCGGTTTGCATGATGTCGGCGATCTGGGTCATGCGTATTCCCTCGCATAGGCTGCGGCGGCGCCGAACAGGCCCGGCTGCGGATGGATGATGAGTTTCACGGGTATGCCGGCCATCAGTTCCTGGAACCGGCCCTTGGCCTTGAAGCGTTCTGCGAAGCCCGATTTCACCAGCGTATCGCGGATGCGGTAGCCAAGACCGCCGGCAATCACCACGCCGCCGAATCCGCCCTGCGCCAGCGCGATGTCGCCCGCTACGCTGCCCAGCGACATGCAGAAACGATCAACTGCGGCGGCGGCGAGACTGTCGCTGCCATCCTGTCCGCGCGTCCAGATGGCAATGTCGTCTTCTTCGGCGACGGGCTTGCCCTCCATGGCGGCGAGGGTCTGGTAGATGTCGGAGATTGCGGGGCCGGACACCACGCGTTCGATCGAAACGCGGTTGTGACGCTTGCGCAACCGGGCGAGGATCGCGTCCTCTATCGTGTCGAGCGGAGCGAAATCGATGTGACCGCCTTCGGTCGCCGACACACGGTAGGTGCCATCGGGTTCGCGATAAAGATGCGCTACGCCGAGCCCGGTGCCCGGGCCGAGCACGCTCAGCCGGCCGGTCGGCGCAAGCGGCTTGTCGGGCCCGGTCAGATGCACGAACTGATCTTCGTCCACGCGCGCCACGGCATGGGCCACGGCTTCGAAATCGTTGACGATGCAATAGCTTTCGACGTCCAGCTTTTCCTTCACCAGGGCCGGGCGGATGATCCAGGGGTTGTTGGTGAAGCGAATGACTTCGCCGCCTACCGGCCCCGCGATCGCCATGGCCACACGCGGAGGAAGATTGCCGCCCTTGCGCGCGCGGAAATCCTCCCACGCGGTCTGGAAGCTCGCGTGATCCTCGGTGTGGATGGTCTCGGGCTCGCCCAGCGCGATCGACCCGTCGTCGTGGATAGTCGCGATCGCGAACCGTGCATGAGTGCCACCAATGTCGACGGTTACGAGGTCCATTGCGTCAGATACCTGCCATTGCCAGCATGGATGAAGCGCCCTGTTCCGCGCCATCTGCGGCGGCCCGGAACATGGCGAAGTATTCGCGTCCCATGCCGCCGTCGCTTTTCGGCTCGGCTGCGGGTTCGCGGGATGCAAGGTCGGCCGTAGTCGATAGCGTACCGGTTTCGGCGCAGACCTTCACCACATCGCCGTCTCTCAGCTTCGACAGCGGGCCGCCGCCGAGTGCCTCGGGCGTACAGTGGATCGCGGCGGGGACCTTGCCGCTCGCGCCCGACATGCGCCCGTCGGTGACCAGCGCCACGCGGTAGCCGCGGTCCTGCAGGACGCCGAGGGCGGGGGTGAGCTTGTGCAGTTCGGGCATGCCGTTGGCGCGCGGCCCCTGGTAGCGCACGACGACCACCACATCGCGGTCGAGTTCGCCCTTCTTGAAGGCTTCGTTGACGCTCGGCTGGTCCTCGAAAACCCGGCAGGGCGCTTCGATGGTCCACCGCTCGCGCTCGACCGCGGAAGACTTGAAGCACGCACGTCCGAGATTGCCTTCGACCAGTCGCATGCCGCCATCCGCCTGGAAGGGGCTGGATGCCGGACGCAACATTTCCGTATCGCCGCTCGGACCCGGGTCGCGCCAGGTCAGCGCATCGCCGTCCATACCCGGCTCGCGGCTATAGGCCTCGAACCCGCCGTCCCAGACGGTCAGGATGTCGCCATGCGCCAGCCCTTCGTCGAGCAGGGTGCCGATGACATAGCCCATGCCGCCCGCGTCGTGGAAATGGTTCACGTCGCCCGAACCGTTGGGATAGACCCGCGCGACAAGCGGCACGACGCTCGAGAGCTCGGCAAGGTCGGTCCAGTCGAACCTGATACCCGCTGCACGCGCCATGGCCGGAATGTGGATGGCGTGGTTGGTCGAACCGCCGGTGGCAAGCAGGCCGATCGCCGCGTTGATTATCGCCTTCTCGTCGATCACGCGGGCGAGGGGGCGGAAATCGTCCCCGCTCTTGCCGATGGCGGCGAGGCGGTGCGTCGCCGCGCGGCTCATTTCCTGGCGCAGCTTGGCGCCCGGAGCGACGAAGGCCGCACCGGGGACGTGGAGACCCATCATCTCCATCATCATCTGGTTCGAATTGGCCGTGCCGTAGAAGGTGCAGGTGCCGGGCGAATGGTAGCTGCCCATCTCGCTTGCGAGCAGTTCCTCGCGCCCGACCTTGCCTTCGGCATAGAGTTGCCTCGTGCGCTGCTTTTCCTTGTTCGAAATGCCGGTGCCCATCGGGCCGGAAGGCACGAAGATTGCGGGCAGGTGGCCGAAGCGCAGCGCGCCCATCAACAGGCCGGGCACGATCTTGTCGCAAATGCCGAGCAGTGCGACGCCATCGTACATGGCATGGCTCAGGGCGACCACGGTCGAGAGCGCGATCGTGTCGCGGCTGAAGAGCGAAAGCTCCATCCCGTCTTCGCCCTGCGTCACGCCATCGCACATGGCCGGCGTGCCGCCTGCCACCTGGACCGTCGCCCCCACTTCGCGCGCCCAGATCTTCATCCGTTCGGGATAACGGTAATAGGGCTGATGCGCCGAAAGCATGTCGTTATAGGCGGTTACGATCCCCAGGTTCGGACCGCGCGCAGCCATGATCGCCTGCTGGTCTTCCTCGGCACCGGCGTAGGCGTGGGCGAGGTTCGAACAGGACATGGTGCCGCGATTGACCTGTCGGTCGCCCTCTCGGTCCATGAGATCGAGATAGGCGGTTCGGCCGGGTTTCGAGTTCTCGATGACCCGCTTCGTGACGCGGTCGATCGTATCGTTCAAAGCTTTAGTCATCGTGCCAGGTCACCCCGTCGCGTTCGGCCAGAGCCACGGCCGCGCTCGGCCCCCAGGTGCCTGCGGCATAAGACTTCGGATGGGTTTCGTTCTCCGCCCACAGCGCACGGATGTGGTCGACGAATTCCCACTGCGCCTCCACTTCGTCGCGCCGTACGAACAGGGTCTGGTCGCCATGCACGAGGTCGAGCAGAAGGCGTTCGTAGGCGATGCGGCGGACCACGTCCGAAAAGGCATCGGGCATGGCGATATCGAGCGGCACGGGCCGCAGGCGCAAGCCGTCGTTGCCGAGGCCCGGGACCTTGGCCATCATCGACAGCTGGATGTTCTCTTCGGGCTGGATCTCGATCACCAGGCGATTGGGTTCGGTCCGCGCGCCGCGACCTTCGAAGATCGAATGCGGGATGCATTTGAACTGGACCATGATTTCGGTCACGCGGCGCGGCATGCGCTTGCCATGGCGGAGGTAGAAGGGAACGCCGCGCCAGCGCCAATTGTCGACATGGGCCTTCAGCGCGACATAGGTCTCCGTATCGCTCTGCTTGCCCAGTTCCTCGTCATAGCCGGGGACGCTCTGGCCATCGACCGCGCCGGCGCGATACTGGCCGGTAACGACTTCGCTTTCATCGATCGGGCGAAGCGCGCGCAGGACCTTGACCTTCTCGTCGCGCACGGCGGTCGCATCGAAGCTGGTCGGCGGCTCCATTGCGACCAGCGACAGCAACTGAAGCATGTGGTTCTGCACCATGTCGCGCAAGGCGCCGCTATCGTCGTAATAGGCGACCCGCGATTCCAGCCCGACCGTTTCGGCCACGGTGATCTGCACGTGGTCGACATAGTTCGAATTCCACACCGGCTCGAGCAGGATATTGGCGAAGCGCAGCGCCAGCAGGTTCTGCACCGTCTCCTTGCCGAGATAATGGTCGATCCGGAAAATGCGCTCTTCGCTGAAAGCCTTGGCCACGGCATCGTTGATTTCGCAGCTGCTATCGAGATCGGTACCGAGCGGCTTTTCGAGCGCGATGCGGGCATTGCCCTTGGTGAGCCCGGCACGCTCGAGGCCGGAAATGGTCGGTTCGAACAGGCTGGGCGCAGTCGAAAGGAAAATTGCCAGGCCCTTGTATTCGCCCACTTCCTTTGCAAGCTCGTCGTAGCCTTCGGGCGTGAGGGCATCGACCGGGACGTAGCTCAGCTTGTTTAGGAAGTCGGCCGTCGGCCCGCGCCGGTTCTTGGGCAGGAACTTCTCCAGCGCCTCGCGAGCGAACTGGCGGAACTCCTTGGTGCTCATGTCCGATCGGGCCGTGGCGACGATGCGCAGGTCGGCATCGAGCAGGCCGTCGGCATGCAGCGCGCACAACGAAGGCAACAGCATGCGTTGCGACAGGTCGCCCGTCGCCCCGAACAGGAGCAGGCGATCGGCTTCGAATGTTACCTCGTGCATGTACCGTCCATCGGCATCATTATTCCCATGGATGGGGCGTTATCAGCGAGACCCCTGCAGCGCCAGAGTGCCGCATTCCTATTCTTGGCTGCGATCAAGTGGCTTTTACGCCGACCTGCTTGTCGCCGAATTCGTTCATGCCGAAACTGGTCAGGAAACTGACGTCGGCGGCATCGCGACCTACGCCGATTTTCACCGTTTCGCCCGCTTCGGCCATGCCGGTCGCATCGATCAACTGCCACGTGCCTCCGCCTTCGGTTTCCGGATCATTGAGGAATACCTCGGCTACGGCATGGAAATCGGGTGGATCGACGCCCGGAGCATAACAGGCGACATATCGCGCGGGAATCGTGCTCGCGCGGGCGAGTGCGACCATGACATGGGCGTAGTCGCGACAGATGCCGCGTCTTTCGGTGAACGTGTCGAGCGCCGTCGTCTGCGGCCCGGATGCGCCGGGGGCATAGGTGAACTTCCGGTCGATCCAGTCGCATATGGCCGCGATGCGCGCACCGCCATCGGTTCCGCCGAATTCTTCATCGACGAAGGTCTGGAACCGGTCCGCAGCGCAATATCGACTGTCGAAGAGATACTGGACCGCATCGCCCGGCATGTCGTGCGGAGCAAGGCGGTGGAGGCTTTCGAGATCGATCAGCTGCCGCCTGATCTCCACTTCGGCTTGGTAGGAAACGTCGAACTCGCCCTCGGCCCTTACCCATATCCGCTCGCCGATATCATCTTGCGCGGGGACCCAGGCGCAATGTTGCGATTGGGTGAGGTCGGTATTCGTCGAGAGGATCTCCTGCTCCGGGATCGCCGCTGCCTCGAATTGAAGCAGGATGTCGGTCGTCCGGGGCAGGCGAAAGGAAAAGGAAACGTCGATGGAAATGGGCATATTGGCCCAACGCTGCAAGGTGGACTTCCGTTTCCCGTTTTCGCATGATCTCTTTCGGGTCTGTCTCACATACGAAAAAGGGCCCCGCAAGGGACCCTTTGACTGTGTGTATGTTGGTTTCAGCAACTAGATTTATTCACCGAAAAGCCAAGCCCAAAAATCGAACATCGTATTGCCTCCTGTTGACGGACAGGAGGTAACTATCTGTTAACCATGTTTGTTTGTAAAGCGTTAACTATGCTTCCAGTGCGCCATTTCCTTCCAAGCCATTGAATT
>CAYOWF010000003.1:13836-33535 GCA_964407585.1 uncultured Qipengyuania sp.
TTGTAAAGCGTTAACTATGCTTCCAGTGCGCCATTTCCTTCCAAGCCATTGAATTCCATAAGGTTATCAAGGCTCATCGGGCGCGCAAGAATGTAACCCTGAACGTGCGTACAGCCGATTTCCGTTAACATTTTCAGCGTTTCGGTGTCTTCCGCGCCTTCTGCAACGACCCCGATTCGCGCATCGCGACCCATTCCTACGATACTTGCAACGATCGACTTGGCTTTGACGCTCTTGGCCATGTTGGCCACGAACAGCCTGTCGATCTTCAATTCGTCGAACGGCAGCTCGAAAAATGTCTCGAAGTTGGTTTCGCCGACACCGAAATCGTCCATCGATATTCGCGCACCGAGGACCTTCAATTCATTGAGAACCATTTCAGCGGTTTCGAGATTTCCGATGCGCGAGGTCTCGGTGACTTCAAGGACGAGGAAGCGTGCATCGAAACCGGTAGCCTGCAGCACGTTGCGGACCATTCCCACGATGCGCATGTCGCTCAGCAAGGTCGCCGATATGTTGACCGACATGGTGATGGAGCGACCGCGGAAATGCATCAGGCGCGCCGCAGAGCAGGCATGCTCGAGCACATATTGCGTCAGCGCTTCCATTCGACCCGCCTTTTCGCATTGGGCGATAAAGTGCATCGGTGGAATGAAACCGCGCGCCGGATCTTCCCACCTCACAAGCGCCTCGACGCCGGTCATCTTGCCATTCCGCGTATCGATCTTCGGTTGGTAGACGCAAAAAATCTCGCCCGCAGACATGGCCTCGTCAATGCGCGCGCGCAGCGAAATGTCCCACAGCTCGTCGAAGCGGGAGTTGCTCTCTGCAATCTTGATCGGCTGCAGGGCTTCCGAACTTTCCTCGGCCGCTGCCACTGCGGCTGCAAGCCGCACTGCCGGGTCGCCGTCCAGTTTGGCTACGCCGAAACTGATGCCGACATCGACCGAAGAGCCCGCCACGTCGATAGGCGCTGCAAACATCGCACGCGTGCCTTCGAGGTGTTCCGCCAAGACTGCGCTGTCTTCCTGCTTCGAATGCCAGGCGAGGTGATGGCCTTCGGAATATATCTCGAGTCTGCTGTCTACAGCTCGCAGACGTTCGACCAGCTTGAGGATATATTGCGCGCGCTCGTTGCGCGGAAGGGTCTTGAGTACGTGTTCATAGCCGTGGATCCTCGCGACGACGAGATGGCCGCGCAGATGCAGGTCGCTGGAGATGTTCTCTTCGAGTGCCTTCAATTTCGGCAGGTTCGTTTCGGTATCTACCAACGCAATGCGGTTCTTCCATCGGCTGCGAGAGCGGATGATGGCATAAGCGAGCACCGTTGTCGCGCAATAGGACAGTTCCAGCCGCACTCCTAACAGGCTGCCGAGATAGAGCGAAACGGGGAAGAATCCGGCGATCACACCATATGCCAGATAGCGGCGGTGCCGATTGTAGGCGAGCAGCAGCAGAGTAACGAAAAGCGATAGGAAGATAACCAGGGCAGGTAGCGCGGATATGTGCTGGATGCGCCCGGCCTTGAGGCTTTCCGCCCCATATATGGCCACGAAACTATCGGGAGCATAAGAGTTGCCCGGTACCCGCTGTTGAATCTCCGATTGACCTGCATCTTGGCCGATCACGATTGTGCGTCCGGCCAACCCTCGCACATTGCTGCTTGCGATGAGTTCGGACAATTCTATCGTGGGCAGATCTTCCGAACGAATGGTATAATCGAGCTGGAATTCACCCGCACGGAGATCTTCGATGCCAGCTAGCGAAGCGGCAAAGGATGGCACTCTCTTTTGCTGGACTGTATGGGTGTAGTCGAGGGTCCATATCAGACCCATCCAGTTGCTCTTTCTATTCGATACAACCCGTCGTGTATCGCCACCAACCGCGGGGACGGTCGAACTAATCTCGCTCCCTTGACCGGAAAGCCGGCGGTCGATCCTATCGACAAGAACCGCACGTGGGCCGAGCAAGGCCAGCGCATCGGCCAGTTCCTTGTCGGCTTCGGAGGTGGAAGGCTCGCTGAAAGCGATATCGACATAGACGCGGCCCACGCCCAGCTCGTTCAATTTAACAAGGGCGGTAGCCAGTTCCGTACGACGCACGGGCAGCCTTGGGTCGGCCATGTCCCGGTCGGCACCCACGAAAACGATGTCACCGGATGGCGCGCGGTCCACCAAGCGCGACTGAACGGTCCAGATGAGCTGGTCCAGCGGATGGAGGAATGCGAATACCATGAGCGCGAGCGCGAGCAGGCCCGCGTAGAGCAGGTTCCTGAGGCGCGTTACGGCATCCTTGCCTAGGCCGAGGAGAGGCCGGCGGGCAGACGCCGAAGCGCGTGTGGGGGCACGAACGTCGATCATTCGTGTCCCGTATGCTCAGATTAAACTTAAGAATGTTTTGACACGGGCTCACATTTTTTCCCGAAGTCATGCATTTCCGCGCCTTGCATTGGTTAAGGGCGCGGTAGGGAGTGTGATGAAGAACTGCCGCGTCCGGTCGGACCCGAATGTAAGGCAAGTCGGATTTTTACAATTTATTTCAGCCCCTTAAGTTTGAGAAAGGTCGTTTCCGAATACAGTAAACGCTTCTTTTTCAAGGGGCTACGGGTTATGCGATAACGCCGAAAAGGTCATGCGCATCGGCATCTTCGATCCGAACCGAAACGATGTCACCGGCGTTGATGCCCGCAGGGATTTCGCGAAGGTAAACCGCACCGTCGATTTCGGGTGCATCGGCGTGACTGCGACCGGTCGCTCCGATATCGCCGTCCTCGTCCGGCTCGCCGACTTCGTCGATAATCACGGGAATGGTCTTGCCGACCTTGGCAGCCAGCTTCGCCGCGCTGATACGCTCGGTCACTTCCATGACGCGCGCATAGCGTTCTTCCTTCACTTCCTCCGGCACGGGGTCTGGCAGGGCATTGGCCTGCGCGCCCTCGACCGGTTCGAACCGGAATGCGCCGACCCGGTCCAGCTGTGCTTCCTCCAGCCAATCGAGCAGATATCGGAAATCCTCTTCGGTCTCGCCCGGGAAGCCGACCACGAAACTCGAGCGAATGGCGATGTCGGGACAGATTTCGCGCCAGCCTTTGAGCCGCTCGAGTACCTTGGCCTCGTTCGCGGGGCGTTTCATGGCGCGCAACACCTTCGGGCTGGCATGCTGGAAGGGGATGTCGAGATAGGGCGTGAGGAGCCCTTCGGCCATCAAGGGGATGACCGCGTCGACATGCGGGTAGGGGTAGACATAGTGCAACCGCACCCATGGAGGCGTGCCGCCGCCGATGTCGAGCTGGCCCAGCTCGCGCGCCAGGTCGGTCATGTGCGCGCGCACCTCGCGGCCTTTCCAGCTGCGGCTTTCATGGCGCGTATCCACGCCATAGGCGCTGGTGTCCTGGCTGATGACCAGCAGTTCCTTCGTGCCGGCCTCGACCAGCTTTTCCGCTTCGCGCAGAACGGCGTCGATCCGGCGGCTGGCGAGTTTTCCGCGCAGGTCTGGGATGATGCAGAAGGCGCAGGAGTGATTACAGCCCTCGGAGATCTTGAGATAGCTGTAATGGCGCGGCGTAAGTTTCACGTCGGGCTGCGGGATGAGGTCGATATAGGGGCCCTGCGATGGCGGGGCGTGTTCGTGCACCGCTTCGACCACCGCCTCGTATTGATGCGCGCCGGTAACCGCGAGCACGCGCGGATGCGCGGCGCGGATGGCATCGGCTTCCTCGCCCATGCAGCCGGTCACGATCACCCGGCCGTTTTCGGCGATCGCCTCGCCGATCGCGGCCAGGCTTTCTTCCTTCGCGCTGTCGAGGAAACCGCAAGTGTTGACGAGGACGACGTCGGCTCCGGCGTAGTCCGGGCTCATCGCATAGCCATCGGCGCGCAGCCGGGTGAGGATGCGTTCCGAATCGACTAGCGCCTTGGGGCAGCCGAGAGAGACCATGCCGACCTTCTTCTGGTCGGGGATTGCGGTGGTGGATGTGTTCATCGTCTATGTCCGTGGGATTGCGCGCGCCTCTACACGCCTTCGCACGAATAGGCTAGGCCGCTTGGGTCGCGCATTGCGGGGAGAGTGAAATGGACCTTCTTGATGTGAACTGGCTGGCGGTCGTGCTGGCAGCGTTGGCGGGCTTCGTCGTCGGCGGCCTGTGGTACGGGCCGATCATGGGCAAGAGCTGGATGATCGCGGTCGGCAAGACCGAGGACGATCTGAAGAACATCAATCCGCTCAAGACCTATGGCTTCACCTTCCTGCTGGCGCTGCTCGCCAGTTGGACGTTGGCGCACACTTTCGCCAGCTATGCCACGGACCTGTCGGCGATGGTCAAGGTGCTGACGGCATTCGGTGTGGCACTGGGCTTCATCCTGCCGGCCCTATGGACCAACTACCTGTTCCAGGATGCCAAGAAGCCGCTTTACTGGATCGATGGCGGCTATTGGTTGCTGTTCTACATCGCGATGGGGTCGGTGCACGCTTTCATGAGCTGAGGCGATGGCTCAGGATCCGTGTCCGTCACCCTTGGCGGTCCCATTTTCCGTCGCCACGATTTCGACGATGATGTCGCCCTTCTGGAGGTTCTGGCATTCATCTTCCCAGAAACCGATCGCGCGACCGCCACGATAGATACGCAGGCCGCGACCGCCGCTTTCCAGTTCGCTGATGGCGCAGCCGCATTCCTCGTCGGTGACCTCGCGTTCGACGAGTTGGACTCGGCCCGAGACGCTGGCGAGATCGGCGAGGTAGTCGGCGATATGCTCGCCCTTTGCGCTGCCCGCGAGCAGCAGTCCGGTGAAGCGAACCGGGTTGATGACATTGTTCGCGCCGGCCTGCCGGGCGAGCGATTCATTGTCGTCGGCGCGGACCACGACGCTGATGGGAACTCTGGGTGCCAGTGCGCGCACGGTCAGCGTGATGAGGATCGTCGTATCGTCTCGTCCTGCGGAAATGAGGATGTTTTGCGCCTCGGAAATGCGGACGGCTTTCAGCGTCTCGTCACGTGTGGCGTCGGCGGCCATCACGTTGCAGCCGAGCTTTTCGGCGGCGAGAAGCCGCTCCTCGCTCGGATCGATGACGACGATGCAACTGGGATCGGTGCCGCGTTCGATGAGTTCGGCCACCGCTTCGGAGCCCGAAATTCCGTAGCCGAGCACCACGATATGGTTGGATAGCTTTTCCTGGATGCGGGCCATGCGGAATTTCTCCCAGCTGCGTTTGATAAGGAAGTTGTAGGCCGTGCCCACGAAAATGAAGAGCACCGCGAAACGGACCGGCGTCACGATGACCGCCTCCACCAGGCGGGCGCGGTCAGAAATCGGCGCGATGTCCCCGAACCCGGTAGTGGTAATGGAAATCATGGTGAAATAGATGACGTCGAGGAAGCTGACCTCTCCGTCCAGATTGTCCACCAGGCCTTCGCGATCCCACCAGTGGATCATCACGACGAGGAAGATGAGGAAGAGCGCCAGGCCCAGCCTGATGCCGAGATCGCCCCATACGGGTATCTTGGTCGCACGCTTCAGCGGCTGGAAGCGCGGGCCGCGATAGACCCGCGTTCCACCAGCCCCCGGTGCGATCGTGTCGAGTTGCTTTCTCTCCCTCATTCGCACCCCAAGTGGGCGAGGGCAGGGATGGGGTCAAGCATTCTCAACCGCCAAAGCGCTCACCCAGCGCCGTCAGCGATGCGTGATGCGTAAGATCGAGCTGCAGCGGCGTGACCGAGACGTAACCGTCTGCAATCGCTTCGAGGTCCGTTCCGTGGTCGGGCGTATGCTCTATCGCCTGGAGGCCGAACCAGTAATATTTGAAACCGCGCGGATCGCGGCCTTCGACCACCGTCCCGCGCGAGTAGTCGTGGAAACCCTGCGCCACTGCTCGGATACCTTTCACCTCATCCGGCGCGCGCGGGGGGAAGTTGACGTTGACCAGCGTGCGGTCGGGAAGCGGTGCGTCGAGCAAGGGGGCGAGTACTCTTGCGCCCCATTCCTGCGCGGCAGCGAAGGACATGTCGTGGCCCGCATCGTCGCGACCGATGACCTGGCTCATCGCGATCGACCGGATGCCGGCCAGCGCGCCCTCGATCGCTGCGGACACGGTGCCGGAATAGGTTATGTCGTCGCCGAGGTTGGCCCCGCGATTGACGCCGGAAAGGATAACGTCGGGCGCGCCGTCGATCACCTGCCGGAGGCCCATGGTGACCGAATCCGTCGGCGTGCCGGTGACCGAGAAGCGCCGCTCGCCATGTTTCCTAAGGCGCACGGGACGGGTGAGGGTGAGCGCGTGTCCCATACCCGATTGCTCTTCGTCGGGCGCGCATATCCAGATGTCGTCGGAAAACTGCCGTGCGATGGCTTCGAGCACGTCGAGGCCGGGGGCGTGGACGCCGTCGTCATTGGTCAGAAGGATTTTCACGCTTGCGGCTCCAGCCTGGCGATCCCGCCCATATAGGGTGCGAGGCATTCGGGCACGCCGACGCTCCCGTCTTCGTTCTGGTAGTTTTCCATCACCGCCACCAGCGTGCGGCCCACGGCGAGCCCCGAACCGTTGAGCGTGTGGACGAAGCGCGTCTTCTTCTCGCCTTCGGGGCGGTAGCGCGCATTCATGCGGCGGGCCTGGAAGTCGCCCGTGTTCGAGCAGGAGGAAATCTCGCGATAGGCACCCTGGCCGGGCAGCCAGACCTCGAGGTCGTAGGTCTTGCGCGCGCCGAACCCCATGTCGCCGACGCAGAGCAGCATCTTGCGATAGGGCAGGCCGAGCGCCTGCAGGATCCCCTCCGCACAGCCGGTCATCCGTTCGTGCTCGGCCTCGCTGTCCTCGGGGCGGCAGATGCTGACAAGTTCGACCTTCTCGAACTGGTGCTGGCGGATGAAGCCGCGCGTGTCCTTGCCCGCAGAGCCCGCTTCGCTGCGGAAGCAGAGCGTGTGCGCGGTCAGGCGGATGGGCTCGACGGGTTCCGGAATGATCTGGCCCGCGACCGAAGCCGTGAGCGGGACTTCGGAAGTCGGGACGAGCCAGCGGCCATCGGTGGTCTGGAAGCTGTCCTCGGCAAATTTCGGCAGCTTGTCGGTGCCGTACATAGCCGCATCGTTCACCAGCACCGGGGGATTGCATTCGGTGTAGCCGTTATCGCGCGTCTGCCGGTCGAGCATAAACTGGGCAAGCGCGCGGTGGAGGCGGGCCATGTCGCCGCGCAGGAAGGTGAAGCGTGCACCCGACAGCGCCGCACCGGTTTCGAAATCCATGCCGAGCGCGGGGCCGATATCGGCATGTTCCTTCGGCTCGAAAGCGAACTCGCGCTTCTCGCCCCATGTCGCCACTTCGACATTGTCGTTCTCGTCCGCGCCCGCGGGCACATCGTCCGCCGGGGTGTTCGGCAGGCGCGCGAGGAGATCGGAGAGCTCGGCGCCCGCCTTCTGCTCGGCCGCTTCCCATTCGGGCATGCTCGCCTTGATTTCGGCCACTTCGGCCTTGAGCGCCTCGGCCTTGTCCTTGTCGCCCTGGCCCATCGCCTGGCCGATCGCCTTGGACGCTTCGTTGCGGCGGTTCTGCGCTTCCTGCACGCGGGTCTGCGCCTCGCGCTTCTTCGCGTCGAGCGCGACGATCCGGTCGGATACGGGCTCGCCGCCGCGCTTCTGCATGGCGGCGTCGAAAGCTTCGGGATTGGCTCGGATATAGGCGATATCGTGCATGGGCTGGCGCTATGCCGATTGCGCGCACTCTTTTCCAGTGGGGAAAAGCTTTGGCACCTATTGGCTGGCAGGCGGTTGGTCTGACTATGGCGTTCGTCCCGACCGCCGCCCAGCCATACGAGGCCGAGACACTTGCCAAGCCAGCCACTTGTACCGCCCCGCCGCAGCAGGTTCATCGATATCGTCGATGCGGGGATAAGGGCCGGGCGCCGGTTCGGCATGGTCGACCCTGCCCGCTGGGACCGCGCCGCACTGATGGAAGAGGTGGCCCGCGAATACGGGCTCGACGATTATGGCGACGAGTGGTTCACCCGGCCGCTCGACCTGCTGCTCGATTCGGCGCGGGTCGAGGCGCGGTTGAATGCGGCGGGCGATTTCTCGGCGATGAAGCAGGTCCACCATCTGCTGCGCGACCGGCTCTATGCGCAGATGTGGTTCAAGCGGCACCCCGAGATCCTGGCGCGGCCGATCAGGAACCCGGTCGTGATCGTCGGCCCGATGCGTTCGGGAACCACGCGCCTCCACCGACTGCTGTCCGCCGATCGCCGCTTCGCGCATCTGCGCAGTTTCGAGACCATCAGTCCGGTCCCCCGCCCGGGCTTCGAGGAGGTCATGGCAGGCGAGAAGGAGGATTTCCGCCCCGTCCTTGCCGAGCGGATCCTCAAGGTCGCGCGCTTGGCAAATCCGCGCACGCTCTCGATCCACCCCACCGGACCCTACGAACCCGAAGAGGAGCTCGGCCTGATCGCGGCGAGCTTTTACGGGATGAAGTTCGAAGCGCAGTGGCGCGTGCCCAGCTATGCGCGCTGGTGCGAGGAGCACAGCGCCGCGCCTGCCTATCGGCACATGGCCGACCTCATGCGGCTGATCGGCTGGTCGCAGCAGGAAAGCTCGCTGCGCCCGTGGATCTTGAAGACCCCTCAGCACATGCTCGACCTGCCTGCCCTGCTGGAAGTGTTCCCAGATGCGAAGCTCATCTTCACGCATCGCGATCCCAAATCGGTGGTCGGCAGCACCGCCTCGCTCGCGTGGAACCAGACCATCATCTATGCCGACGATATCGAGGTCGAAAGGCATGGCCGCGAATGGCTGCGCAAGACCGAGCTGATGATAGAGCGGATGCGAAGCGCGCGCGACGATATCCCGCGCGAGCGCATGATCGACGTCCAGTTCGATGCCATGGACCGCGACTGGCGCGGCACGATGGAAAAGATTTACGCCTTCCTCGGGCTGGACATGGATCCGGCCGTCGGCGGCATGGAAGAATTCCTCGCGCGGTCCGCGGCGCTGAAGAGCCGGCCGCACTCCTATTCGCTCGAAGAATTCGGCCTGAGCGCGGAGGAGGTCTACGAACGGCTGGGTGGCTATGTTCGCAAATACGATATTCCGGTCGAGGATCCCTTGGCGCTCGCCCGCCCGGCGATTGCCGCCGGATAAGGAAAGGGCGGCAAGCCGGTTGCCCGGCCGCCGCCCCTTGGCTTTTCCCGGTGTCGAGCCGTCAGAACCTGAATTCGCCCGTCACGAAGACGCGGCGCGGGTCGCCGTAGAAGGCAGTGAGATTCCCTTCAAGGCCAAGCACCGTGCCGGTCACGAAGTCGTAGCCCGAGACGATATAGCGCTGGTCGAACACGTTCTTCGCGTGGACGCCGATGGCGAAACGCTCGCTGTCGGCAGTGTAGACAAGGCCGAGGTCGACGAGCTCGTAAGCGGTCTGGTCGAGCGGTCCGGGGAGTTCGAACTGGCTCGTGTCCGAGCGCATCGTGATCGATCCCAGAAAGTCTAGCATGCCGCCTGCAACGGGAACGCCTATGTCGAACCCGGTGTGGACGGTGAATTCGGGCGTGTTCTGGATGACGCGCTCGTCGGCGACATCATCGCCGAATGAGTCGACATATTCATTGAAGCCGGCATCGAGATAGCCCAGCGACCAATTGAAAGTCAGCCGACTTCCCGGACCTGCGAAGTCGCGTCCGACCAGCGCATTGCCTTCGAACTCGATGCCGTTGATGTCGGCACTGGCGGCATTCGTCGTGACACCGATGAAGCTGTCGTTGACCCCGTCGCCATTGCTGTCGAAACCGATGGAACCGGGAATCTGGACGTCCTCGTATTTGCCGATGAAACCCGCCAAAGCGATATTGAGCCGATTGTCGAGTAGGCTTGCCTTCCAGCCGAGTTCGTAGCTGTCGACCGTCTCCGGCTGGAAATTCAGGAACCGGTATTGCTCGTCATAGCTGACCGTACCGTCGCCATCGAAATCGGGTGCTGCGCTGGTTTGGCCGCGCGGGTCGAAGCCGCCGCCCTTGAAGCCTTTCGAATAGGACACATACAGCGTGTGATCGATGCTCGGCTTGAAGGCGAGCGAGGCGCGCGGCGTGAATTCCTTGTACTTCGCCTCTCCCTCGAAATCGCTGGTCACGAGGATGGGTATCCCATCGCCGTCGAACAGGTCGGAAAAGCCGCCGATGAAAGTCGTACGCAGGATGCGGCTGTCTCGGTTGTCCCAGGTGTAGCGGCCTCCAAGCGAAAGGCTGAGAGAATCGGTGAAGTCATAAGTGAAGTCGCCGAAGATCGAATAGGTTTCGGTCTTCACATCGCCCAGCGTCTGCGCATTCAGTCCCGGCAGGCCGATAAGGTCACCCGTGGGGAAGAGCGCCACATCGAAGGCGGTGTATGCATTCGCATCGAGATAGTAGGCGCCGATGACTCCCGACAGGCGATCGCCCTCGACCAGAAGCTGGAGTTCCTGACTGAACTGGTCGTTCTCGTAGATTGCCGGCACATCGAGGTCGGCGGCCGGAAGGCTGTCGAAATCGATCGGAGAGGTCGAAGCGTCCTCGCGATAGCCGGTGATCGATTTCAGCGTCAGCGTGTCGCTCAACTCGTAAGCGATCTGCAATGCGCCGCCATAGGCTTCGACTTCCTGGTCGACGACGTCGAGCCCGGCGCGCGTATCATAGGGATCGTCGAGCACCGGAGCGCCGCTGAAGGCCCCGGGAAGCAGTCGGCTGCCCTGGCGCGCTTCGCTATTGTCCTTTACATAATCGCCGGACAGCCGGACGAAGAGCGGGCCGCTGTCGAACTCGACGGTGCCGCGCGCGGCCCACACATCCTTGTTGTAATTCTCTGCGCCCGTTTCGAGATTTTCGCCGAAGCCGCCGCGCGAAAGGCGCGCGCCGCTCATTCCGACCCTCAAGTTGTCGCTCAGCGGGGTGGAGGCCGAAACCACGAGATCGGCCTGGTCGTACGAGCCATAGGTGCCGCGCACCTTGACCTGAGCCTCGTCGGGCAGGCGGGCGGTAACGTATTTGATGGCACCGCCGATGGTGTTGCGACCATAGAGCGTGCCCTGCGGCCCGCGGAGCACTTCGATACGCTCCACATCATAGACATCGAGTACGGCACCCTGTGGGCGGTTGAGATAGACATCGTCGACGTAGAGGCCGACGCCCGCCTCGAAGCCGGCGACGGGG
Organism: uncultured Qipengyuania sp.; assembly: GCA_964407585.1. Classification (GTDB taxonomy): domain Bacteria; phylum Pseudomonadota; class Alphaproteobacteria; order Sphingomonadales; family Sphingomonadaceae; genus Qipengyuania. The sequence continues at coordinate 24,989 of CAYOWF010000003.1, forward strand.
TCTTGCTGGCCGACGCCACGGATGAATGCGGTGAGCGTGGTATTGGTGCCGCGACTGACTTCCAGTGTGAGGTTGGGCACCTCGTCCGCCACTTCCGTAAGTTCCAGCGTTCCGCCGCGAACCAGTTCCTCGCCCGATAGAGCGGTAACCGCGATCGGCACGTCGGTGATGCGCTCGGTACGTCGCCGTGCAGTAACGACGATGATGCCATCGTCGGCTGGCGAAGCATCTTCGCTCAGCACCGTCTCCGATTCTATGTCCTGCGCAGATTGCGCGGCTGCCGGCATGGCCCAAGCGATCGCGGCCGTGCCAAGAAGCAGGGCGATTGCCGGTTTGGATTGACGAATATGCATGTGGATCCCTCCCGATATATCTCTCTGGCAGTGTCGTTATTGAAAACTGAACCACCTTTCAAGTTTGATCTTGCGCGAAGGCGCATTTTTGTCCAAGCCAAGGACAAGTGGAGGACCGGGAAATGGCTACTCGTGCGCCCGAAGAGAAAAAGACGCCTCGTACCGAGAGGGGGCGCAAGACGCTGCGCAAGCTGCTCGATGCAGCGGCGGCGGAATTTGGGGATCACGGCTTCCACGAAGCTTCGATCAGTTCGATCACTCGCCGTGCAGGTGTGGCACTCGGCAGTTTCTACACCTATTTCGACAGCAAGGACGAAATCTTCCGCGCTTTGGTCGCGGATATGAGCGAGGCGGTGAAACACGCTGCACGCGAAGCCATAGAACCGGAGATGGGCGCGCTGGAGGTCGAGCGGGCGGCGCTTGAGGCGTTTCTGGCATTCGCGGGCGACCACAAGGAAGTCTACCGCATCATCGACGAGGCGGAATTCGTGGATCCGCGCAGCTATCGTACTCACTATGAAACGGTCGGCGCACGCATTGTCGAACGTCTGCAAAAGGGCAGTGGAAGCGGCGCGATGCGTGAAGGCCTTGGAGAAATCGAGGCCTGGGCATTGATGGGGATGAATGTCTTTCTCGGCCTGCGCTACGCCATCTGGCGCGCCGATGGCGACCCAGGCATCGACGAAGTCGCCCGCACCGCCAACCGGATGCTCGAACGAGGCATAGGCGGTCGTGCCGAATAGGAACGGATTTTCTCCCAAGTCGTTGAAAGCGCAAAGGAGACATCACATGATCGGCAAGATTATCGGAGCATATGCGGGTGACAAACTCGCCAAGAAGACCAACAATCTGGGCGGCGCCAGCGGTGCAGCCCTGGGCGTCGTTGCAGCGGCTGCCCTGAGACGTCTCAGCCTGCCCGCCATGATTGCGCTGGGCGCGGGCGGTTATGTCGCCAAGAAGCTCTACGAGCGCAACGAGCGCAAGCAGCCGCCCACCCAGACTATCGTCAACGAAGTCGACGACGGCAAGCCTGCTGCGGCCGCCTGATAGCGGGATGGATCGAACAGGGGAGGCCGTCCTTCGGGGCGGCCTTTTCTTTTGCCCGAACGGGAATGGTGCCGGCTAGAGGAGTCGAACCCCTGACCTGATGATTACAAATCAACTGCTCTACCAACTGAGCTAAGCCGGCACATCGAACGGCAGGGCGCGCCTCTGGCCGAAAATGCCGCTCGCGTCCAGTCCGATTGCGCCTTGCGTTGCGCGGGCCTATCGCGAGGCGCATGGATCTGGGCGCAATCGTTTCCGAAACCTGGAATGAGCTGGCCGACGAGCGCGGCAGCGGCACGCCCGCACGCTACATTCCCGCTCTGGCATCGGTCGATCCGAACAAGTTCGGCATTGCGCTGGCGACACGCGACGGCGAGGTATTTTGCGCCGGCGATGCCGACGAATCCTTTTCCATCCAGTCGATTTCCAAGGTCTATGCGCTGGCGCTTGCGCTCGAACGCGAAGGGGCTGCACTGTGGGATGCGGTGGGTCGCGAGCCGTCGGGCAATGCCTTCAATTCCATCGTCCAGCTCGAGCGGGAGAAGGGAATACCGCGCAATCCCTTCATCAATCCTGGTGCCATCGTCACCACCGATCGCTTCATCGGCGACCGTTCACCCGACGAGGCGGTAGAAGATCTGCTGTCGCGCCTGCGCCGTATGGCACGCGACGATACGGTCGGTTTCGATCCGGAGGTCGCACGCAGCGAGAGCGAAACCGGCTCGCGCAATCGCAGCCTCGCTTATTTCCTCGAGGACTTCGGTCGGCTGAGGAACCCGGTCGAGGACGTGCTGTCGGTATATTTCCGCCAATGCGCCTTGACGCTGAGTTGCCGCCAGCTTGCCGAGGCCTCGCTGTTCCTCGCATTCGACGGCACCGATCCCGTCACCGGTCAGCAGATGTGCAGCGCCAGCCGGGCGCGTCGAATCAATGCGCTGATGCTGATGTGCGGGCATTACGACAATTCGGGCCAGTTTGCGTTCGAGGTGGGATTCTGCGGTAAATCGGGCGTCGGCGGTGGTATCCTCGCCAGCGTTCCCGGTCGCGCTGCGATCGCCGTGTGGTCCCCGGGACTGGGGCGGTCGGGCACGAGCCTGCTGGGGGCGAAGGCGCTGGCGCGGATCGGACTGCGTACCGGTTGGTCGGTCTTCAGCGGCCAATTGCCCGAGATCTAGAACGCGCCGAAGGTCCATCCCTCGGTACGGGCGATTTGCGGTGTGAGCCCTTGCGGAGACCAGCGTTCCGTATCGTCCGCTACCTTTCTCAGCCATGCTGCGGTGAGCAGGGCGTCGGTCGCGTGATCGTCGATCTGCCCCATGCCGTCGACTGGCGGCGAGCCAAGCTGCCCCAAGGCCTCATTCAGTGCGGCATAGTCGCGCATCTTGGCTTTCGATGCGCTGCGGCCCGCCTCCAGCGCGGCAAGGCTGGTGTAGATCTCGACGATCACGGAACCGGTATCCGGCAAGCGATCGATCGGCCAGACGGGCAGGTGCCCTCGCAGGGAGTGGAGCATCCGCATGCCCGTCAGGCTGGACTTGCCCACCTGTGCCGCGCCGACGAGGTTGAAGTTCGAGTAAGGCTTGCAGCCCATTGACGCCTGTGCGGTTTCGGTCACGCGGAATCGTCCCCGTCCATGGTTTGCGCCATCGCAGCCGAAATGCGCTCCGGTATCGCTGCCGTCGCGGAAATAGGGGCGCAGGTCGGGATGCGCGACGAAGCTGTTCGCGCCGAGGTTCGGTTCTTCCCGCGCCAGTTCGTCGATCAGCGCCCAGAGAGCGGGGGCATCGGGCGGTGAAATGCCCGATGCCGGGAAATAGGCGCCGCAATCGGCATGGGGCAGCGCTATGCCGAGGTCGAGGCCGACGAGCGTATCGGGAGGCAGGTCGTCGCGAAGCACCGCCAGGACTTCCTCGCGCGACCAATCATGCCTGATCAGCACCGGTGGGCCGCCTGCCGCATCGGCGATGGCGAGTGCGATCCCCTTTTGCTTCGGTCCTTTCGCGCCCGACCAGTCGATCGCGAGGTAATGGCTGAACCTTTCAGCCACGCTCGCGCCTGAGCTTTTCCCAGTAATCCAGCCGCTTCTTCACTTCGCGTTCGAAGCCGCGTTCGACCGGTTCGTAATAGCTTTGCGGTTCCATCTCCTCGGGCCAGTAATTATCGCCCGAAAAGCCTTCTTCGGCATCGTGGTCGTAGCTGTAGCCCGAGCCATAGCCGATGTCCTTCATCAGCTTGGTCGGCGCGTTGAGAATGTTCTGCGGCGGCATCAGGCTGCCGGTTTCCTTCGCCGATTTGAAGGACGCTTTCTGCGCCTTGTAGACCGCATTCGATTTCGGCGCGGTGGCGAGATAGGTGCAGGCCTGCACCAGTGCCAGTTCGCCTTCGGGGCTGCCGAGGAACTCGTAGGCGTCCTTGGCCGCCATGCACTGCACCAGCGCCTGCGGGTCCGCCATGCCGATGTCCTCCACCGCCATGCGGATGAGGCGGCGCGCCAGGAAGCGCGGTTCCTCGCCCGCGGTAAGCATGCGAGCGAGGTAATAGAGGCTCGCTTGCACATCGCTTCCGCGGACCGCCTTGTGAAGTGCGGAAATGAGATTGTAATGCCCCTCGCGGTCCTTGTCGTAGACCGCGACGCGTCGCTGCAGGAAACTACCCAGTGCGACCGGATCGAGCGGCTCGTCGATCCTTGCATTATAGAGCGTTTCGGCCTGGTTGAGCAGGAAGCGCCCGTCGCCATCGGCGCTCGCAACAAGCGCATCGCGCGCATCCGCGGTGAGTGGGAGCGGGCCTTCGAGCTCTTCGGCTCGGTCGAGCAACTGGCCCAACGCCTCGCGGTCGAGCCGCTGGAGGATGAGTACTTGGGCGCGGCTGAGCAGTGCCGCGTTGAGTGCGAAGCTCGGGTTTTCGGTCGTCGCTCCAACGAGCGTTACCGTGCCGCGTTCGACAAATGGCAGGAAACCGTCCTGCTGCGCGCGGTTGAAGCGGTGAATTTCGTCCACGAACAGCAAGGTTCGCTGGCCTGCCTCCGCCGCCTTGTCCGCCGCGGCAAAGGCCTTCTTCAGGTCTGCGACGCCACTGAACACCGCCGAAACGCTTTCGAACCGCATGCCCACGCTGTCGGCCAGCAGGCGTGCGATGGTGGTCTTGCCCGTTCCGGGAGGCCCCCAAAGGATCATGCTCGACAGGCGTCCGGCCGCCACCATGCGTCCGATCGCGCCTTCGGGACCGGTAAGGTGGTCCTGCCCGATGACCTCGTCGAGAGTGGTCGGACGCAAGCGGTCCGCCAGGGGGGCGTCCTCGCGCAGTTCCTCGCGTCTCGAGGATTGGGGCAATTCGTCGGGAAAGAGATCGGCCATTTGTCGGCTGACATAGGGCGTTCGCAGAGGAAATGCATTGGCCTCTTGCAAGACTCTCTTTAAGATATATCGTAGCCATATCTAAGATGCAGCGAGGAATTGATCATGCATAGAGCACACAGACTCAGGAAACTGCGCAAGCTGCGCAGGATGGGTGGCTGGCCCCAGACGGGAATGATGGGCGGATGGAACGACGCCTTCGGACCGGATGGCCCTTTCGGCCCGGCAGGTCCATTCGGACCCGGCGGCCCCTTCGGCAAGCGCGGAAGCGGTCGTCGTCGGCGCATGTTCGGTTCGGGCGAGTTGCGGCTCGTGCTGCTCAAGCTGCTCGAAGAAGAGGCGCGCCACGGCTACGAACTGATCAAGGCGATCGAGGATCTCACGGGTGGCAGCTATGCGCCGAGCCCGGGCACCGTCTACCCGACCCTGTCACTGCTCGAAGACGAAGGCGCGATCACGCCGGCCAAGGGCGACGAGACGCGCAAGGCCTATGAAGTCACCGATGCCGGGAGAAGCGAACTCGAAGAGCGCGCGGAAGAAGTCGAACAGCTGATGGAGCGGCTCGCGGGACATGGCGAACATCGCCGTGCCTATGCGACCCCGGAAATGTTCCGGGCGGTGGGCAATCTTGCCACCGTGCTCAAAAATCGCGCTAGGCCGGGCAAGCTCGACGACGAAACGGTTCGGGAAATCGTCGATCTGGTCGATGAATTGGCGAAGAAGATCGAGCGCTTGTAGGCCCTTCTCACACTTGCGTCCCTTGTACGCCGCGCTAATCTGACGAGCGAGGGGCGCAAGAGGGGAGAAGTCACATGGAATCGGCAACCAAGACGCCGTGGCACCTGTGGGTGATCGGGCTGGTCGCAACGCTCTGGAACGCGGGCGGTGCCTACGATTATACGATGACGCAGACGCGCAACATGGATTATCTCACCATGGGCGCCGAGAATGCGGGCGTTCCGGTCGAGATAGTCCTCGATTACTACAGCGCATTCCCGGCTTGGGCCGATGCGCTGTGGGCGTTCGGCGTTTGGGGCGCGCTGGCGGGTTCGCTGCTGTTGCTGTTCCGCAGTCGCTTCGCCTTCCACGCCTTTGTCGTATCGCTGCTGGGTCTGATCGGCACGACCGTTTACACCTTGGGAACCGACATGCCCGAAGAACTGTCCACTCCAGCCATGTGGGCCTTCACCGTGGCTATCTGGCTCTCGATAATCTTGCTCGCCTGGTATGCACGGCGGATGACGGCGGCGGGAGTCCTGAAATGACGGAGGGGCACTCCGGAACGCCCTGGCACCTCTGGGTCGTCGGGCTGGTAGCAACGCTCTGGAACGGCTTCGGCTGCTACATGTACGTCATGGCGATGATCCGCGACCCGGCTACCTTCGCCGCCGCTCCGCCCGAAATGGTCGCGGCCTTCGAGGTCGCTCCCGCATGGTCGCACGGCGCGTGGGCGCTCGGGGTCTGGGGTGGACTGGCCGGCTCGCTGCTCCTGTTGCTGAGAAACCGGATAGCGATCCACGCTTTCGTGGTTTCGCTTGTCGGACTTGTCGGCACCACCACTTATGAAACGATGTGGGATGTTCCGGTGGACCAAATCCAGCGCCTCGTCATCTGGGTGATCGCGCTGTTCCTGCTGTGGTACGGCTGGACGATGCGTCGCCGTGGGGTGCTGTCCTGAGCTAGCCCGCCGGGCGTTGGTCGTGCAGCCGCAAATAGGTGTCGAGCACCGCCTGGTTGATCGCATCCCATGAATAGGCGCGTGCGGCGCGTTCGCCCGCAGCACCGTGGGACAGGCGCAGATCATCGTCCGTGCAGTAGGGCGCGAGTGCTTCTGCGCAGCCTTTGGAGAAGGCGTCGGTCTTGCTCGGTGGCACCAGACGGCCCGTTTCGCCATCGTGGACGAGGCTGGCCGCGCCTGTCGCCCCGGCCGCAACCACCGGAAGTCCGCAGGCCATCGCCTCCAGCGTCACATTGCCGAAGGTTTCGGTGATCGACGGATTGAAGAAGATATCCCCGCTCGCCAGCGCCCGGCCTAGGTCCTTCCCGGTCTGGAACCCGACGAATTTGCCGCCCGGCAGCGCCTTCTCGAACCACTCGCGGGCAGGCCCGTCGCCGATGACCAGGACCTTGTGCGGCACCTGTTTCTTGCGCAGCTCCACAATCGTGTCGGCAAAGACGTCGAGGCCCTTTTCCATGACCAGGCGGCCAAGGAAGACGATCGCTACATCATCGTCGGCGAGGCCGTTGGCGCGGCGCCATTCGAGGTCGCGCTTGGAGGGATCGAAAACCTCGCGATCGACTCCGCGCGACCAGATCGAGATATCCTCGTGCATGCCCTGTGCCTGCAACTCGTCGATCTGGCTTTGCGAAGGCGCCACAAGCGCATCGCAGCGGTTGTAGAACCGGCGCAGGATGCCCTCCACCACAGGCTCGAGAAAGGCGAGGCCGTAATAGCGCGGATAGGTCTCGAACCGCGTATGCACGCTGGCGAGGACCGGCACATCGTTCCGGCGCGCCCACTTGAGTGCGGCATGCCCGGTCGGATCGGGCGAGGAGATATGCACCAAGTTGGGCTTGAACTCTTCTAGGTCGCGTCGCGCCTCGGCATTCAGGCCCAGAGGCAGACGATATTCGCCGCGCCCCTTCACCGGCATCCGGACGTTTGGCACGTCGACGAGATCGCCCGTCGGCGGAAAATCGGGCTTCTCGACTACGGGCGCATAGACGCGTAGCGCCGCGCCCTGCCGCAGGAGGTATTCCGCGAGCCGGTTCAGCGCCTGGTTCGCCCCGTCGCGGGTGTAGTTGTAGTTCCCGCTGAACAGCGCAATTCGAAGGTCTTTTGCGTCCATCGCGCGGGGCCATAGGAAAAGCCGCGCGGTTTGGCGAGAGGTTAGCGCGTCGTCACGGAGCATCGCCCCTCGCGACCGGCCCGCCGAAGGGCGCAGGCGGACGTGGAACGGTTCGGGCCACTCGCTGCTTGGAACAGCGAACCGCAACTTCGTGGACGCATACCTATTTCGCATTGACTTGCGCCCAAGCAACTTTATTGCCGCCGGCGGGCCACGCGGTCCCAACGCCGCGCGTGCTCTCTGCAAGGAGAGAATACATGACTGAACCGACGCTCAAGCCTGAGCGCCCCTTCTTTTCGTCGGGGCCGACTGCCAAACACAAAGGCTGGTCTGCCGCCAATCTCAAAACCGAATCGCTCGGACGCTCGCATCGCAGCGCGCTCGGCAAGTCGCGGCTGAAATACGCCATCGACCTGTCGAAGGAGATGCTCGGCGTGCCCGAGGATTACCTCGTCGGCATCATGCCGGCCTCGGACACGGGCGCGCTCGAATGCGCAATGTGGACGATGCTGCGACCCGATCGCCCGGCCACCGTTGCCGCTTGGGAAAGTTTCGGCAACGTGTGGATCCAGGATGCGGTCAAGCAGCTCAAGCTGCCCCGTCTGACCACGCTCGATGCCGATTACGGCGAGATTCCCGATCTCGCCTCGATCCCGCAGGAAAACGACGTCGTCTTTACCTGGAACGGCACGACTTCCGGTGCAAAGATCCCCAATACCGATTGGCTTGCCGAAGGCCGCAGCGGCGTGACGATCAACGATGCCACCAGCGCCGTCTTCGCGATGGAGATGGACTGGGCGAAGCTCGATGCCACGACCTACAGCTGGCAGAAGGTGATGGGCAGCGAAGCCCAGCACGGCATGCTGATCCTCAGCCCCAAGGCGGTGGAGCGGATCGAGGAATACGATCCCGAATGGCCGCTGCCCAAGCTCTTCCGGCTCA
>CAYOWF010000004.1:0-33205 GCA_964407585.1 uncultured Qipengyuania sp.
GGCCTTTACCGGAACAAGTCGAATTGAAGGAATGATAATATATATTATGTTAAATACCGCGAATACCGTGGGAGGGAACTCGCTGCCCTAAACTCAAACTCGACCCGCTCACAAAGCCAACCCTTCTTATGTTATTCCAGATACATATATCTCATACATAAAACTCATTCTATAGCCCAAGCCAAAGCCATGGCCCTGTAGAATACATTCGGATCACACTGTTCGCTAATCTCGAAGATAAATCCCACGAATCCAAAATCGAGAACAGGCTAAAGACCGATGTGGTCCTCGATAAGGATAAGGTCTATGCCTTCCATAATCGCCACCGAGACAGGCGAATGGGAAGCAATAATGATCACATAAGATCGTGCTTGGGAGGTTCGTATGGCTGTAAGCGATCATGTAGACCTGGACAAATTCATGGAGGGCGTCAAACGACGGAACCCGCATCAGGATGAATTTGTTCAAGCTGTCCAGGAAGTTGCCGAGGATATTTACGACTTCATCGAGGACAAGGAGGAATATCACAGCGAGCAGATCCTAAGGCGCATCGCCGAACCTGATCGTGTAGTCAGCTTTCGTGTCTGCTGGGAAGACGACAATGGCAATATCCGGGTACAGCGCGGATGGCGCGTCCAGAACAACAATGCCATCGGCCCTTATAAGGGCGGCATCCGCTTTCATCCCAGCGTGACCGAAAGCGTGCTCAAGTTTCTCGCCTTCGAACAGACCTTCAAGAATGCCCTCACCGGCCTGCCGATGGGCGGTGGCAAAGGCGGCGCGAATTTCAATCCGAAGGGCAAGAGCGAACGGGAAATCATGCGCTTTTGCCAGAGTTTCATGACTGAACTCTATCGCCACATCGGACCCGACACAGATGTGCCTGCAGGCGATATCGGCGTGGGCGGCCGTGAAATCGGCTTCATGTTCGGACAGTACAAGCGAATTACCAACCATTTCAGCGGTGTGCTGACCGGCAAGGGCATCGAGTACGGCGGCTCGCTGATCCGGCCCGAAGCGACGGGTTATGGTGCCGTGTACTTCCTCGCCAACATGTTGGCAGCCAAGGACATGGATGTCGAAGGGAAGACGGCAGTAATCTCCGGCTCTGGCAATGTCGCCGTACATGCGGCGGAGAAGATGGTGCAGCTCGGCGGAAAGGTCGTCACCCTGTCCGACTCGGGCGGCTTCATCCACGATCCTGACGGCATCGACATGGACAAGATTGCTTGGGTGAAGGAACACAAGACCCGCCGCCGCGGCCGCATCTCGGAATATGCCGACGAATTCACCGGTTCCACATTCCACGAGGGCAAGACACCGTGGAACGTCGAATGCGACGTCGCCCTGCCCTGCGCCACCCAAAACGAATTGCTCGGCGACGATGCCAGGGCGCTGGTAAAAAACGGCTGCATCGCCGTGTCCGAAGGCGCGAACATGCCTACAAACCTCGAAGGCGCGCACGTCTTCCGCGATGCGAAGATCCTGTTCGCGCCCGGCAAGGCAGCCAATGCGGGCGGCGTCGCCGTTTCGGGTCTGGAAATGAGCCAGAACTCGCTTCGTCGGTCATGGAGCGAGGAGGAACTGCAAACGATGCTGAAGGACATCATGAGCAATATTCACAATCGCTGTCTGGAATACGGCAAGCAAGAAGACGGTCATACCGATTACGTCAGGGGCGCAAACATCGCCGGATTCAAGAAGGTGGCCGATGCCATGCTCGCCTTCGGGGTGGTATGAGCGAGGAGAGCGAACGCACGCAGAGGCGGCTTTCGCCACAGGCGATCCACCTGCTCCGGACATCGATGCAGGCGAATATGACGCTCAGCCGTATGGCCGACCAGAAGGCCAGCCTGCTCATGGGTGCGACATTCGTCGTCTTTACCCTGGCCGTTGGACAGGCGTCTCGCGCCGTCTACTCGCCGATCCTGCTCTTGCTGGGTACATTCGCTTTCATCTCGGCCTGCCTCGCCGTAGCTGCGGTCCTTCCGCGCTACGGCAGCAAGCCGATATCAAGCAGTGGAGCCAATATCCTGTTCTTCGGGGTCTTTACCGAGATGGACGAAGGAAGCTTTACCCAAAGCGTGCTCGACAGGCTGGAAGACGACGAAGACATTTTCCGGATGATGCTCCGCGATATCTACCAGAATGGACAGGTTCTGCAGCGTCGAAAGTATCGTCTGCTCAGTTGGTCCTATCGCGTATTCATCGCCGGTTTGTCGCTGTCGATGATCGCCTTCCTGATCGACCAACGGGAAGTTTTCACACGCATTTTCTGATGGGCGTCAACTCACGCCGAGCGCGTCCGCCTCTCGGCGCAATCGTATTGCTTCACCCGGATTTGCCCGCAGCGCAGCCTTGAGAGCTTCGCTGGCTCGCCCCGGCTCGCCCAGCGTTACCCTGCTGCGCATCAGCATTACCCAGCCATCGATATTTGCCGGATCATCCTCGAGCCGACGCTCCAGGCGCGCGACCATGTCACGCGCCATTTCGCGTTGTTCGGAAGGCGGGATACTGCCCGCTGCAGCGATCTGCTCGCGGGTCGGACCGGGCATGGAATCCTGTTGACCGACAGCTAACGGAAGGCGCGAGGATCGCGCCTCCGCGATCCGTGGTGCAACGTCGATGCCGTGGATTGCACCGACCTGCTCGATCGTGCGCACCAGGTCGCTTTCCCACGGCGCCCCGGGCGTGGTGTCCGCCAAAAGCGCGAGCCAGTCGTCTATCGCACCCCGGTGATTCCCGCCCAGGTCTTTGTCCACGGCAAGGAAATAGCGGGCACGCGGATCGCGCGGATCAAGTTCTGCAGCTTTACGAAAGGCCGCAAGCGCTTCGGCGGGCATCGGGTCGCGGCGGCTCGCCATCACCCTGGCCTCTCCCAGCGCAGACCACAAAACGGCTTCGTCCTCGTCGTATTCGAGAGCCTTTCCATAAGCATCGACGGCTTCGGTAAACTCGCCGCGCTGGAAATGCGCGAAGCCAAGTTCCTGCCAGGCCATTGCGTCGCCATCCGAAGCTTCGGCGCGTCGTCGCAATTCTTCGACCGAAACGGGAGCGCCGTCGGCAACTTCAACGACTTCGTCGGCAGACTCGGGATCATAACTGCGATAGGTAATGGAACCGGCAACAAGCACTGCAGCGAGCGCGAGCAAGAACGTGCCCGGCCCGGGAAGGCTTCGTCCGCGATCCTCTGTTTCGTTGTTGCCCATCACGGGTTTTGCGTAGCAATGCCTTGATAAGGCCGCAATTGGTTCTGGCGCGAAATTCGATCTCGCGTATGATGGCTGCCGAAAGGGAGGGCAAAATGGCTGAGCGCTATCGCGTAGCCATCATTGGGTCGGGTCCGGCCGGAATGAGTGCCGCAGCCCGTGCGGCTGCATTGGGCATGAGCCATGTGTTGCTCGAAAAATCGGACCACCTTTCCGATACCATCTTCAAATACCAGAAGGGCAAGCACGTGATGGCCACGCCATCCAATCTCGTCCTGCGTTCCGACCTCGATTTCGATGCCGGCAAGCGCGAAACCATCCTGGATACCTGGGACGAACAAGTTGCCTCGCAAGAGGTCAACGTTCGCTTCGATGCAGAAGTGGTCTCGGTCGAAGGTGAGACCGGTAATTATACGGTCGGCCTGAAGAGCGGGGATACGGTCCTGGCGGAAGCAGTGGTCCTCGCGATCGGCACACAGGGGAATCCGAACCTGTTGCGCATTCCCGGGGCCGACTTGCCGCATATTCAGTACCAGCTCGACGATCCCGGCGAATATTTCGACGAGCACATAACTGTCATTGGATCGGGCGATGCGGGTATAGAGAATGCGCTCGGCCTGGCAGCGGATCCGGCGCAGCGGAACACGGTTTCGATCCTCAACCGGCGTGCCGAATTCGCCCGAGCGAAAAAGGCCAATGTAAAGCTGCTCGAAGAAGCCGAAGCCGACGGGCGCATATCGATCCGGCGCGAAACCAGTCCGGTGGAGGTTCGCGCCGGAGAACTGGTTCTGGAAACGCGAGACGGCAAGGAAACAATCCCCTGCGACCGCATCATCGCCCGCACCGGCTCGCAGCCGCCGCGCGGCTTCGTGGAGGCGATCGGCATCGAGTTCACCAGCGAGGATCGCAGCGCTTTCCCAAAGCTTTCGCCCAGCTTCGAGACGACACGCAACGGAATTCACGTGATCGGCGCCCTCGCCGGTTATCCTCTGATCAAGCACTGCATGAACCAGGGTTACGATGTCATCGAGTTCCTCAATGGCAATCGCGATCTCAAACCGGCCGACGAGCCGATTCTTGCCGAGAAATTCTCCGCCCTCCCCGGAAATCGCAGTGTCGACGAGTGGCTGGAAATATTTCGCAAGGAAGTGATGATCCTGCGCGAGCTTTCGCCGCTGCAAGTTCGCGAGCTCATGCTCGACGGATCGGTCGCCCATTTCCGGAAGGGCGAAGTAATCTTCGCTCGCAACGACACGGGCAACTCGATGTTCGCGATTGCGGAAGGTTCGGTCGAAGTCGAGGTCGATCCCAACGATCCGACCGTCACCGTTCCGATCGAGCAGGGCTCGATATTCGGCGAAGTCGGCCTGATATCCGGTCGGAGGCGCGGGGCCACAATTCGTGCAGCGGAGCCGACCATAGTTGTCGAATTTGCGCGCACGGCGGCGCTCAAACTGCTGGCCACGGCACCTAGCGCCAATCGCGCCGTCAACCGCATCTCGGTGGAACGCCAGCTGCTCCAGATGTTCGGTTCGGGGCTGACGCGCGAAGATGTCGCATCTCTGGTCGACAGCGCCGAGATCACCGAAATCCGGGCGGGTGATAAGGTTGTCGAAGAAGGGGCCGATGACAAGGACGTGTACATAGTCCGCCGCGGTTCGATGATCGTGGAGAAAGATGTCGGCGGTCGGCCGGTCTTCCTGAACTATCTCCCGGCGGGATCCTACTTCGGTGAAATGGCGGCCATAGACGGGTCGCGGCGCATCGCCACGGTGAAGGCGGCGATCAAATCGGAAGTTATCCGGTTGCCGGGCGATCTTTTCGTGGCCCTGCTCGACGCCAACCCAACCCTGCGAGAGCGCGCCCTTTCCGACATGGCGGGGCGCCGCGAGATCAACAGCTTCATCGAGAGCCGCAAGGACAGTTTCGGCAGCGTCGTCGATATGTATTCCGAAACGGCGCAGTTCCTCGTCGACAATGGCATCGGCGAAGCGACCGACGTCCTGTTGATCGACGAGACGCTATGCGTAGGCTGCGACAATTGCGAAAAGGCCTGTGCCGACAGCCATGACGGCCTCAGCCGGCTCGATCGCGAAGCCGGGCGCACCTATGCCCACCTCCATGTCCCGACATCCTGCCGCCATTGCGAACATCCGCACTGCATGGCCGATTGCCCGCCCGATGCGATCCGGCGCGGCGCCGATGGCGAAGTGTTCATCGACGACACCTGTATCGGCTGCGGCAATTGCCAGCGAAACTGCCCCTATGGCGTTATCCGGATGGATGCGGTGCCCCCGCCCAAGCCTTCGCTATCCCGCTGGCTGCTTTTTGGTGCCGGTCCGGGACCGGGCGAAGCATCGCTCGATTGGCGAAAGAAGCAGGCGGCGAAGGAAGGCAGCGAGCGGCCTAAAGTCGCGATCAAGTGTGACATGTGCAGCGGCATCGAAGGCGGTCCGGCCTGCGTGCGCGCCTGTCCTACGGGGGCCGCGATCCGCGTCGCACCGGAGAAATTCCTCTCCGTCGCCAAGATCGAGGAAAAGACGGGATGAATGCAACGCAAGATTCCCAATTCGCCTTCGATGAGGCTCGGCGCGCATCGAATCACGAGAGTTTCCTCGTGCACAGATCGATGCGTTGGGCGAAGATCGCCGGTCTCTTCACCTTCGTCCTGACGTTGGGCTATTTCCTCATCGATCAGGAGCCGCGCCCGAACGGCGGAAGCTGGTATGGTTATACGCTCGGCACGATCGGTGCGGGCTTGATCGTGTGGCTTTCATTGCTCGGTATCCGCAAGCGCAACATTACCGAAGGTCGCTGGAGCCTCAAGGCCTGGACGAGCGCGCATGTCTATCTCGGTCTGGCGCTGATCGTGATTGCGACTCTGCATACGGGCTTCCAGTTGGGCTGGAACGTCCACACGCTCGCCTGGGCCCTCATGATGCTGGTCATTGCCAGCGGGATATATGGGGTAATCGCTTATACCGTGCTCCCCAGCCAGCTCAGTTCGAACCGCAAGCAGACCACGCGCAAGCAGATGATCGATGCCATCGATGCCATCGACCGCCAGTTGGAACAGGCCGCGCAGCCGCTCGATCGCCATCAGGCGGATCTCGTGCTTGCTGCACTCGAACAGGATATTTTCGCGGGAAGTCTGTGGGCCCGTCTTACCGGCCAATATCGCAACTGTGCGACCGACCGGGCTCTGGCCGGAATGCCCGATGATTTCCGCACGATGGAAGACAATAAGGGACCCGTCGAAAAGGTACGCGCCCTGCTCCGGCGCCGTGCCTCCCAGCTGTCGCAGATTCGCCGCCACATGCAGATCAAGGCCCGGCTCGAGATTTGGCTCTTCATCCACATCCCGGCCACGATCGCCCTGCTCGCTGCACTTTTCGCGCATATCGTAAGCGTGTTCTTCTACTGGTGAGGTATCCGCTGTGCCTTTCCTGATCCGCACGATCGATCACACCGCCAGCGGTCGCGAAATCGTGCGCGAGCGCACGGTAGAGCAGGACGCGGTCACCATAGGTCGCGCAACGACGAACGACATTCACCTGCCCGATCTTGCGGTCGAGCAGGAGCATGTGAGGATTGCTCCTGCGACCGGCGGGCAACTTGCCATCGAGGCCGTCGGAACGCGCGATTTCAGGATCGATGGCCAGTCGACGCGACAAGCGGTGGTGGATCCACGTGTCGGGGTCGAACTCGCACTCGGCTCCGCCCTGCTCGCCATCTCACAGAGCGAAGACGGTTCCATTGCCATCACGATCCGCCAGGCAGAGTTGGCCGGAGCTAGCGGCAACGAAGGGCGACAGGGCTTCGCCCTGGCCACTACCCTCCCCTCGAAACGGGCGATGAGTTGGACGTTGCTCGGCGCTATCCTGCTGGCGTTCCTTGCCGTACCGGTCGTTTCCAGCCTCACGCGAGAACAGAGCCGGGAAGAAAACGCGCGTACCGACGATGTCGCCTGGGACGCCGCATGGAGCACGGGCGAATTGAGCCTTGCTCACCATGCGCTTGAGGACAGCTGCGAGAGCTGTCATGTCGAACCTTTCGTATCGGTACGCGATACGACCTGCCTCAGCTGCCATGAAGACATTGGCGATCATGCCGCCACCCCGCGCATGACTGCCGGCCGCGCACCCGCTGGCTTCGGTGACGGCCTGCAATGGGCCGTTGCACAAAGCTTCGGCAAAGAGGGGCCGGGATCCTGCACAACGTGCCATACGGAACACGAAGGTCCGTCTCGGATGGAGCCTGCACGGCAGGAATTCTGCGCCGAATGCCATGATGCACTGGATACCCGACTGACCGACACTGCGCTCGGCAATGCGAGCGATTTCGGCGAGTCCCATCCGGAGTTCAAGGCGGCGATCTATACCGATTTGAAACAGGAGAAGCCGCGGCGGATCTCGCTCTCCGACACTCCCCGTGAAATGAGCGGTCTGAAATTTCCGCACGACATCCACCTCGACAAGCAGGGCGGACCGGCCCGTATGGCCATCAGGCTCGGCAGGCGCGCGGGTTATGGTGAGCCGCTCACCTGCCAAAACTGCCACCGACCATCCGAGAGTGGAGCGAGTTTCGCACCGATCGAGATGGAACAGGACTGCGAGGCCTGTCACTCGCTGGTCTACGACCGGGTGGGCGGCACTTTCAGGACACTGCGGCATGGCGATGTCGAGCAGATGCGTGCCGACCTCATGGCGATGGACCGCACGCCGCGTCGCCCTGTCGTCCGGGGCCGTAGCCGCCCTGGCAAATTTCGACGCGGCGGCATCTACTACCAGGATTTCGGCCTACCGGCGGCTTCGCTGGTCGGTGTCGACGGAGCGCTGTCGCCCGGCGGCGTTTGCGGCGAATGCCATTTCGCCGACACGCGCCAGGGCAGGCCGGACGTGATGCCGGTGCGCCTGCCAAGCCGCTTCTTCCTCAACGGCGGATTCGATCATGCGGAGCACAAGCAGGAAACCTGCAAGAGCTGCCATGCCGCGACCACATCGGAAAGTTCGCGAGATCTGTTGCTGCCCGATCTTGCGAGTTGCCGCGAATGCCATGCCGGTGAGAATACGTTGAAGGCCGACGTTCCTTCGAGCTGCTCGACATGCCATTCCTATCACGTACCGGGTGGACCGCTGCCGGCCGATCATCCCGATGGGCAATCGGACAGGACTCTGGCATTGCTACGCAGATTGGGGTTGTAGTGATGCTCGGGAGAGGGGCCTCATGCTGATTGCGCAATTGACCGATATCCATGTCGGTTTTTCGCCCGAAGACGGCGGGCAGGAACTGAACCTCGTGAGGCTGAGATCGGTCGTCGATCGTCTCCTCGCACAGCCCAACCCGATCGACCTTCTCCTGCTGACCGGTGACCTGACCGACAAGGGTGACCCGCAAAGTTTCGAGCGGCTGGTCGAAGCTTTGGCGCCCTGCCCCTTCCCGGTTCAGCCGCTCGTCGGCAATCACGACCTGCGCGAGCCTTTGCTGGATGCCTTTCCGCAGTGTCCGCAGGAAGACGGTTTCGTGCACTATGCAATCGAGAGAGAGGGCCTGCTCATTCTGTGTCTCGATACGGTCGAGACAGGGCTGCATGGAGGCGCATTCTGCTCCCGACGCGCCGCCTGGCTGCGCAATCAGCTAAACGCCCACCCTGATATGCCGACCGTTATCTTCATGCACCATCCTCCGGTGGTGTCGGGGATCGATTGGATGGACCCTTCGCCGGACGATGAATGGATCGCAAACTTTGCCGGTGCCGTTGCAGGCCATGAAAATGTCATTGGGATACGCTGTGGACATCTCCACAGGCCGATCCACGCCGATTTCCATGGTATTCCGATTTCGGTCACACCCCCCGTAGCGCCTTATGTCGCGATGGATTTTGGCCCCTCGGGCGTGCAGCACGATCATCCTCGGGCCCTGATCGCCACCGAACCGCCGGGCTACGCGCTGCACAGATGGGATGGCAAGTCTTTCGTCAGCCATTACGAGACCGTGGGCGATTGGGAAATCATCGCACATTACGGAGATCCCGGTGGTCGGATGACCTCCCAAGACCAAGCCTAATTCGGTGCACCGGACATACGGCGGCCACTTCCTCCGACCCAAGCCGACATCTCGCCTTCGTCACGCACTTTCCAAGGCACGCCGCTGGAAGTGAGGAACAGCTTTTCCATTTCTTTTCGGGTGAATGGCCGTGATCCGATACGCCCGAATACCGCGATCTGACCACCCGTCTCGTCGACGGCCCGATCCCGGTCGAGCCCCTTGCTCAGAGAAATTGCGGGACTCTTGGTGCGCGCCCAGGCGATCAGTTCGGGCACCGGTGCGGGGCTGAACCCGTAAAAGTTCGGCTGGCTGTCGGGACTGGTAAGCTGGAGCACCTTCATGCCGTTCCGGCCGTCTGCGACATAGGCGAAGAGCGAAGCATTGGTCGATGCGACGATCACGTCTTCGACGTCGTCCATAAGACCGCCAAGCGTCTCGCGCGCGTGGATACGGGGCGCTTCCGGTTTCTTCACATCGATGATTACCAGCCCCTCCCGCTTTGCAGCGACATAGGCGAAAGTCCGCGCGACATAGAGTTTGCGGGCATCGTCGAGAGGCACCGTTGCTGCCGGGCGGGCAACAGGATTGCGCAGGTCGGTAACGTCGAACAACTTCACGCCCTCCGCGTCCGTCACCCATAGATAACGGAACTGGATTGCGCTGGCCCGGGCATCCGGCAGTTCGCGCACTGCTGCCAATCGCGGGTCGAGCGGATCGGAAAGGTCTATCACCACAAGGCCTTTGCGCGCCGTTACATAAGCCACCTCGCCCGCCAGGTGGATGTGGCGTGCACCGTCGAGCACGCCATCGGGGTTCCAGGCATTCTCGCCATTTGCGAATTTCGCGCGGCGCAGCTTGTTATTGCGGAATTCGCCATCGGCCATCGTGTTGATATCGACCATGATCAACCCTTCGCGTGCATCGGTAATCGCAGCATAGGAATAGATCGGGAGGAAGGGCTGTTCCTCATTCAGAGCTCGCATTTCGGCCGTATTGCGCAGCGGATTGACCGGCTGGTTGGTCGCCAGTGCCATGCAGGTCGCGTTTGCGGTTTTGACATGCGTGTCATGGCCGAGGGCGGAGAATGGTGCGGTAAGGATCCTCTCGGATACGCCCTTGTTCCCGATCGAGGCCACATCGTAGACGCGGAAGCCCCCCTTCCCTTCGGCGACATACATGTATTCGCCGCGCAATTGCAGGCAGCCGACGCGGTCGCGGGTACCCTCATGGACATTGGCAAACTGCTCGAAGGCCTTGGCTTCGCCACCGAAATCGCCGTCGAATGTCTTGCCACGCGTCCAGTCCTTGAGCTCGCGATCGTTGTCCTCGACATGCATCCTCCAGTAGTCGGGATAGGCATAGCGATGGAGATAGGATCCCAGCACGGTCTGCGGTTCGTCCCATTCGGTGACACGCACCGCCTCGAATCCGCCTTCGAGCCCGGCCCAGGCGTTCACCCCGACGAAATTGACGTAATTCGTCCCCAGTAGCAGGAGCTGGGCCATGATCGCGTTGTTGTCGTCATCCGCGGAAAGGTGGCAGTCGGAACAGGTCTTGGTTTCGGTCTTGCGGACCGTATGCGGGAAATGGGGCGCGAAGGCCTGGCTCGAGAAACCGATTGCCGAAATAGGCGGCTGCTGGACGTAGATCCGTTCGCGGTTGATGTTGGTCGATGAGAGGACCAGCGCGCTGGTCGAGCGCACGGGAGCGACCTGGTTGCCCTTCGTCGTCTGGTGTCGGCCAAGCTGGAACATCTGATCCCTGGCGACCTGCGGGTTGTATGTCGCGAAGTTGCGGGTGGTTTCGCCCTCGTAGCGATGCACGTCGCTCTTCCAGTTGGCTTCGATCGGAAGGTGACATCCTCCGCATGAGGTAGTCCAGGACAGGTGGCAGGTGAAGCAGGCCATTTCCGGATCGCCGTGCGCCCGATCTTCCTTGGCAATGCCCGTACCGAATTCGAAATTGCCGCTTTCTGCGCCATATTTGCTCATCAGCTTCGAGCGCGCTGCCTTCGCGTTGAAATCGGAAGCAGCAGGATCGACGCTGTTGCGGACAAGGCTGACGACCCATTGCAAGTCCGGATCGACGATCGAACGTTGTACCAACTGTCGGCGCCCGTCTTCGTCTTCGAACCATTCGAAGCGGCGCTTTCCATCTGGATTGCGAAGAAGAGCCAGGTCGTTGCCCTTCGGTGGCGCTGCCGGTCCGCTGGTGCGCAGGGTCGGATAGGCATCGGGGGTCCCGTGGCAATCCTTGCACCCGATCTCGACCGCATTGGCCACTTCGCCGTATATGAGACCATTGCCATGGCTATCCTGTGCGAAGTGGCAGTCAGCACACTGCAGGCCCTTTTCCGCGTGGATATCCATCATGTGGACCGTCTTGCCAGGGTTGGTTCCCGGCTCGACAAACTTGCCCTCACCCTCGCGCCGCCATTTTTCGGGGTCGTCATTATCGACGATGTTCCCATCCTCATCGAGCAGGTTGCCGTCGCGATCGCGCTTGAAAATGGCACGGAAATTCCAGCCATGGCCGTGGTAATCGGCGAATTGCGTGTCGCTGAGCTCGGAATTAAGGTCGTAGACATTGCGCAGGAAATCCAGATCCGCCCATTTGCCCTTGGGTGCGGCACCTTCGGGATTCCGGTCGAGCACCTCCCTGATTTCGGCGGCAGTGGGATATTTCTGCTTCTCCGGCCACATATGCGGCGCGTCGCTTTCGTAATCCCACATGGTGTAGCCGAGATAGGAATTCAGGAAGATATTCGGCTGATGCATGTGGCAGTTCATGCATTGCGCCGTTGGGATCGCCCGCGTGAACACGTGACGCAGCGGATGCCCCTTCTCCTTGACCGGCCCATCCTTGCCATGCCCCTCGCCCGGCTGCTTGAGCGCGCCATGACCGTCGTCATGCGGCTTCTCCGTCTTTGCTGCGATGGTCGGGTCGATGCTCACCGATTGCCCGTCACGCCCGTATTTCGCGTAGATCAGCGAGTGGCGCGGTTCGCGATCGTTGGCGTAGATCACGTGGCAGGATGAACAGCCCGAATGGCGATAGTCGCCCGGCTGGTCGTTGGTCCCCATGAACCACATGAAGGGATCGTTGAGGCGGGTCTTGTGGATGTTGAGCGCAGGGATCGCGACCCGAAGACCCGTAGCCGGACCGCGGTTCGACTGCTTGAGATCGGGCCGCCCCGGTTCCTCAAGCCGCTGGATCGACCCTGTCGGGTTGGGCAGGCCGATCTCGGGGAATTGCGATGCGATATTGCGCCCACCACGCTCGAAGACCCTGAACACATCCCCGGGTGGGATGACCTGCCAGGTCGGGAGCGGATAAAGCTCCGCCAAGGCGCCGCGCTTCTTCTGCGCCTCGCTCACTTCCCCCGGAGGCGCGCCCGGAGTGACGAGCTTGGCCGGCTCGCCTTCGCGGGTATAGGCTTCGCCAAGGATGTAGTTCTTATAGGGCAGGATACCGTTGTTATAGGCCGCCCCGCCCCACAGCATCGCGCCGGTGGCCATGATCGACCGCTCTGCCGCCTCGATCGTTTCGATATGGCATGCTCCGCACGCCTCTCTAGCCACACGGTAATCGGATGGGTTTACGAACCGAACGAATTCCGGCGCTTCCCGATTGAGAAGGGCATAGCTCCGCTTCGGATTGGCCGACGATGGATAGTGCCAGCTTTCGGGATAAGTCGGCAGGACATGGGCCTTGTCGCGCGCTGCGACATAATCCGGGTGATCGTGCGGCAACTGCGAATTGCCGCGTACGCTGACATTGCCGCCATGACAGTCGATGCAGCCCAGCTGGACGGCGGGCGTCTCGTGCATGGTCGGTGCATCTGTCTGTACGTGGCACGACAGGCAACCGTCCGACTTGGCCATCATCTCTTCGAAGCTCTGGCGTGCCGGCGCAGGGGCCGCAGTCACCAGCGAATAATCGCGCTTGACCGGTTTTTCGCCTTCAGCCGCACGCAATTGCACACCGACGAGCGAGCCGGTGAAGACTATGGTGGCCAATGCCAGGAGGAGATGACGAAGTTGCAGCATCAGTAAGTCAGGATCGCATTGGCAAGGACCGAATAGAACAGGTCGTCGGGTCCCCGATTATCGAACAGGTCGCTGAAACCGTCTCCAGGCGCAAGCGCAGCGCCGGAGAGACGGAAAACGATGTTTTGAGTCGCCTTGGGGCGCCAGATCGCGGCACTCGAAATGTCCCAGCCTATCTCGCGCGGGATCGAGCCCTCGTTGCGCAGTGCTTCGAGGGTTGCCGTGTTCTCGAACCACAGATGGTTGGCATTGAGGGACACGCGGAATTCGGGCGTGAGATCGAAGTCGGCCCCCGCCCCGGCAAGGATCAGCCCAGGATTGTTGAAGTTCGACTGGCCCTGCTCCTTCGAACTGCGCAGCGAATTGAGGATGCCGTTCCGGCCGTTGACCGAAACCGCCCGCCCGCCACCGGCGAAGGGAATGGTCTGCCGAATCCAGTATGACGTGTCCGCACCGGCGAAGACCGGGTTCTCGAAGATCGCATCGAAGCCGGTTTCCGTGTCGTCGTAGGGATCGTTGTCCCCGCTGGCATAGGCGCCAGACAGCCGGAAACGCATCCAGTCCTTGTCGTAGCTCGCTTCGGCCGCAGCGAAGAAAGCCCGGATATCGGCCGGCTCGTCGGTGAAGAAGCTGTTCCGGTCCTCGCCCAGCGCGCCATAGACACTCGCCGTGAGGTTTACCCGGCCAATGCGGCCATCCGCGTTGTAACCCAGATAAAGAACATCGTAGTCGCGCCCGCGCAACGTGCCCAGCAGCGCCGGACGAACCGGGAATCCGTTGTCGTCGATCTCTATCTCGTCGCCTTCGCGATTGCGATTGTAGACCAGCGTCACCTGGCTCGTGAGCGCGGGGATCAGGAAATCCTGGCGATAGACATTGGCCACGAAAACATAGTCGTCGCGGGGACGCTGCAGGATCGCATTGAGACCGCTGTTCGTATCCTTCTCTAGCCGCCAGAACGCGCCCAGATTGTACTGGAAACGGTTGTTGTCGCGCGTGCCGAAGAAGCGCAGCCCCAATTGCTGGTCGTTGAACAGGAAACCGCGGAAATCCGACTGGAACGGCTGGATGCCGATGCGCATGGAATCGAAGTCGTAGCGTGTCGACACATTGCGGAAATGGTAGTCGAAAAACAGCTCCTGCACGCCGAGGAAGTGGTCGAAACGGTGGCTTGGCTTCGATGGCTCGACGAACAGGACACGCCGCTCGGGCACGTCGACATAGTTCATGTTGAAGGCCAGCGTCGCGCGATATTCGACATCGGGAGGTTTGAAGGCCGTGCTACCCTTCAGCAGCGCCCCGCCGACGATGAAAGTCTGCGACAGGACGAGCGAGGCATCGTCGCCAAAGACGTCGACACGATCGGGATCCTCGGTCGTCTGGACGCCCACGGGGATCGGAAAACTGCGCGGTTCGACAACCGTATCGCTGATCGCATTGGCGACGAAGAACCAGTCGTTCCCCTTGATCGGCAGCCACGGCACCTTGTCCGGATCGATCGGCCGGTCGCCCTTGTAGGTGTTCTGGTTATAGGGATCCCACCAGCGCTCTTTCACGAGACCGAGCGATTCTATCAGGCGCCAGCGGTCCGGAATGGGTACTTCGTCGGTCGGGAAGGCCTGCGGCGGCGGTGCGCGGACTGCGCCCTCGTTGTCCTGGGTGACCCGATCGGGAAGCGGTTCGGTATAGTCGGGCCGCCTGCGGCCTTCGATTATCTCGGGATCGACCGGGGGCGCATCGGCCTCCCACGGAGGATGGGGTTCGCCTTCTCCGCTATCCTCGCGTTCCGGTGCCGGATCGCTCGATGGCAAGTCCGGCGGAATGGCCTGAGCCTGCGACGCCAGCATGAAGAGGGAAAGCAGCGCGCTCACAATCCCTCGCAGACATTGTTCTCGTCGCTGCCGAGGAATGGCGCGAAGGGACAATTCACATAGCGGAGCCGGACCTGTCGCGACCCAACCGCCACCACGATGCGGTCGGCGCGCATCGCCTTCTGGGCGTTCCCGAAACCGCCGAGGCGCTCACCCGCATTGTGAAGCCCGAGGAAACTGATCATGTCGTCCTGGTCGATCCCGTCGCCCGAGACTCCGATCCCGCCGACCAGCGTATTTCCGCGATAGACCGGAACCGACCCGGGAAAGATCTGGATCCCGTTGGCAATCCGCGCCTGTCCAGCACCGGTATCGGGAAGGCCGGTGCAGGAACGGGGCGTGTCGGTCGGGCTCGCTCCGGTTACGAAGGCGAGATGCTGGGCAAGATTGCCGAGGATCAGCGCCGATTGCAGGCCGGTCGAAAACGGATTGAACTGCGCGATCGGACGCGAAAGCGGTCCGTTGGGTTGGCCGACCTCACCATCGGGAAAATAAGGCCGTGACAGATTTCCACCCGAACGGTCGGCGAAGGCGAACTGGCCGGTCAGGGCATTCGGATCGCCCAGGAACTGCCGGACCCGCTCGACGAATTGGGCGACCTCACCGCCGGTCGCAATCAGTTCCCCTGCGGCAAAAGTCCCGGAAAAGAAATTCGCGGTTCGTGCCTTTTGCAGGCTGACGTCGATCCCGAAAATCGGCGCGTCGGGTGACCGGACGATGCCGAGAATCTCGCCTCTCGTATCGACGAGGCTGATCGTCACCTGCGCCCGGCTGTCGAGCGGTTGGCGAATTTGTGCCCTCGCCCGGCTCATGATCTGGAACGCCTCTTCCAGAATTGCTCGGGATTCCGCCTGGGTCAGCGGACTAGCGATGTCCGCAGCGTCGGTGCCGCCCCGCACGGGAAAGCGATTGCTTCCCGCTCCGTTCGACAGGACGAATGCATCGGCATTGGCGAATTCCGCAGCGGTCGAGGCCCGAATCCCAGAGGCTTCGGTGCCATAGGCGGCCCCTGCCCTGACTGCGACCCCATCGAAATACCCGGTCACGGGCACCAGATTGCCTGCGGTCGAAACGAAGCTTGCGCCGGCGACGGAGGACAGGCTGCCATAGACCGTGTCGGTGAAACGCAGCGAGGTACCGTCTACGAATATGCGGTTGGCCCTGATCGATTGCGGTGCTTCGAAACCAATGGTTCCGGCGAGCGCAATGGCCTCGTCCGTATCCATGTCGGTATCGAGTACATTGGGATCGAACCCGTATATCCCGTCGGCGAGGACACCTACGCCGCCTACGACGACACCGTTCTTGTAGAGCGGAAATCCACCCGGATCGGCCGCCAGTCCAAGCGGCGTGCGCTGAGGGCCGATCATCCCGTCCGTGGCTCGGGCCGACAGGTCGGAGCAAGGCAATTGACTGAATTGCACCCCGAACAATGGGCCGCTCTCCAAACCTGCAGTCGAGGGAGCGGGCGGGAAGTGCTCCTGCACGATCATGCTCGCAGTTCGACTGGAAAAGGAGTTGCCGCTGCTGGAAAGATATGCGCCGGTCACAGCCTTCGAAATTGCAGCCGCTGCTGCTGGCACGGTAAGGCCCTGCGCATCGATATTGTTACCGTCGGGAGCGGCCGAGATCTCGGCGGTAGCGGGTGCTCCCGGCATGGCGAAAACCGCGAGCACGTTACCGACCCTGTCGACCACCGCGATCGTGGCGGCATTTCCTTGGGAGGATGCCTGTGCGGCAGCCTGCGCAATAACCGTCCTGACCTCAGATGCGCTCAGGGACTCGGCGGCGGGTACGGAATAGAGCTGCCCTGCGGGCGGAGGCGTAGCTGCCGGTGGAGGTGTATTGCTGGAAGAATTGTCTTCGCCACCGCAGGAGGTCAGCAAAAGGGCACCTGTGGCCGTGAGCATCGTTCGCTTCATCGAAGAGCGCCGATCGCCGCTGCTGCCGATCCCAGAGCCGCACGGAAGTCAGTTGGGCGATAGGAATTGGGTTCATCCACAGCAGCATAGGCGCGATTTATGTTCGCGCGAATTCCGGCGGCGGCACCCACCGTCACGCGGCCGCTCCGGACCAGCGAATTCAGCAGCGTGTCGATCGCCATCACGGCTTGTACCGAACCTGCATAATCGGTGAAGCGCGAAGCGGTCGCCCTATCCGCGATGGCCGCAATGACTGTGAAAGCATCGCTATCGGCGTACCCCCTGGCTGCCAGCGCGGAAGAGAGGGTTGCCGCGCTTCCGCGAAGGACAGTGGCCGCTTCCTGTGCGGAGCGATAATCCTCGCCCATTGCGCGGTGAAAGTCGCGGCTGGCCGAAAGGAAGCCTTCCGCCTGTGCCGGCGCCAGTGCCCGTGCGACGGCTGAAAGCGTGATGATATTCTCATCGTTGAAAGGTGGGTTGCCGAATGGGATCGGCCGACCGGGATTGGTTTCGAAGGTCAACTTGCGCTGGGGGCCATCGGAGATTGTGCGATGGCAGCTATGGCAATCGTAGAAATAGAACTCGGGGAACATTCCCTGCGTCGCGAATGCGGGACGCATGAAAAGGTCGCTGGAACGCCGGACCGCCTCCGCCTGCCCGACGGCCCAGAAACGTATGCTGTCGGGATTGCCTTTGCGCCGGACATAGTCGGCATCGATGTCGTGATGCTGCTGCAGGGCCGAAAAAAGGTCGAGCTCGAAGGATATGCGCGGATGACCCGCTGCCATCATTTCGTGCGTAACGAATTGCCCCGTTGCAGTGCTGCCATAATGGCAGTCGAGGCATACATTGGCACGGACCTGCGCATTCTCGAGCGGGGTCATGCCCGATGCGACGTTCGAGGCATGCGTCGCCGGTCGGGCATAATGCAGCGCCAACCAGTCCTGCGATGCACCATGGCAGCTTTCGCAACCCACACCGTCGGTTATCTGGAAGCGCTCGCCACGCTGCGATTGCGGGACGAAGGTGGCGTGGCATCCGAGGCATTGCGATGCCGATGTGGCCGCACCGATCCCGAGGGATGCCGCGATCTGCCTGCCCCTTTGCGATGCAAGCACGGCATAGGCGCGGCTATGCGCGCCGCTGGGTGAAGATGGCTCTTGCCAAGTAGCGATTTCGTCTTGCCGCACCACTGCGCCATTGCCTTCGGCACGGCCGTGACAGGTCGATCCGGCGCAGGTGGCAACGCCTTCGAACTGCGCGCCGGACTGTGCTCCCGCAGGAGCGACGGCCATCCCCAGGACGGCCGTTACGAGCGAGACAAAGAATACGAGCGCACCGGCTTTGACGGGTCGCCCGGATTTCGACTTCACTGCTCGTTCTCCTCGATCGGGCAGCTGTCGTCATCATCGTCGGGGCTGCATTCTCGCAACCAGAGGTCGTCATTGCCGACACCGGTAATCGGTTCGTCGACGAGTGGCGGAGTGACCAGCGGTTCGCTTTCTCGGATTTCGATGATGGTCGAACCACCGACCAGGCTCTCCCCGTTCGGCGCTTCCTGTTTCGGCGTTACGCCCTTCAGCTGGTCTTCGCTCTGTTGGTCCAGCGGGACGAATTCGAGCCTGCACGAAAGCCCGATGATGCACCCGTTGACCGTCGACAGAGGATTGAACTGTCCACCCCCCGCCGCTTGCGCGCCGTTGATCGTCAGCAGCGGGATCGTGTCGAGGCCCGTAACCGGCTCACCAGCGCTCAAGATCACGCCGTTGATGACGATCTGCGTGGCAGCCGAAGCCGTGTCGATATTCAGCGCGTTGGCTGTGAAGCCGCGACGGTCGACGAATTCTTCGCTAGTCCCGCTGTTCTGGATGTAGACGCTTTCCACGACCGAAATATCGATCGTGTCGGCCTGGAGATAACCTCCGTCGTTCGCCGCACCGTCGGCAATGCCGAGCCGGTCGCTGGCAACCGTCACATCGGTGGTGCCCGATCCCAGATCGGAAAGTGCGGCATCGCTTGCGACGATCAGCGAAGTGCCGTCAATCAGCAGGTTGCCTGCAAGCAACCCGTTGCCGTCCGCCACGATGACCGAGCCGGTGTCGGCGCTGACCAGCACCTGCTGTCCGGTCAAGGATAGCGTGGTCGCGGCATCGGCCCCTTGCAGCAAGAGATCGCCCGCAACGAACATATCGCCGCCCGAGACCAGCGAGAGCGTACCGCCCGTCCCAAGGGTTGTGGTCGGACCGGTCGAAACGGTAACGTCGCCTATCGTCATCAGGCCCGCCGAACTGCCCAGGATAGTCAATGAAGCGTCGGCGGCGATTGCATCTATTTCGGCCTGGTTGAGGCTGTAGGATCCGGCAACGTCGCCACCGATGAACGTACCGCCGGCCGCAGTATTGTTCTGCAAGGTCACATCCTGCGTGACACCACGCAGGCCGAGCTGCGCGTCGGGCAATATGGCGATGTCGTTGGAACTGGCGTTGATGCCGGTACCGGTCACGGCGGCATCCACGGTCAGGAGGCCACCCGATGTGAAATCGGCGGTATTGGTTGCGGTAAAATTGCCGATCAGGGTCAGGTCGCCACCGCTCGTTACCGCGATACTGTTTCCGGCATCGACGGGGCCCGACTGAATTGCCGTTGTCCCGGCGGCAAGCAGGATATCGCCGGCCGCGTCGATATTCGAAGTGCCCGAATATGTCGTTCCAGCGGAGAGCTGCACGTTGCCTGTCGACGCAACGATGGGGCCGTTGGCGTCGATTGTGTTCGATGCTGTCAAAGTGACTGCACTGCCGCTTACCGGACCTGTCGTAGCGATCGCACCGTCGGCTGCCGAACCGACGATCGCACCGCTCGCCGTAGCTTGGTTTACGACGAGATCGCTGGCCGCGCCATCGACAGCCAGAACGATGTCTCCCGCACTCGCCTGCGCATCCGCAACTGTCAGGCTCGAAAGGGCGCGAATGTTCAGCGATGTGCCCAGTGCGGTAACCGCGCCGGCGGAGGAGAGATCGTTGCTTACCGCAACGGGACCTGCAGTCGCCTGGAGCAGCGTCGTTCCGCCCGATTGGAGGTCGGTCATCGAAATGCCCAAAGGTGCAACGACCGTGACATTGCCACCCGCGACGATTTCGCCCGTAGTTGTGACGCTGCGGGCTGCGATATCGAGAGTTCCCGCGACGTCGAACACACCCGGAGTTGCAACCGTCATGGTCGCATCGCGGCTGGTATCGATCACGGCATTGCCCAGGATCGCAAACGGAACACCTGCAATTTGCGCCGTGAACCCTGCCCCTGCCGGAGCAACTGCCCCTTGCGCCGTTGCGGTAAGGTCACCGTTGATGCTGACCGAAGCTGCTGGATCGAGGACCCGAACCGTCAGGTTCGTCGAGCCTGCGACGGTGGTGCCGCCACCGAGTCCGCTGGCGTTTAGTGCCAGCAGATCGATCGTCCGCGAAGCCGTCCCTGTGAGAGTGTCGTCCACTACGAAGGATGCACTGCCACCGGTACCCGTGCCGGGAGTCGTTCCCAGATCGCCGGCACCGAACGCACCTATACCGACCGGACCGAGCGAGAAGGCGCTGTTGCTCAAATCTACGAGCGCGGTTCCGCCAATTCCCTCGAAACCGAAGGCCTGCGCGATGGCCGGATTGTAGTCCGGATCAGGCAAGATACTCGCCGTGACCAGTGTGGCACCGGCAATGTTTACCTGCGAACTGTCGGAAACGAGCGAGGCCGTGCCCCCACGTGCGGTAGCAAGCGTGACCCCGGATACACCGAGCGCATCGGCGGAGATCTCGAGCTGGAAGCCTGCGGCTGCACCGGCCAGGGTGAGATTGCCGCCATTCGCCAGCGATACGCTTGCCGTGCCGCCCGTACCGGTACCGGAAGTATTCCGCCCGGAGATGGCGGTTGCTTCGGCTTCGACCAACATCGACAGGGCGGAAATCGTGCCACTATCGATCGCGATCGCAACGTTGCCGCCATTGAGGTCGGGCGCGTCGGTAATCGCGGGAAGCGGCGGATCCGCCGCGACGTAAGCATTGGCATGGGCGTATATATCGGCGCTCGAAGACAGCACTGCGCCGCCCGAGACATCGATTAAGATCCCACCTGCAGTGCTGAAGGAACCGGGCCCCGCATCGTAACCTGCCGACGCATCGGCGTTGAGACTGATTGGGCCGAGAACGTCGAGGCTGCCGGGCCCCGCTACCGAAAGGGTTATGGCATTCGGGTCCCCGAACGCCATTCCCCCTGCTGCGCCCGCACCGGCCGGGAAGGCCCCTACCCCTCCGGCGTTGACGAAGAGCGAATTCCATTGCTGCGCCTGGCTGGATATGTCGATCACGGTACGGCCACCGGTGCCATTGCCGCCCACCAGGCCGCCGAAACCGCCGAAGCCCGAAGTGCCAAGGCCCACATCGCCGAGATTCAGGGCCCCGCCCAGGTCGAGAAGCGCAATGTCGCCGCCGAAGCCGTCACCGCCGGTTCCAAGCGACGAGCTGCCACCGGCGCCATCGGCATTGGCGGTTAGCGAAGTCAGGTTCAAAGTCGAAAACGGCCCTGCCGAAATCGTGATCGCGCCGCCGAACCCGTTTCCACCGTCATTGAAGAGCGGTTGCGAATCGTTGGCTCCGATACCGTTCGCTTGAAGGATCGCACCGAGTGCAGAGAAATTGGCCGGAAGGCCCGCGGTACCCTCGACGGTCAGACTAATGGTGCCGCCGTTCCCATCGGTCGGTGTGTTCGGGAAAAAGAGGCTTGCATCGCTACTGGCGTCGGCCACGAGAAATCCAGCGATATCAAAGGTCCCACTAAGGACCCCAAGATCGATGCTTCCCCCCGTGCCGCTTTCCGCCGAAAAAAGGAACAAATCGCCGCCAACCGTCACGCTTTCCTCGGACCCTACATCGAATCCGATACCCTGCTGAGCAAAGAAACCCACATCTCCGAGGAAATCGGCCGAGCCGGCGAGGGGCGCGACATCGATCCTGTTGCTGGCGGATCCGGTCACTAAATTCGAGAATGTGGCATTGCGGATTTCGATATTGCCGAAATTGTCGGGCGACTCCGACAATGGCTGGCCGCTTGCATCGAAAAAGCCGTAACCCGCCGATAGGACGACAGCACTTCCATCATTCGCCGCAACTGCCGCAGGTGTGTACCCGATACTGCCGCTCAACAGCATCGTCATGGCGGCGTTCTTGGGCAGCGCCACAACCGAAATGACCTGCGGGTCCAATGCGCCCGCCGAAGCCGGTCCGGTGGTCGTTCCGGTATGGACTATCCCATTGGGATCTGTCGTTCCGGTCAGGATCGTTATGTCGAACAGGCCGGCATTGATCGTCAGGTTGACTTCTTCGCCTGCGACATAGGCAATGCCGCCATCGGCACTGACGAAACCGCTTTGCACCACCCGTGGCGCGACCAATGCCACATAGCTTCCGGCGAAGCCGCTCTGCGCATTGATCTGCGCGCCAGGATCGATCTGGACGAAGCCGGTCGAGCCGACAGGGCCGCGGAAGGCGATATTTCCGGTCGGGCCGAACAACGTGCTGCCGCCGGTATTCCCGGTGCCGAACACGATATCGTTCGTCGTCAATACGAGACCGCCCACATTGAAGGCTCCGCTGGAGCCTACGATGATCCCTGTCGGACTGTAGAACCAGACGTTGCCGCTCTGGATATTGCCCGCATTCGTCGGGAAGAAGCTGTTGACCGTACCATTGAACGCAATTGCACGGGCAGTGGGTGCACCGGCCCCATCGACCGGGATGATCCGGTTAAGCACGGTGAAGTTCGGGTCGGCGAAGGAAAAGAAGTTCGCCGTGGTGTTGATCGGCTGGAAATCGATCACCCCGGTGCCGTTCACGTCGGTCGGCGTCCAGTTGATCACCGTCTCCGGAGTACGGACTTCGATATCGGTGACGCCCGCCGCCGTGGTGACAAGCGCGGCACCGTCGACAACGGTGCTATTCGCCTGGAACGACTGCGCGTGGGCCAGCTGCGCCGAGCATGCCAGAGCCATCGAACACCCGGCCAGCAGCTTCGCCATATGGGCAGGACGATTACATGTCTTTCTGGTCATTGGCGCCCCCATGGGATGAGCCGGGTGGAAATCGTGAACAGGACCCTCAAGTCGCCGCGTTCGGTCTGGAAACCGGCTCGGCGCAGCGGCTGGGCCAGCGTAATGCTGTAGTCGGCCTGGTCGCCCCATTTTCCGCGCACTCCGCCACCTGCCGATGCGAGATAGCCGGGGTCGGGGGCGAAATCGGTATCGAGCCATGCCTTGGCGATGTCGACGAATACGAAGGGCTGGAACGAAAGGTCACGGTCCGATCGTGTAGCGATCCTGCCGATCCTCAGTTCGAACGATGAACCGACGGCATGATCGCCCAGAACCACACCGGGATCGTAGCCCCGTCCGACGGTAAAATTGCCGAGACTGACCTGCTCGTAAGCCAGAAGCGGCCCGGTCGAAATCTGCGCGATCGGTTCGATCGCCAGCGTCACCGTGGGCACCGGACGATATTCGAACACGCCTTCGAGACGTGCAACGCCAGCGCTGGGATCGGCAAAGAAATTGCTGATCGGGATATTCGGCGCGATACAATCGACGATATCCTCGCAGCTGTTGCTGGCGCCAAGTCCGTCGATGCCCTGCCGAAGCTCCAGTGACATGGCAGTCTGCCAGCGCGGTTCGCGCGGCGTAAATCCTCCGAAGCCCTGAAGGCTGGCCCCATCGACCGCAGCCATGTCGAGCCGGGCGAAGAATATCCGCAGATCGTCTTCCGAGAGAAGGGTCGAGCCGAACTCGAGCTCCTGGTCGATCATCTCGAAACCCACGCCCGCGTGCAGGTTGAACGTCTGCTTGCGCACAAGGGGATAGTCGAAGTGGGCGCCGGCTACCCACGTCTCCGATTTGAAGGGCGCAGTGACATCGGGCTCGGCGGTGCCATAGAGGACATTGGCGCCAAATCGCAGTCCGGAGCTCGAAATGGCGAAGCTGTGACTCAAGTCCGCAACGAACTGCTCCTCGAAATCAAGCGTGCTGTACACGCTCGCCCGGGTCTGGTCTCCAAGGCCGGTAATGTCGTTGAGAACGAGTTCGGCGAAGATACCTTCGCGCCCGGTAGTCGGCGATGCCAGATTGTGTGCTGCAACCCGCAATTCCACGGGCCGTCGGACGACTACGATATCGCCGACCACCTCACCTGGGCCGCGATTGGCCGGCCTGAGCGTCAATCTGACATCGAAACCGGGAAGGTCCTGCATCAGCATCAGGTGACGCTCGGCCTCGTGGACGTTGAAATAATCGTCGCCGACGAGTTGGGCGACATGCGCCGCGATAACCTTCTCGCTATTACCGGGATTTCCGCGCAGCTGGACCTCGACGAGCTTGGCGGCGAGGACATCCATCTCCACCACGCCACCTTCCTCGATCCGCTGTGGCGGCACCTGCACCGCCGCAAGATAGCCGAGTTCGCGCAGGATCGTCGCCGCGCGGTCGCGAACCTCGCACAATTGCGCCACCGGTATTCGCCTGCCTGCGAAATCGGCCCAGGCTCCGGCCAGCGTTTCGGGAGCGACGCCCGGCAGGCCGTCGAAGCGAACCTGGGAAAAGGTCACGCTGACATCGGCATAGGCCGGATCCGCCAGCGGGCACGGACCGCGCTCCACGCCCCCGTCTACCGTCAATGTCGAAGGGGCTGCTTCGTCCCTTGCTCCCGCCAATGTTCCGCCGAGATCGTCCCGGCTCGGCGGCGTGGCAGTCTGGGCAAGTGCGGAAAGTGGAACGAGGGCCGCACCTGCCAGCAAGACACCCGACATCCATCGTTGGCGCCGTTTCGCTGACAGGCTGAGACCAATCATTGTCTTCCCCCACAAGGCCTGCACCATGCAGACCGGAATATTTTCTCTTCGCTATGGGCTGCCCCCGCGCCCATGTCCGCTTCAGTCGGCTGCAGCCGAGAGATTATCTGCCAGCAAGCCCAGCTGCATGGTGCAGCCTTTTTCGATCAGGGCTTCGGCCAACAGGTCCGCCCGATCGAAATCGCCCTCCAATGAAACGAATTGAACATCGACCGAATCCGCCCCTCCAAGCTTGGACAGGCGATAGTTCCCTCCCTCGGCGAGCGGCATTCGCTCCGGATCGAGGGCGGTAACCATCTCCCCGTCGGCGAAAGTTACATGGAGGTGGTCGGCCGAGGATAGGTCCGAAACGACATAGGTGGACGCGCCATCGATGCCGGGCCGCCACAAGCGCACCGTTTCGAGGTCGTAGAGGCACACGGTACCACCGCGCGTTACGTCGACATACCACAGGTTCGGGCTGAGGATCGGTCCTCCCGTTTCGACCGGCCTCACCGCCCCCGTTCGTACACGCGAAGCTGCACGCTTGCGGGTCAGTGCCGAAAAACGCGATTTCGTGACCGTAGCGCGGTCCCCGACCCGGAAACTGCCGGCGCCGCGCAGGACACGGGTTCCCTTGGATGTGAGGACCGTAATCGTATCGCCTTCGCGCAATGTGATGCTCGAGTCGTCGTCGAGCTTGGTGCCAACGGCGAACCTGTCCGCAGAGGGACCACTCGATTTGACGACTACCCCGGCCATCGCTGCAGCGGGGAACATGATCGCCGCTGCCGTAAGCGCGATCGCGGAAAATTTCTTTCGCTTCCTAGCCGAGCACATAGGCGCCTCCCCTGCCCATACTTTTCAACCTTACCAACAGGTTCTGTAACGCCAAATCGTCCGGATTGCCAGCAACTAGGGGTTCTATCAGACGCCTCGCGGCATCCGGATCATCAAGGGCGAGAACGGCGGCATCGGCCAGTATCCGGCGCTCCTCCTCAGGGAAACCGGGAGCCGGCTCGAAGATATCGACAGGTCTCTTCCTACCGCGCAGGACCACCCTGCCCATGGCGCGCCACCAGTCGAGACCCGATCGCTCCACAAATTCGCGAGAGGCCATCACGCTCGAATCCAGCTGCTTGTTCGCCGCTTCGAGACGGGCGGAGGTGTTCATGCTGTCACCCAGCGCCGTATACTGGATACGCGTGGCGCCACCGAAATTGCCGATCACCGCTTCCCCGAAGTGCAGGCCGACACGGGTCTTGCCGATCGGCGGGAGCGAAGGATCCATCTCGGCAACTTCGCGACGAAAGTCCTCTCCGGCCTGCCAGATTGCATAGCCTGCTCGCGCGGCGCGTTCTCCGTCGTCTTCCCTCGCGATCGGTGCCCCCCAGAAGGCCACGACCGCATCGCCGACGAACTTGTCGATGACGCCGCCATGGTCGAGCACGACCTGGCTCAGCATGTCGAGGTAGCGATTGAGCAGGCGGGCGACCATTTCCGGCTCGATCGCATGGCTCATCTTGGTGAAGCCCTCCAGGTCGCTGAAGAGAACGTAGATCTCCTTCTTTTCGCCATGGAGCGACAGCAGGCGAGGCTCTTCGATAATCTGCCTGGCGATATCCCTGGGGATGTATTTGCCCAGCGCATTATGCGCGAAATTTCGCTCCACGGCCCCCGACGCTCGAGCAGCTGCGGTTACTGCGGTAAAGGCCACGATCCACCCGATTATCCAGCCCACTGCGGGAAGGCCGTACGTGTCGACGCCTTGCCACTGGAGGTAAATCGGGATGCCTAGGAAGAGCGTCGCCTGCGCCACCATCAAAGGCACTATCTTCCAATTGCGCCATTCGAGCAGGGCAGTCAGCACTGCAGAGGCGATCACCAGTATCGACAGGGCCCAAATGGTCATCGGATGGAGGCGTGGCAATGCCCGTCCGTCCAGCATCTGGGCAACCATCGTGGCGTGAACGGCCAGGCCGGGCGGTTCTTGACCGGTCATGGATGTGAAGGTGGTCGTTACGCGATCGTAATCGACGATGTCGCCGCCGATCAGCACATATTTGTCCCTAATCGCTTCAGCCACGAACGGCATGATCGCCGGATCCGCTTCGGCAAAGAGATCGATCTGCATCGAGGCGAACAGCTCGACGCCTTCCAGTTGCGGCCTTCGATAGGTTATCGCTCCCTCGTAGCCCCTGAGCGTACGCGCCGCCCCCTCTGCATCCTCGATCATGGCCCTTCCCAGGATCGGTGGCAGGCCGGGCGGACTGTCGGGCCATACGCGCGTCGCACCGAATTCATTGTCCAGCCTGATGCTGGCCGGGCGTGCATTGCTGCCCTCTAGCGTCGCGAGGAACTCTTCGAGATATTCCTGCTGTTCGAAGACGATGTCGGATTCGTTGGTTTCGAGATTGGCATAGGCTACCGCGACCGGCGTCCGCATGGCCCGAAGCGTATCGATCAATTCCTGATCTTCGTCCTGCGGTTGATCGAACAGGATATCGATCCCGATGGCCTTGGGCTCCATCGTATCCAGCGTCTGGAGAGCCCTGGCCAGCAGCCCGCGATCCAGCGGCGAACGCTTGCGTGAATTGATCAGGCTCTGATCGTCGTACACCACCAGCACGATGCGATCGTCCTGCTCGATCATCTCCGCAAAGTAGTACGCCCTTATGTCGTAAAGCGCGCGCTCCGCATCGCTGATCAGATAGGTCGGCTCCTCGCCATCCGGCAGCACCCAGCTGAAACGGGCGATGAAGAGGGCGAAGACCAGCAGCAGGCCGGCCAGCAGCAGTTGCACGGGGCCCGCTTCGCGCACATTGCGCCACCCTCTTGCGATGACGCCGAGACCGCGCGTTGTCCGGTTTTCCACCGGAGGTCCTCCGCTACTCAGCTTGCCGGCAGCAGCGGCTTGCGCGCGTCACCGATCAGGGCGAAGCCCGACCAGTAGAACGGATGCGACGTTTCCGGATCGTCCATCAGACCCTGCTGCGCTTGAAGCAGAGCGTCGCCAACACTCGTTCGCCCCCCTTGTTCGAACATGGTCGAAAACAGGCGTTCGGTCGCTTCGAAATCGTCCGGAGCGGGCCAGTGACTGGCGATCACCTGCCGTCCGCCCGCGCCAATGAAAGCACGCACGAGACCGTCGAGAGCCTGGCCGCCGCCCGATGCGAGGCCAGCGTCGCGGGTCGCCTCCAAAGTAGCGAAGCTGGCCGTATCGCAGGCCGAAAGGATGATCAGATCCGCGTCGAGATCGAGATCGAAAATCTCGACGAAGCGAAGCAGCCCATCGGATTGGCCTTCGCCGAAGGAGGTTAGCAGGGCAGGCCGCGCCGGACATCCCGGCTGCGGTGGATTGACCAGTCCATGGGTCGCGAAGTGGACGATGCGATAGTCGTTCAGATCGGCGCGCTGCATCAGCGCAGTGTCGCTGAAGTCTCCGTCGAGGACGAGTTGCGCACCGCTAGCTCCCAAGGAATTGCGCGCGCTCAACAGTTCGTCGGCGGAGATCGGGCGGTTCCATGCGTCGAGCGGGATCTCACATCCGGGATCTTCCGTTCGGAGTTCCAAAGCCGGGATCATTCCCGGCGGAGTATCGCCGATGGTGCGATTCCTTCCGAGGCCGAGATAGGCATTGCTCGCAGTTGAGGACGGAGCGGACCGTGCCTCGCGAAAACTCGCAGCCGACAACGCCGTGCTGATAGCCCGGTCACGGCCAAGCCATGCGACCCCGCGGAAATCATACTCGTCGGCACCTTGGTCGACACGTGCGTGATAGGCTTCGACGCCAGCCTGTTCCGCAA
Organism: uncultured Qipengyuania sp.; assembly: GCA_964407585.1. Taxonomy (GTDB): domain Bacteria; phylum Pseudomonadota; class Alphaproteobacteria; order Sphingomonadales; family Sphingomonadaceae; genus Qipengyuania. Next base: position 28,760 of record CAYOWF010000004.1, read on the forward strand.
TCAGCAAGTTGACGGGCAATTGCAGGAAAGCGTCGTCCGGTTCGAAAACCAGGTGCCGCACTGCCGCCATGCGGTTGGCAACGGGACCGAATACGGCATCATAAAGCGTTCGCGCGCTATCGACGTCGAACGGATAGGTGGCGGTGACCCCGCCCACCGTGACCGAAATGCTGTCGCGGATCGACGCGACGAGGAAGGCGATTTCATCGGCATCGGCATCGACACGCCACCCCGAAGCCCCGTCGGGCCCGAAATAGATCGCGAAATAGTCGTCTCCCAATCGCGCAAGCTTGAGATAGGCCTCGTCGGCTCCGAGCGTCTCGCGCAGCTCGGCAGCCGAAACGAAGCTCCGAGTGACCGAACGGTATTCCGGAAATGCCGAGAGCGCGCTCGCCAGCTCGCTTTGGGCAAGGTCGATCCGCGCACGCTCAGCCTCCAGCACGGCAACGCGATCGGATGTCGATCCATCGGCTTCGGCCTGCGCCTGGATCAGTTCGAGCCGATTGCGCTGGCTTTCGCGCTTCACCGACTGTGCGCGGCGGAACAGATTTGCCGCTTCGCTGTCACCGGAAGCCAGCTTGCGATTGAGCTGCGACAGCGTTTGGGCAGCACCCGGGCGTTCCACCAGTTGCGAGGCGAGGAAAAGATCGTCGGCCAACTCCGGACGGGTCTCGATTCCGTCGACGAGGAGCTGGAAATAGGGGCGCATCAGGTTTTCCATCCCTACTAGCGCACCGCTTTCCCCGATCGTCGATTCCACGATCCGGCGGTATTCCCCCAAAGCCAGATTGGTCTGTCCGCGGCGCGCGTGGAATGCGGCAAGCCGGGCACGCGCGGCATTGAGCGACGCGCTTTCCGGATAACGCAACTCGATGAGTTCGAGTGCCTGTTCGAGGCGCCCTTGGGCAGGGCCGTACTGCCCTTGGGCTTCGAGAGTCGCTGCGACTTCTGACAATATCTGCGCCCTCAGGCGCGCAATGGTGAGGACCCGGCCTTCCTTGACCAGAAGCATTGCGTCTTCCGCAGCGAGCAATTCCCGGCGGGCAGCATCATTGTCACCCCGAAGGCGCAAGGCGGTGCCGCGGATCTGGCGAGCCTGTGCGTCGATCACCGCCGCACGCTCCGCAACGCTGAGCCGCGATTCCTGTCCGGTAGAATCGGTGAAGGCAATCGACATGCCGGCATTGATGCGGTTCGCCATCTGCTGTTCGAGGCGGATCGTGCCGCCCTCCTCGAGATCCGAAGCGCTCAACTGGGGCACCGGCCGTTCGAGGGTCGCGAGGGCCGTATCGATACTGCCGCGATTGAGCGCATCGAGCGCTTCGAAATTACGCGACAGGCGCGCCTGGATGGGATTGTCTGCGGCCAGAACCCGGGCATCCTGGAACAGGCGTTCGGCCTGTTCGAACTCGCCCATGTTCGAGTGCTGGAGAGCGCGGTTGATCGTCACCTCGTGCAGCCGGAGTGCGCGGGAGGCCGGGTCGGAATCGAGCGCCGCCAGGATTTCCGGCTGGAAGAACTCCGCCGCTTCGGCATATTCGCCGGCATTGTTGCGACGATATCCCTGCCCGAGCAGCGCGTCGGCATCGCCGGAAGCCGCCCTTGCCGCAAAGAGCGAAGAGGAGCCGGACGTAGTCACGACTTCCACCTGGCCTTCAACGACGCGGTCTTCGACGAGACTTTCGAATGTCAGCCTTAGGGCGCTGTCGTAAGCGGCATAGCCCTCGACCACGTGGACCGTTTGGCCCACGCGCCGGGTATAGCGAACCCAACCGAGGCCGGAGTTGCCGACCCGGCAATCCACACGCGAAACGTTTCGGTCGGCGACGGGGTCGGGACAGTCGATTTCCTCGTCACGCGAAAGCGCCAATTGTCGACCGAGGTCGCCCCCCAGGCGGAGGCTGTATGCCGATCCGACCGGACGATCGATATCGGTGCACAGGATCGCCCATTTGCGATCGAATATCGTGCCGCGCGCATCGCCGAGCATGACACCCTGTGCTTCACAAAGCGCGCCGGAGGTGCCGATCTTGAAATCCTGCGCTATTGAGGGAGCGGGCTGTACCGTCTGTGCCTGCGAAACTCCGGTTGCCGAGAAACCCAAGAGCCCCAAGGAAAGAACACGTGCCGCCAGGTGTGAATTGAACATACCCCGATCCTCCTGATCCCAGAGAATACCGAAAATCGAAGGAAAGCAAGGGCAAGACTGCAGGAATACAACGCAAATTGCAGATAATACACGGCCTTAGGTTCGCGGAATCATTCCGATTTATTCGCGACAACTTGCGTGAATACGCAGCGATCCTTCGCTGGGGGACAAGCCAATCGCAGGATTTGGCGCTGCCCGACCCCGGATCTTTCAGGACATGCCGGTCAGCGCCCGCACCAGGAGGTATGCGCCACCGATAATCCCAACCCAGATAAGCGCGGCCTTGAGCATCTTGTTGCCGCTCAACGAAGGATCGCGCTTCATTCCCACGAGATATGCGACGACGAGCGCGCTCATCATCGCCGCCCAGGCAATCGAACCACCGTCCATATTCATATCGCGACCTCCATCCCGTCGAACCCGACCTCGACTCCCTTAGGCACCTTCGCGCTTATCGTGGCGTAATCCATCGACTTGTCCAGATGCGTGAGTACGGTCCGCTTCGCTTTCGCCTTGCGCGCAAGGTCCAGCGCCATGTCGAGATGCGCGTGCGTCGGATGCGGACGCTCTCTCAGGCAGTCCACCACCAGCAGATCGCAATCACGGAAGCATTCGACCATCGCAGGGGTGATCTCGCTGAAATCCGTGGCGTAGACCAAGCTTTTCCCGTCCGCTTCGAAACGGAAACCGGTGCTCTTCACGGGACCGTGCGGCATCTCGACATCATCGAAGGAAAAGCCTGCAACTAGCTGAACTTCCGATGTTTCCTTCAACTCCACGATAGTGGGATAGCCAAACTGCCCTTCGAAAACATAGTCGAACCGCCGCCGCAGCCTTTGGCAGGTAACCCGGCCAGCAATACCGGGTAACGGATTGCTGCGGTCGTATCGCATGACCCGCAGATCATCGATGCCGTGGCAATGATCGGCATGGTCGTGAGTCCAGAAGACCGCATCGACCTTGGGGATGTCGTTCGCAAGCAGCTGCGCGCGCAAGTCGGTGGAGGTATCGACCAGAATGCGTTGCCCGGCATCGTTCTCGACGATGATCGACACGCGGGTGCGGCGGTTTCGCGGTTCATTGGGATCGCATTCGCCCCAGTCCTCACCGATCCGCGGAACGCCGGTCGACGTTCCCGAGCCGAGCATGATGAGCTTCACGAAGCGGCCTTGGCGAACAGGGCGTAGAAATTGCGGGTGGTGTAGTCGGCCAATTGCTCGAGCTTCTCACCGCGCAATTCGGCGATAAAGCTTGCCGTGTCGCGCACGAAACCGGGCTCGCACGGCTTTCCGCGATGCGGGACCGGTGCAAGGAAAGGGCTGTCGGTTTCGACGAGGAGGCGGTCTTGCGGGACGGTCCTGGCAACTTCCTGCAGGTCCTTGGCGTTCTTGAACGTCACGATGCCGGACAGCGAAATCGAAAGACCGAGATCGAGAACCTTTTCGCCGAATTCGGCCGAAGCGGTGAAGCAATGGATCAGTGCGGGAAATGTCCCCTTACCCATTTCATCGGAGAGAATGGCGATCGTATCTTCTTCAGCATCGCGCGTATGGATGATGACGGGGAGGCCGGTTTCGCGGGCGACGTCGATGTGGATGCGGAACAGGCGCTGCTGTTCGGCGCGGTCCGAATGGTCGTAGTAATAGTCGAGGCCGGTCTCGCCGATGCCGATTACGCGCGGATCGCGAGTGGCTTCGAGCAGTTCCTCGCGCGTGAGGTCGGGATGGTCGTCGGCATTGTGCGGGTGGATGCCGACGCTGGCCCAGACGTCGGGTTTGGCCCTGGCGGTTCCTACGACCTGGCCCCACTCGGCCCGCTTGGTCGAGATGTTGAGGAATGCCCCCACCCCCGCCGCACGCGCGCGGTCGAGCACTTCCGACTGGCTTTCGACCAGGCCTTCGTATTCGAGGTGGCAGTGGCTGTCGACGAGCATCACGCGGCCTCGGCTTCGGGCATTTCAAGGCGCGGGAAGGCGGGCACGGGCTTGTCGATCACGTGACCCTGCCCCACCAGCGCCCGGAACCAGCCTTCGTCGGAAAGATCGGCATAGCTCCGCCGGTCCGCCGTGACGCCGAGCTGGTCGAGCACCGCCGCGGCCTTGGTCGGAACCACCGGCTGGATCGCGATCGCGAGGTCGCGGATCGCAATGAAAAGCGTCTGGAGAACCGCCTTCATCCGCTCCGGATCGGTCTTCTTGAGCGTCCAGGGCGCCTGTTCGTCGACATAGGCGTTGCAGGCGAAAACCGCCTTGAGCCAGGCCTCGATGCCGACGCTGAAATTGAGCGCCTCGAACTCCT
>CAYOWF010000005.1:0-29734 GCA_964407585.1 uncultured Qipengyuania sp.
CGCTTCACCGACTGGAGCCGCCGTCCGCTGACCGATCGCCAGATCGAATACGCCATCGGAGACGTGACACACCTGTCGAACATCTTCCCCAAGATGCTTCGCAAGCTGATCAAGACCGGTCGCGGTGCATGGCTCAATGCCGAGATGGACAAGCTTGCCGACCCGGCCAATTACGCCAATGACGCAGAGCTTGCTTGGAAGCGCATCCGTTCGCCGGGTCGCAATCCTGCCGTCCTCGGCCGCCTCAAAGCGCTTGCCGCTTGGCGCGAGGGCGAAGCGCAGCACAAGAACATCCCGCGCGGCCGGATCATGCGCGACGAGACGCTGGCCGATATCGCCAGCCATCCGCCAAAGAAACAGGGCGACCTGACCAAGGTACGCGGGCTTTCCAACGCCTGGAAAGACAACGATATCGGCAAGCGCCTGATGAAGGTCCTCGCCAGCGCCGAACCGCTGCCCAAGGACGAGATGCCGGCCAAGCCGAAACGTGGAGCGCCGCTGGGCAAGGAAGGCGCGCTGGTGGCCGATCTGCTCAAACTGCTGCTCAAGATCCGTGCGCGCGAAATCGACGTCGCCGCACGCCTGCTGACGCGCGCCGACGAGATGGAAGCGCTCGCTGCGGGTGTCCGCAAGCTGCCGATCCTGCAGGGGTGGCGCTACGACGTCTTCGGCAAGGATGCGCTGGAACTGGTCGAAGGGAGGCTCGCCTTTGCGGTCAAGGACGGCAAGCTGCTGATGACCCATGTCGACGATGTCCACGCAGGGATGATGAAGGCCGCGCAGGACGAGGTCATCACGGAAGAGGCCGCCTCATAGTTCCTCACGCCTGTACGTGCCGAGCTGGGCGAAGCACCGCATTTTCTTTCGTCGCGCAATTTGAAGGCCCTTCGACAAGCTCGGGGCGAACGGATAAAGCCGAATCACAATGTCGACCTACCTCCCCACCCTGAAGCAGTTGCAATATCTCGTGGCATTGCACGAGCATGGCCATTTCGGACGTGCCGCCGATGCGAGCTTCGTTTCGCAATCGACGCTTTCAGCCGGGATTCGCGAGCTAGAATCCCTGCTCGGCGTGACGCTGGTGGAGCGTAGCCGGCGCGTCGTACGCTTTACGGCGCTGGGGAACCAGGTGGTCGAGAAGGCGCACCGCGTGCTGCGCGAGACGGAAGAGCTGGCCGACCTCGTCCAGGCGGCGGGCAAGCCGCTTGCCGGGCAGCTGCGGATGAGCGTGATCCCCACGATCGCGCCCTTCCTCCTGCCCCGCTTCCTGCCGCGGCTGCGTAAGGAACGCCCCGACCTCGAACTGTTCCTGCGCGAGGAGACCAGCCACGATGCGGTGGAATCGCTCCAGCACGGGAGAGTCGATTGCGTGCTGCTCGCCCTGCCCTTCGCCACGGGCGAAGTGGACATGGCGCATATCGCAGACGATCCGATCTACGTCGCTTTTCCCAAGGACGATCCACGCGATCCGCCGGCAACGGTCAGCGCGGACATGATCGACGACGGCAGGCTGCTGCTGCTCGAAGACGGGCATTGCCTGAAAGACCATGCCCTCGCCGCCTGCAACCGGCCCGAACTGCGCGGATCGACCACGATGATCGGGACGAGCCTGCATACGCTGGTGCAGATGGTCGACAACGGGCTCGGCCTCACCATGCTGCCCGAAATGGCAGTGAAAGCGGGCATTCTTTCGGGGACAGACGTCGTCGCCCGCCCGCTGAAATCGAAGCAGGCGAAGCGGGAAATCGCGCTCATCTGGCGCAAGAACTCGCCGCGCCGCGAAGATTTCGAATTGTTGGCTGAAGAGTTGCGTGCCGGCTAGTCGGCGCGGACCTCAGGCGAGCCGGGGCTCGGCCTTGGACTTCATGTATGTGTCTAGCTTCTTGTAGGCGAAAAGCGGGACGATGACGCTCAACGCGATGCCGCCGAGAGCGCAAACCCCGAGATATATCGCCATGGCCGTACCGCCCGATGCCCACATTCCATACAGGACGGGGACGGCAAGCACGAGACCGCGGACCTCGTTGAATATCAGTGCAACGGCGCCGACCTTGAGCAGCGCAGTGAGCAGCATATGGAGCGTGGCAGTCATGATTTACTGAATGAACGCAAATGATTGCGAAAAGGTTTACCATGCAACCGGCGTTGCATCCCGGCTATGCCACCATTCGTCGTTCATTACGGCCAAATTGCCTCAATCCATGTGTTTCAGGCCTACTCTCAGATAGTCCCAGCCGGTGATGACGGTCATCGCGGCTGCGGCCCACAGGGTGATCAGGCCGACCGTATGCGGGACGTTCGCGTCGATCGTGCCAATCATTACGTTCCAATCCGGCAGGCCCTGCCCCAGAATGAGCGAACCCAGTGCAAGCAACTGGAATGTCGTCTTCCATTTGGCGAGGCGGCTGACCGGCACCGAAACCTGCAAGCCGCCAAGGAATTCGCGCAGGCCTGAAACCGCAATCTCGCGGACCAGGATGATGAGGCCTGCTATGACATGCGCATCGCCGACATAGGGCCCGCGCAGGACGCCCTGCGCCGCCAGCACGAGAATGACGGCAGCGACCATGATCTTGTCGGCGATCGGGTCGAGGAAGATTCCCAGCTTGGACACGGTCCCGCTGGTCCGCGCGAGATAGCCGTCGAAATAGTCGGTGATGCCCATCGCGCAATAGAGCGCGAAAGCCATGAGAAACCCCAACTCCCAACCCGGCCACCACAGCAGGAAAGCCAGCAGCGGTATCGCGACGATACGCGAGAGCGTGAGGATATTGGGCAGCGTCAGCATCTCTAAGATCGGTCCCTAACGGCAATCGTCCTGCCACAAAAGATGGCAAGCGGGGTTGTCCGCCGCCACGATGTCTCTACCAGTGCTTCCCTTACGGAAGGTTTCGTACCGATTAGGTCCTTGGGGGTCCATGTTCACAAGTCCGCATTTGCTGCGCACCAGGCGTTTTCTGCCGCTGTTCGTTACGCAGCTGTTCAACGCCTTCAACGACAATCTCTACAAGACCGCGATGGTCCTGTTCGTGGTCTACCAGATCTACAATTCCGAAGAGGCGGAAGGGATGTTCTCGGCGATCGCGTCGGGCCTGTTCATCCTCCCCTTCTTCGTCCTTTCGGCGCTGGCGGGGCAACTGGCGGACATGCGCGACAAGGCCGCAATCATCCGCAAGGTGAAGGCCTTCGAGATCCTGCTGATGCTGATCGGTGCGGGCGGGCTCTACCTCGCCTGGCGCGGCTACCAGATGCCGGTGACCGTCTTCGGGCTGGAAACCAGCGTGCCGGTCCTGCTGATGCTGCTGGCACTGTTCATGACCGGCATCCAGTCGACGTTCCTCGGCCCTATCAAATACGCCATCCTGCCACAGCACCTGCGCAAAGAGGAAGTGCTTGCGGGCACCGGGCTGGTCGAAGCCGGAACCTATATCGCCATTCTCGCAGGGACCATCCTGGCCGGCTGGATTCCCGTCGAAGTTGCCGCGGTGGGCATCATCCTTACATCGATCGTCGGCTATCTCGTCGCGCGGCAGGTGCCCGATGCGCCGCCACAGGGAGAAGCCGAGAAGCTCGACTGGCACATCCTGCGCGCATCGGTGCGCCTCGTGCGCGAGACGATGCACAACCGCGAAGTCTATTATGCCATTCTCGCCATCAGCTTCTTCTGGACCATCGGCGCCGTGCTCTTCATCCAGTTCCCGCCACTGGCCAAGAACGTCATCATGGCGAGCAAGGAAGTGGCGAGCATCTTCCTGGTTGTCTTTTCGGTGGGTGTAGCCATCGGCTCTGTGGCTGTCGGCGCCTTGCTCAAGGGCGAGGTGTCCGCGCGCTATGCGCCCATATCGGTGCTCTTCATGGGTGCCTTCGTCGTCGCCTTCTATGCAGTGTGCAAGATCTGGGCGGCGGACAAGCCCGCCGAATTGCTCGACGTCTCCGGTTTTCTTGCATGGCCCATGGCCAGTGTCATCTTGTTGACCTTGTTGGGAATATCCGTGGCGGGGGGCATGTTCGTGGTGCCGCTCTACGCATTCCTCACAACGCGGGTGGAATCGCACAAGGCATCGCGGACGATCGCAGCGAACAATATCGTCAATTCGGGCGCGATGGTGGTCGGATCGCTGCTCGCGATGGCGATGAGCGCAGCGGGAGTTCCGATCGTCGAACAGGTGCTGATCAGCGCGGCCATGTGCCTGATATCGGCATGGCTGGGGCGCAAGCTGCTGGCGGCGGAACGCGTCGCCGGGGCAGCGTCCTGAAGCTTAAATGATGAAGGCGAGAACGGCGGCGACGGTCGCGAAATAGGTCGTCGCTGCACCGCGCATGTCGTTGGCGGTGACTTTCCAGTCGGTCACCGCGCCTTGCGGGACGTCGGCAAACATCCGGCGGCGTTGCGGCAAGCTGGCCCGCAGCCAGTGGCGGGCGGCTTCGTTCGAGAGGACAAGTGCGCGTCTCATGATGGAGGTTTAACGCTTTTTTAACTATTGGTTTCCCCGGAAATCCGGGCCGTTCCAATTCGGGACAGCTCTGCGTCATGCCGGGGATAAGTGGGAACGATTCCGCATTCGATTGCACACGCGCTTCCGCAACGCTAACCGCGTCCGCCATGACCACGAAACCCACCCCCGCCGCCGCCAAGCTGCTCGTCGAATGCCTGATCGAGCAGGGCTGCGAGCGGATCTTCACCGTCCCGGGCGAAAGTTTCCTCCAAGTTCTCGACGCGCTCGGCCAGCAGGATCAGATCGACCTCGTCACCTGCCGCCAGGAAGGTGGCGTGGCGATGATGGCCTGTGCCGACGGGGCCATGACGCAGCGGCCGGGCGTGGCCTTCGTCACCCGCGGTCCCGGTGCGACAAATGCCAGCATCGGAGTCCATGTCGCATTTCAGGATTCGCAACCGATGATCCTCTTCGTGGGCGACGTCGACAGCGAGATGCGCGACCGCGAGGGCTTTCAGGAGGTCGATTTTGCGGCCTATTTCGGTCCGATCGCCAAATGGGCGGCACGGATCGATTCGGCTGATCGCATCCCCGAATATGTCGCGCGTGCCTATGCCACGGCGATCTCGGGCAGGCCCGGTCCGGTCGTGCTGGCCCTCCCCGAAGACATGTTGAGCCGCGACACGGCGGCCCGGCCGCGCCCGCGTGTCGATCGCCCGGCGCAGGCCCCCTGCCCCGATGCGATGCAGGCGATGATGGCACTGATCGCCGATGCCGCATCCCCCGTCGCCGTCATCGGCGGCGCCGGCTGGAACGCGAAGGCGCGCGAGCACTTCCAACTCTTCGCCGAACGTCTCGGCATTCCGGTGGCGACCGCTTTCCGCAGGCAGGACGCCATGTCGCCTTCGAGCCGCGTCTATGCGGGCAATCTCGGATATGGACCCAATCCCAAGCTGGTCGAGCGTGTCAGGAATGCCGACCTCCTGCTGGCCGTGGGCGCGCGGCTGGGGGAAGCGACCACCGACGGCTACGCCGTCCCGCCGCTGGTGGATGTGGAGCGCAAGCTCATCCACGTCCACCCCGACCCGGACGAATTGAACAGCGTCTACCCTGCGGACCTCGCCATCTGCGCCGACATGCAGGAATTCGCCGAGAGCGCGGCGCTGTGGGACGATGGCGATACCATCGATTTCGACGCGGGAGCCCAGGCGCATGCCGAATGGGAAGCCTGGGCCACCGCGCATCCTGCCGATTTCGCACTCGATATGGGCCAGTGCGTGCAGTTCATGCGTGATACGCTGCCTGCAGACACGATCGTCTGCAACGGCGCGGGCAATTTCGCCGGATGGTGGCACCGCTATTGGCGTTACGAAGGGTTCCCCACCCAGCTCGCCCCGACCTGCGGGGCGATGGGCTATGGCGTTCCGGCTGCCGTTGCCGCTGCCCTGCGCTTTCCGCAACGCACTGTGGTCGCTGTCGCGGGCGACGGCGACTTCATGATGAACGGCCAGGAACTCGCCACTGCCGTGCAGCACGGTGCGAACCTGATCGTATTAGTGATCGACAATTCGGCCTATGGAACGATCCGCATGCACCAGGAACGCGAGTTTCCCGGCGAGGATCGCGTCAGCGGAACGCGCCTCGCCAATCCCGATTTCGCGGCTCTGGCTCTCGCCTATGGCGGATGGTCGGCCAGTGCGAAGACGACGCAGGAATTCAAGGACGCGCTGGTTGCTGCCGAAGGTCGAAGCGGCCTCCGGCTCATCCATTGCCACATCGAAATCGAACAGCTCGCCGCCAGCGGCGCGACCGTCAGCGGACTCCGCAACCGATAGCCAAGCGGAGGGTGCATTTCGTCCGGTTGCCGCCCTGCCATGAGCGGTTCGCGAGGATGGTCAGATGCCCGCCATCGCGCAAATCACCGACCATTCGTCCGGCTTGATCTCGGCCACCGAAAGCCGCGACAGGCGAACCAGTTCGCAATCCGCAAGCTTGGGCTCTGCCTTGATCTGCTTGAGCGTGACGGGATGCGGCAGCTTGGTCTTGGGCTTGACCTTCACGGCGGCCCATTTGCCTTCGGGATCGGTCGGATCGGTGATGCCGGCCACGCTCACTTCGCATATGCCGACGATCTCGAGCCCCTCGCGCGAGTGATAGAAGAACGCCTGGTCGCCGACTTCCATCGCGGCGAGATTGTTCTTCGCGAGATGGTTGCGCACCCCGTCCCAGGTGCCCTCTTTCTCGGCGACGAGATCGTCCCAGCTATATTTGAAGGGTTCGGATTTCATCAGCCAATATCGGGCCATCTGCCATTTTCTCCATCGCGAAGGGTCACGTTGCGGGGGTGGTTAGCGGGCTGGACTGGCGCTGGCCAGAGGAGCCGGGGGCCATTTTCCCGGTTAACGGCTTTTTAGCCTTGTCGCGATACGGAGGGGCGAAGAGACCAGTCCGGGGGATTCCTTGCCTCTAGAGCCATTGCCTGACCAAGAAGCCGGCGACCGCGAAAGCGGCGGGGTTTCCGCATATCGGAAGCACGACCTGATGACGCTCGGCATCGCCTTTGCCGCCATCGTCCTGTTCGTGGGTACGGCCGGCACGGTCTTGCCCACGCTCGTGCGGGCGTGGCGCGGACTCGCGGAAGGGCCGGACGTCATCCTCGCCAATGCGCTGTTGTTGAACATCGCGCTGATCCTGCTGGGCTGGCATCGTTACAAGGCGCTCAACGGCCAGCTCGAAACGCACAAGAAGTCGGAAAAGGAAGCACGGCGCCTCGCCGATCTCGACGATCTGACCGGCTGTCTCAACCGGCGCAGCTTCGCGAATCGCCTCGCCTCGATGATGGCCGAGCGAAGCTCGAGCGAGAGCGCGGTGGCGGTGATCGCCATCGATCTCGACAACTTCAAGCAGGTCAACGATCTCAACGGCCACGCCGCTGGCGACAATGTCCTGAAGGAAATTTCGCGCCGCGTCCTTGCGCAATTGCCCGAACAGGCCGTGCTGGCACGTCTCGGCGGCGACGAATTCGTCTGCGCCCTGCCCTACGCCTTGAAGGCTGCGGACCGCGTCGAACTGCTCGCGACCCGAATGATCGAACAGGTGGCAAGGCCGGTGCTGAACGACGGAAATTCGATCGAGATCACCGTTTCGGTCGGTATTTCGAGCTCGGTGGATGTCGGCGGTGCATGCCCCGACGAGCCTGCGCAGGACCTGATGCACAAGGCGGATATCGCCATGTATCATGCCAAGAAACAGGGGAAGAACCGCTTCTACTGGTTCGAAGCGCCGATGGAAAACGAACTGCGCTTCCGCAACGAGCTGGAAGCGGGCATCCGCCGCGGGATCGAGCGCGGCGAATTCGTCCCCTATTACGAACAGCAGATCGATCTCGACACGGGCAAACTGGTCGGCTTCGAAATGCTCGCGCGCTGGAACTCGCCCGAAATGGGCCTTGTCGGGCCGGACATCTTCATTCCCATCGCCGAGGAAATCGGGGTGATCGCGGAAATGTCCGAACGCCTGATCGAACAGGCCTTTACCGATGCGCTGGAATGGGATCCGAGCATCACGCTGTCGGTCAATATCTCGCCGGTGCAGATGCGCGATCCCTGGTTCGCCCAGAAGATCCTCAAATTGCTGGTCAAGCACCGTTTCCCTGCCCACCGCCTCGACATCGAGATCACCGAGACCTGTCTGCACGAGAATATCGGCATGGTCCGTTCGATGATCACCAGCTTGCGCAACCAGGGCGTGAAGGTCAGCCTAGACGATTTCGGCACCGGCTACGCCAGCCTTTCGCAGCTTAAGAGCCTGCCCTTCGATCGCCTGAAGATCGACCGCAGCTTCATCAGCGAGTTGAAAGGCGAGGAGCAGACCAGCAACCTCGTCGATGCGATCGTATCGATGAGCGACGGGCTGAAGATGCCGATCACCGCCGAGGGCATCGAGGACGAGCAGATTCTTTCCGCGCTCAAGAAGTGGGGCCACCTGAAAGGCCAAGGCTACCACTACGGCATGCCGGAACCCGCCGGCGAAGTCATGAAGCGCCTCAAGGCGTCGGGCAGGCTCGCCGAAAAGGTGGAAAGCGACATTCCCGGCCACGACGGTCAGTTCGACAAGGCGGCCGACGGCAGCTAACGCGCCCCCTGACACTGGACGCTGCGGCGCCCAGACCCTAGATGCGCGGAAGATATGCGCGTCTCCTTCACCAAGATGCATGGGCTGGGCAACGATTTCGTCGTGCTCGATGCACGTGCGCAGGACTTGCCTGCGCTCGACGAAGCACGCGCGGCAGCCATTTCCGACAGGAATACGGGCATCGGTTGCGACCAGCTCATCCTGCTCGAACCGAGCGAGAGTGCGGATTTCCGGATGCGCATCTTCAACCACGACGGCGGTGAAGTCGGTGCCTGCGGCAATGCCACGCGCGCCGTGGCCTTGCTCCATGGCAGCGAGGCGCGGATCGAGACGTCAGGCGGACTGCTGAGGGCCAGTCCCACCGGAGACGGTGCCAGCGTCGACATGGGCGGACCGCGCTTCGACTGGGATGCCATCCCGCTCGAATATGCGATGGACACGCTGGCCATGCCGGTCAGCTGGGACATGCTCGACGATCCGGGGGCTGTTAATGTCGGCAATCCGCATGTGATCTTCTTCGTCGAAGACGTAGACGCCATCCCTCTCGACCGCCTCGGCCCACAAATCGAGCAGGATCCGCTGTTCCCCGATCGCGTGAACGTGAATGTCGCGACCGTCGAAAGCCGCAATCGTATCCGCCTGCGGGTATGGGAACGCGGCGCCGGATTGACCCGCGCCTGCGGCACCGGGGCCTGCGCCACCGCGGTCCATGCGATACGCCGCAAACTGGTCGACAGCCCGGTGACCGTGGCCCTGCCCGGTGGCGAGCTCGTCATCGAATGGCAGCCGGGCGGCTCAATGCGGATGACCGGCCCCGCGACCGAAAGCTTCCGTGGCAGCTTCGAATGGGACGACTTCGCATGAATGCGCTCCAGAAACCGCCCGAAGTCGTCTCGCTGGGATGCCGGCTCAATATCTCGGAGAGCGAGCGCATCCGTGCCATGCTGGCGGGCGAAGACAATCTCGTGGTGGTCAACAGCTGTGCCGTCACGAGCGAAGCGGTACGCCAGACCCGGCAGGCCATTCGCAAGGCCCGCAAGGCCAATCCGGATGCACGCCTGCTGGTAACCGGCTGTGCGGCGGACATCGAGCGCGAGCAGCTTTCCGGCATGCCCGAAGTCGATGGCCTCATCGCCAACGAGGCCAAGCTCGACCCGCGCGCGTGGAACGTGCCTGCCAGCGCGCCGCCGGTCCCCGCCCTCCACACCCGGGCGTTCGTGGCGGTCCAGAACGGCTGCGACCATGCCTGCACTTTCTGCGTGATCCCGCAGGGCCGCGGAAAGAGCCGCTCTTTGACGGTTCCCGAAGTGCTGCGAGAGGTGGAAACCCACCTAGAGGCGGGCGCGGCCGAAGTCGTGCTGACCGGGGTCGATGTCACCTCCTGGGGACATGATTTGCCCGGCAGTCCGAAGCTGGGCGCGCTCGTCGGCGCCGTGCTCGACTCCTTCCCCGCCCTCGCCCGCATCCGCATGTCCTCGATCGACGGGATCGAAGTGGACGAGGAGCTGTTCGAACTCTTCGCCGGCGAAGCGCGGGTAATGCCGCACATCCATCTCTCGCTCCAGCATGGGCACGACCTGATCCTCAAGCGGATGAAACGGCGGCACAGCCGCGCCGATGCGGTGGAACTGGTGGGTCGCCTGAAGGACCGTCGGCCCGACCTGGCCGTGGGCGCAGACCTGATCGCCGGATTCCCGACCGAAACCGAAGAACATCACGCGGCCAATCTTTCGATCGTCCGCGAACTTGCCATCGTCCACGGGCATATCTTTCCCTATTCTCCGCGCCCCGGAACGCCTGCCGCGCGCATGCCGCAGGTCGACCGCGCAACCGTCAAGCGCCGCGCCGCCGAACTGCGCGCAGACGTTGCCTCGCTGCGTGCAGACTGGCTGGCGACGCTCGTCGATAAACCGGCGCAAGTCCTCGCCGAAGCCGACGGGACCGGCTATTCGCCCCAATTCGCCCGCGTGACCGTGCCGGCCGGCACCAAGCGCGGCTCCATCGTCACCGTGACGCCCACGACACTCGAGGACAATCTCCTGTCATGAGCAAACCCAGCTGGACCGAGCGCCTGTTCGGCGGCTTCAAGAAGACGTCCGAGCGGCTGACCGAGAACCTCTCGGAAGCGGTTACCAAGGCCAAGCTCGACGATGCCACCCTCGACGATGTCGAGGACGCGCTTATCATGTCCGATCTCGGGCCGAGCGCCGCATCGCGTATCCGCGAGAAGCTGAAGGAAAAGCGTTTCGGTCTCGAAATCAGCGCCGACGAACTGAAGCAGGCGGTGGCGGACGAGATTGCCGCGATCCTCCGCCCGGTCGCCAAGCCGCTCGAAATCACCGCCTTCCCGCGCCCCCAGGTCCTGCTTGTGATCGGTGTAAACGGCAGCGGCAAGACCACCACAATCGCCAAGCTGGCGCATCTTTTCGTCGAGGACGACTACAATGTGATGCTGGCGGCCGGCGATACCTTCCGCGCTGCCGCCATCGGCCAGTTGCAGACCTGGGCCGACCGGGTGGGCGTACCCATCGTGCGCGGGCCCGAAGGCGGGGACCCGGCCTCGATCGTGTTCGACGCGGTCAAGAAAGGCACCGAGATCGGGACCGACGTGCTGATCGTGGACACCGCCGGTCGCCTGCAGAACAAGCGCGAGTTGATGGACGAGCTGGCCAAGATCCGGAAAGTGCTGGGCCGCCTCAACCCCAAAGCGCCGCACGACGTCGTGCTGGTCCTCGATGCCACTAACGGCCAGAACGCGCTTTCCCAGATCGACGTGTTCAAGGAAGTCGCCGGTGTCACCGGCCTCGTCATGACCAAGCTCGACGGCACTGCGCGCGGCGGCGTGCTGGTGCAGGCGGCAGAGCGCTACGGCCTGCCGATCCACGCGATCGGCGTGGGCGAGAAGCTCGATGATTTGCGCCCGTTCGACCCCGACCTGGTCGCGCGCGTCATTGCAGGAGTGGCATGATGGCCGAACCCGGCGAAAAGAAACCCACCGGTTGGCTCCACACGCTGGTCGATTATGGCCCGCTGCTGATATTCCTCGGCGTCTACAAATTCTCTCAGCCCGAAGGGGCAAGCGAGATCATCAAGGTCATCTACGGCACCGTGGCGTTCATGGTCGCCGCCGTGGTGGCGCTGGTCTTCAGCAAGCTGAAATTCGGCAAGGTCAGCCCGATGCTGATCCTTTCGACCACGCTGATCGTCGGCTTCGGCGCGCTGACCATCTGGCTGCGCGACGAACGCTTTATCCAGTTCAAACCCACCGCGATTTACCTGCTGTTCGGCGCCGTCCTGATCATCGGCTGGCTGCGCGGACGGGCATGGCTGGAGGTCCTGCTGGAGGCCGCTTTCGAAGGGGTGACCCATGAAGGCTGGCTCAAGCTGTCGCGCAATTGGGGCTTCTTCTTCGTAGCGCTGGCGGCACTCAACGAAGTGCTGGTACGCACAATGAGCTTCGAAAGCTGGCTCTGGGCGAAGCTTTGGGTCTTCCTGCCGCTGAGCTTCCTCTTCACCTTCACGCAGATCCCTATGCTTCTGAAGCACGGGCTGTCGCTCGAGGATACGGACGAGGTGCTGAAGGACGAGCCGCCGACAGGTTAGGTGCCTCGCAAGAACATGTTGATGGTAAGCCGGCCCTTCTCGGGATCGTCGGAAAGCAGGTCTGCGTCCGGTATCTTGCCCGAGTGCAAAAGGCGGCCGCGATAGATGATCAAGCGGTCCGGTCGGGCCTCGACTTCGCCGATCAACTCGAAACGCGCATCATCGCCGTAATGATACCGCGCCGGTACCTTGCCGAATTCCCGCTCGTCTTGCTGCAAAGCTTCCTTGAAACGGCTCTCGCGATCAGGCGTTATGGCCTCGAATCCCGTACGAACCTGCCGGTAGAACGCCGTACCGCCGCTTTCCTGCGGGAGCAGGTAATGCATGATTGCAACCACATCGCTTCCTGCATCGTCGTAATGCGGGATGCGTTGCACCTCGGCAAGCTCATCCTCCTTGGTGGTTACCAGAGAAAAAGTGGAAAGTTCGAGCTTGATTCCCCGACGAAATCCGAAAACCCGCTGCATGATCGAAAACATCAGATCACGGCGTCGATCGAGGTAAGACGGATCCGCCCAGGCACGGATGCCTGGATAATAGGCCCCGCCGTCCCGATAATCGGCAGTCACCGCTTGCTTGCGAAGTTCGTCCACCATCCCGCTGAATTCATCGATGACGACCACCGGTTCCTTTTCGCGCCCGAACTGGTGGACCGCGACCGGTGGGGATTGCGCAATATTCATGGCAGGAGCGTCGCGTGAGGATGAAGGTGAGTCAATATGCGGCGACTTCCTGCCTTACGGCGTTCAAGCACGACTGCGCCGGTAAGCCGCACAAGAGGTATGGGACCGTGCGCAGCACCCCTGTGGGGCAGCGCACGGTCGGATACCTTAGTCGGCTGCCGAGAGGTTCACGGCGCTTTCCTTGCCGTTACGGCCGGCTTCGATTTCGTAATTGAGGCGCTGGTCCTTATCGAGCGTCTGCATGCCCGCAGCCTGCACGGCAGTGATGTGGACGAAGCTGTCGTTCGAGCCATCGTCGGGCTGGATGAATCCATAGCCCTTGTCGGCATTGAAGAATTTGACGGTTCCGGTCTTGGTCATATGTGGTTCCTTTCGAGAACGCGAGAGATTGCCCTGCGGCAACATGCCGTGGGGCCGTGCGTAAAATCGTCCGATGAAAGGAAGTCGTCGTCTGGTTAACGCCGGGGCCGGATAGGCAAGCGGCGACAAGTCAAAAGCCGAAGTCCGTCGCAAATTTCGACGTCAGCGCGGGCGCGCTAGCACGGGTGGACCGCACTACCTAACGAATAAACCCGCGCAGGGATTGCGAAGGCACGCGCATCAGATTTCCACCTGGCTTCCCAGTTCGACCACACGGTTGGTCGGCAGGCGGAAGAAATCCATCGCGGTCGCCGCGTTGCGCAGCATCCAGGCGAAGATCTTCTCGCGCCAGATGGGCATGGCCGGCTTGTCGCTCGGCAACAGCGTTTGGCGCGACAGGAAGAAGCTGGTGTGCATCATGTCGAATTCGCCGCCACAGCGTTCCATTTCCTTCAATCCCTGCGGCACATTGGTTTCCTGCATGAAGCCATAGTGCAGTACGGCACGGTAGAAGCCGTCGCCCAGGTCGTGGATCTCGCAACGTTCGTCGACATCGACATAGGGCGCATCGGCAATCAACACGGTGAGAATGACCACGCGCTCGTGGAGCACCTTGTTGTGCTTGATGTTATGGAGCAGCGCGCTGGGTACGCCCGCCGTCTGGCTGGCCATGAAGATGGCCGTGCCCGGAACCCGTGTGGCCGAGTTCTTCGCGCTCTTGGCGAAGATTTCGATCGGCAGCGCGGTCTCGTGCATGCGTTCGCGCATCAGCTTGCGCCCGCGCGCCCAGGTCGTGAGCAGCGTGAAGGCTATCAGGCCGACAACCAGCGGGAACCAGCCGCCGTCGGGCACCTTGAACAGGTTTGCCGCGAAGTAGGCCCCGTCGATGAAGAGGAAGAAGATCACGACCGGCGCGGCATACCACCACTTCCACTTCCACACGCCGACGAACAGCACGCCCATCAGCAGCGTATCGATTGTGACCGCACCCGTTACCGCAATGCCATATGCACCCGCGAGGTTGGACGATGTCTGGAAAGTCAGCACGAGGAGGATGACTGCGACCATCAGCGCCCAGTTGACCACGGGGATGTAGATCTGCCCCGCCTCGGTCTCGCTCGTGTGGCGGATCGAAAGGCGCGGCATGAAGCCCAGCTGCATCGCCTGGTGAGTGATGCTGAAGGCGCCCGAAATAACCGCCTGGCTGGCGATGAAGGTGGCGACCGTAGCCAGAATGACGAGCGGAAGACGATATTCCTCGCCTGCCAGCAGGAAGAAGGGATTGCGGACGACTTCTGCCGCCTGCTCGGGCGGGAGCGAAGCGATCATCGCACCCTGACCGAAATAGTTGAGCAGCAGGCAGGGCATGACGAAACCGAACCACGACAGGCGCATGGGGCCCCGCCCGAAATGCCCCATGTCGGAATAGAGCGCCTCGCTGCCAGTCACCGCCAGTACCACCGCGCCCATCGCCAGGAAGGCGACGAATCCGTCGGTGATGAAGAACATGACCGCATAATAGGGATTGAGCGCCCAGAGGATCTCGGGATGCTGGATGATCTGGTTGAGGCCTAGCCCCGCCAATGTAGAGAACCAGATGATCATCACCGGCGCGAACAGCGCGCCCACCTTCGCTGTGCCGCGCTGTTGCAGCACGAACAGGCATACCAGCAGGACCAATGCGATCGGGATGACGTAGGGCTCCAGTCCATGGTCGACCACCGTCAGGCCTTCCACTGCGGACAGGACCGAAATCGCCGGCGTGATCATGCTGTCGCCGTAGAACAGAGAAGTCGCGAACACGCCCAGCAGTACGACGAGCCAGCCCCACTTGGACTTGCCCATATGGCGGCTGAGCAGCGCAACCAGAGCGAGGCTGCCGCCCTGCCCCTTGTTGTCCGCACGCATCAGGATGGTCACATATTGCAGCGCCACCACGATGACCATCGACCAGAAGATCAGGCTGACCACGCCCAGCACATGCAATCGGTCGATCGCGATATTCGCTGCGCCGGCGAATGTTTCGCGGAAGGCGTAGAGCGGGCTGGTGCCGATGTCGCCGAATACGACGCCGATCGCGCCTACGGCCAGCGCAGCCTTGGAACCGCCATGGCCATGGCCATGAGCGTTACCGCCGCCGCTATCGGGCTGCGAAGTCGGCGCGATCGCCTCTGTCATATGTGGGCTGTTACCTGACGCATGGGGTCAAAACCTTGGCTGCGAGGGTGTGGCCCCCGGTGCAAGGTGGCGGCGCTTAGCACCATGGAGGTTGCGGGGCAATATCTCGCCGAAAAGCGCTCTATTCCGGGACTTCCGGTGCAGGTACGCCCTGTGCGGCGCCGATCATCGACTCGAGCCGCTCGAGCCGCAGGGCGAGCGCCTCGCGCCAGCCAGCGGCTTCGGGTGCGCTTTCGAGGGCGTCGCGCCACAGCTCTACGGCCCGCGCCGCATCGCCCGCTCTCAGCCAGGATACGCCGAGGAAATAGCGCGGTCCGCCGTTGTCCTCGTCCAATTGCTGGGCACGCTCGAAAGCATAGAGCGCGCCCGGCGTAAGATTGCCCTCGGCATGTTCGACCAGCGCAATGCCTAATGCGAGCCACGCCTCGCTATCCTGCGGATTTTCTTGCGTCGCGCTGCGATAGAAACCCGAAGCCTGTGCATAATCGCCGCGCCGCGCAAACCCGTCGCCGGTCAGCGTCCAGCGCGAAGGAAGCTGCGATGTATCGAAGAACTCCCGCCTTCCCTCGACGAGCAATCCGCCATCGAGCCGCTCCCGTTCCACAGCGGCGCCGGGTGCGGCAGGCTGGCCCGGCGATCCTTGCAGCGCATAGCCGGTCAGGCCGAACAGCAGCGCGGCGCCCAGCAAGCTCCATCCGCCACGGTTCACTTTCAGCAGGAATACTGCAGCAGCGAATGCGGCGCCTGCCAGCAGGATGACCGACAGCCAGCTCACGCGCGCCTCCGGAAACGGCGCCAGAACAGCAGGCCTGCGATCATGACGAGAAGCAGCGGAACGGCGAAGAGCGGCCAGGTGGTCGCGCTCATCACCGGCTCATAGCTGACATAGTCGCCATAGCGGTCCATCAGCCAGCCGCGGATGGCGTCGGGCTCCTCGCCGGCGGCGATGCGAATGCGGACCTGGTGCCGCATGTCGCCCGCCATCGGGGCGTCGCTATCGGCGATCGACTGCGACTGGCACTTGAGGCAGCGCAGCGTCTCCATCAGTTCCTGTGCGGCTGCTTCCTGTGCGGGATCTTCGAGCTGGCGATAGGCATAGGGCGCAGGCGGCATCCCCTGCTGTGCGACCAGCGGCAGGGCGAGGAGCGCGGCGAAGAGCGCACCTGCCGTTCGCAAAAACCGGGCAACCAGGCGGTTCATGCCCCCGCCTTTCGCAATTCTTCGAGCAGGATCGGCACGTGTTCGGGGCGAATGTCGCCGATGTGCTGGTAGGTGATGATGCCCTGGCCATCGATTACGAAGGTCTCGGGCACACCCGACGAACCGATCCCGAGCTGCACTTCCGAAAGGTCGTCGCGGCCGATGCGCGTGTAGGGATTACCGTGGTCGGAAAGGAAACGCATCACGTCGGTCGGCTTGTCGCGAATGGCCACGCCGACGATTTCGACTCCGGATGCCTGCAATTGCTCGAGTTGCGAGGCTTCGGCGATGCAGGGCAGGCACCAGCTGGCCCAGACGTTGAGCAGCTTGGGCTTGCCGTCGTGGAAATCGCGGCTGTCCACTCCCGGGCGGTCGAGGCTCGCGGGAGGCAGGGTGAAATAGGGCAATTCCTTGCCCACCATGGTGCTCTTGATGAACTCGTCCTTCGGCTGGGTCAGCTGGTAGGCCGCCAGGCCGAGGAAGCCGAAGAACACCATCAGGGGAAGCCACAGGCGCCAGCTCATGCGAGTTTCTCCATCTCTTCCCGCCGGACGGCCAGCTTGCGCCGAACGAGCCGCCGCTTGAGGTCCCCGCGAACCCGCCCGATGATCGCCAGAACGCCGCCCAGTGCCACGAGCAGCCCGCCATACCAGATGAAAGTCACGAAGGGTTTCCACCACAGGCGCAGCTGCCAGCGACCATCGGTGCTGCCCCCGCCCATGACCGCATAGAGCTGGCCGTTCCAGCGGGTTACCAGCACGCTTTCGGTGGTCTGCTGCGGAGGTGCCCAGAAATTGCGCGACTGGGGTGCGATTTCGACCGGCTCGCCATCCTTGTACGACACGCCAATCCGTGCGGCCATGGCCGTCCAGTTCGGCCCCGCGACCGGCTCGACCGCGCGCAACTGGACCTCCCATGGTCCCACGGAGGTAAAGCCGCCTTCTTCGACTGCGGCGAGCCTTTCTTCCGAGAACGCGCTTTCGCTGGCCATACCGAACAGGGCTACGGCGATTCCGAAATGGGCGATCACCATGCCCCAGGTCTCGACCGGCACGCGGCGCAGCTTGCGCCCCTTGAGCGGCAGGAAGCTCCCCACGCCGAGCGCGATCGCGAGCGAAAGGCCGAGCAGCGGCAGGAACGCAACCCCGAACAGCAACGAGAAGAGCACGATGCCGCTCACCAGCAGCGCCGCGACGATCGCCAGTTCCTTGGTCAAACGACCGAAGCCGTCCTGCCGCCAGCGCAGCAGCGGCCCTACGGCCATCACCATGAGCATGGGGAAGGCAAAGATCGCCCCCACCGGATTGAAATAGGGCGGCCCCACCGAAACGCGCACGTCGAAGGCCTCGGTCAGCAGCGGGTAGAGCGTGCCGAGGAGCACCACCGCAAGGATCGCGCTGAGCATGACGTTGTTGACCACCAGCGCTCCTTCGCGACTGGCGACGGCAAAGCGTTCACCTTCGGAAATGGCGCCCGCGCGCAGGGCGAAAAGCAGCAGCGCACCGCCGATATAGAGGGCGAGCAGGAAGAGAATGAAGCTTCCGCGCTCGGGATCGACCGCGAATGCGTGGACGCTGGTGAGGATGCCCGACCTGACGAGGAAGGTGCCGAGCATCGACATGGAAAAGGCCACCACGCCCAGCATGATGGTCCATACCCGCAGCGCATCGCGGCTGGCCAGCACACTGGCCGAATGCAGCAAGGCGGTTGCCGCAAGCCAGGGCATGAGCGAGGCGTTCTCCACCGGATCCCAGAACCAGTAGCCGCCCCAGCCGAGTTCGTAATAGGCCCAGTAGCTGCCCGCGGTAATGCCGAGCGTGAGGAAGACCCACGCGCCGAGGATCCACGGCCGCATGGCGCGGGCGAAGTCGGGGGTCACCTGCCGCGTCAGCAGGGCACCGACCGCAAAGCTGAACGCCACCGACAGGCCGACATAGCCGAAATAGAGCGTCGGCGGATGCAGCGCGAGCCCGATATCCTGAAGCAGGGGGTTGAGGCCCATCCCTTCGACGGCAGGCTGCGGCAGGCGTTCGAACGGGTTCGAACTGAGGAGCAGGAAGGCATAGAAGCCCAGCGCCACGAACCCCTGCGCACCAAGGGTCGCCTGCATGGTCTTTTCCGGCAGGCGACGTTCGACTGCGGCAATGAGGGCACCGGCAAGCGCCATCACCGTCACCCACAGCAGCATCGAGCCTTCGTGATTGCCCCATGCGCCCGAGAGCTTGAACACAAGCGGCTTCATGGTGTGCGAATTCATCGCCACCAGCTTCACCGAAAGGTCGGTGATGGCAAAGACCCACAACAGCGCGGCAAAGGACACGGCCACCAGTCCGCCCTGGAGGATGGCAGCGGGGCGCGTCAGCCCGGCGATATCGCTATCCGTACCGCTGCGCAGCGCCAGAAAGCCGCCGACCAGCTGCAACACCGCCAGCGCCGCAGCCAGCCACAGCGCGGCAAGACCGATTTCGGCGATCATTCGAGCCCGACCGTCGTGTCTTCGGCCATCTCGGCAGCCTGGTGTTCGCTCATGCCCTCGAGTTCTCGCGGGACGTAGTTTTCGTCATGCTTGGCAAGGAGGTTGTCGGCGATGAAAGTACCGTCCGCATCGAGCCGCCCCTCGGCGACGACACCCGAACCTTCGACGAACAGGTCGGGAAGGATGCCGGCATAGCGAACCGGCACAGCCGATCGTTCGCGCCCGGTCACGATGAAGGTCACGGTAATGCCGTCGGCCAGCGTCTCGAGCGACCCTGGGGCCACCATGCCGCCGAGACGGACCGCCTGCCCCACTTGCGGCGGGTCGGCCATCATCTGTTCGGGAAGGTAGAAATAGCTCGCCTGGCTGCGCAGCGCATAGATCGCCAGCAGCGCCGCGCCGATCAGGGCGACGAGTGCGAGAAGCACGAGGACGAGGCGCTGGTGCTTGGCCTTCACTTGCCGCGCGCCCTCTCGCGCCGGGCCTCGGCGCGTTTCATCGCCACCCAGCTCCACGCCATCATGGCGAGCGTTCCGCCCACGGCGATCGCATAGGCGGCATAGACGAAGGCCCACTGGTCGAGCGCTTCCCTCATCAATCGGCCTCCATCGCACGGCGGCGCAAGCGCGCCTCTGCCTGGATATCCGCCAGCAGCGCGCGCATCCGTGCGAGTACTACTCCGCCGAAGATCAGCGAGAAGCCAAGCACTGCAACCAGGAGCGGGGCGAGGAAGACGCCGTCGATCGCGCTCTTGCCCATGGTGATGCTGGGCGGCTGGTGGAGCGAGTTCCACCACACCACGCTGCGATTGATGATCGGAATGTTGATCGCCCCCAAAAGGCCGAAGATCGCCGGTATGCGGGGCGATACGCCTTCCCGCTCCGCCGATTGCGCGAGCGCGATATAGGCCACGTAGAGGAAGGCCAGTACGAGCATGGAGGTCAGGCGCCCGTCCCAGACCCACCAGGTGCCCCAGGTCGGCCGCCCCCAGATGGAGCCGGTGGCAAGGCAGATCAGCGTGAAGACCAGTCCCGGCACCGCTGCCCCGCGCGCGGCGATGGCGGCAAGCGGGTGGCGCCAGACGAGGAACACGAGGCTGGACACGGCGATCGCCGTCCAGCCGCCCATGCCGAGCCATGCTGTGGGAACGTGGATGAAGAGGATCCTCGCCGTCTCCCCCATCAACCGATCCGGCGGAACCTGCGTAAAGCCCCAGACGAGCGCAGCGGCGGTCAGAACCAGCCCGCTCGCCAGCAACAGCGGCGTCAGCCAGCTGGCAAGTGCAAGAAAGCGTTTGGGATTAGCGAAGCCGTGCATCGAATGGACCGTCCGACGAATGCTTTGGCAGGGTGGCTCGCGCCTCGCAAGGCTCTGTGCGCCGCCAACCCGCCAAAGACCGATATTCCGCCCGCTCAGCGGCCGATCAGTTCCTGCGCCATCTTGTCCGCAACCTGGTCGGGCGAGTTGCCGGTCTTGTCGCTTTCCTGCCAGATCTGTTCGAGCCGTCCCGGGATAAGCGCGATCCGCTTGCGCACTTCGTTGATGTCGCAGGGCGCTTCTTCCTTGCGGCACAGATATTCGAGCGTCACCGAGATGATGCCGCCGGCATTGATGACGTAATCGGGTGCATAGAGGATGCCGCGCTTGGCCAGCATGGGTCCGTGTTCCGGACGCTGGAGCTGGTTGTTCGCACCGCCTGCCACAACCTGGCAATCGAGCCGACCTATGCCCTCGTCGTCGAGGACCGCGCCGAGCGCATTGGGGCTGAAGACATCGCAAGGGACCGACATGATCGCATCATGCGCCACGCATTTCACGCCAAGTTCGGCTGCCAGCGCCTCGCAACGATCAGGGTGAATGTCGGACAGAGTCAGCTTCGCGCCTTCCTTGGCGAGGAGCCTGGCGACACCGCCGCCCACGCTGCCGACGCCCTGGAGGGCGACATGAACGCCCTTCATGCTGTCCTTGCCGAGCTTGTGTGCGACCGCCGCCCTGATGCCGTGGAAGATGCCCAGCGCCGTGAACGGACCGGGATCGCCGCCGGCCGCGCCTTCTCCGCTGACCGGGAGGCCGGAAACATATTGTGTGCGCTCGGCAACCATGGCCATGTCGGCTTCGGAAATGCCGACGTCTTCGGCCGTGACATATTGCCCGTTCAGCGCTTCCACCGCATCGGCGAAGGCGGCAAGCATTTCCGGGGTCTTGGTCCGGTTCTCGTCGGCGAGGATGACGGCCTTGCCGCCGCCCATCGGCAGGCCGGCCATGGCATTCTTGTAGCTCATCCCCCGCGACAGGCGCAGGGCATCGCGCATGGCGGCATCGCTGTCCGCATAATGCCAGAACCGGGTACCGCCGGCGCCGGGGCCGAGATGGGTCGAATGCAGGGCGATAATGGCGGTCAGGCCGCTCTTCGCGTCGCGCACGACCTGCACGAGCTCATGGTCGTCGTAATCCGCTTCGGTCCAGAAAGCCGTCATCGCTTGGTCGCCCTCGATAGGAGTGTCTTGACCCGGTGCGAAGGGAGAAAATGGGGCGATCGACGGGGTTCGAACCCGCGACCTCCGGTACCACAAACCGGCGCTCTAACCAACTGAGCTACGATCGCCACACGCCCCCGGAACGCTGCCGGGAAGGCGGCACATATACGCGACAAGCGGGCCGTCAACCCGCCTTCCGCAACGGCGAGCGCCTGTTGCACAGGCGTGGGCAAATGGGAAGGGAAAAAGCGCCGAGCCCGCGATATGCGTAATATTCTTTCGCAGCTTGCGACAGCGTATCGGGCGGCTATCGTGCATGGCGATGACTGCTCCGGGCGAATCTTCTGCGGAACACCTGCTGTCGCGCCCCGGCGTGCAGCGCGTGCCGACCGACAAAGCCGAATTGTTCCAGCTGCGCGATTTCGCCAGCGCCCCATTGTGCGAGCGGCTCGTCGAGCTGGTCGAGAAGGATCGCCGCCCCTCGACGCTCGCCGATGCCGGCGACGACCGCTATTTCCGCACGAGCGAAACTTGCGATCTCGACGCGGAGGAACCGGCGGTTCGCGAAATCGAAGCCATGCTCACGGCGCTGAGCGGCATCGACCCGAAATATGGCGAACCGCTGCAAGGACAGCGCTACGAGGTGGGGCAGGAATTCAAGCCGCATTGCGACTATTTCAATCCCGGCGGGAAGGATTGGGACAACTATTGCTCGGTAGCAGGGCAGCGCACCTGGACCTTCATGGTCTATCTTAACGAAGTCGATGCCGGCGGCGCGACGCGGTTCAAGGCGGTGAAGAAGACCTTCCAGCCCGAAACCGGCAAACTGGTATGCTGGAATAACATGCGTCCCGACGGGCGCGAAAACCCGAATACGATCCACCACGGGATGAAGGTGCGCAAGGGCGTCAAATACGTGATCACGAAATGGTATCGCGAGAAGGAGTGGGGCTGGTGATAGAGGCAGGCGAAACCCATGAAGGCGGGTGCCATTGCGGGACCGTCCGGTTCCGTTTCGCCGTACCCGAAAATGCGACCATCCGGCGGTGCAACTGCACCATCTGCGCGATGAAGGGCGTGGTCATGATCGACGTACCCATGACCTCCCTGGAAGTCACGCAGGGCGAGGATGCGCTCTCGCTCTACACGTTCGGCAGCGGCCAGGCGAAGCACCGCTTCTGTTCGCGCTGCGGGATCCATACCTTCCACCAGCTGCGCTCGGAGCCCGACCATTACGGGGTCAATCTCGCCTGCGTCGACGGTTTTTCGATCTACGACCTGCCCGAAGTACGCGTCTTCGACGGCCGGAGCCATCCGGCCGACGGCAACGCCTATG
This sequence comes from uncultured Qipengyuania sp., assembly GCA_964407585.1. GTDB lineage: Bacteria > Pseudomonadota > Alphaproteobacteria > Sphingomonadales > Sphingomonadaceae > Qipengyuania. Next base: position 22,884 of record CAYOWF010000005.1, read on the forward strand.
CCTATGCGGGCGTATTGCGCTTCGAGCCGACTAAACCCTGAAGCGCAAACGAAAAGGGCGGCCCGCCATGGACCGCCCTTCGAATTTCGTTGCCCGGGAAGCTTACTTCTTGAGCGAGAGACCGCCGAAGCGCTTGTTGAAGGCTGCGACGCGGCCGCCTTCCTGAAGCTGCTGCTTGCCGCCGGTCCATGCCGGGTGGCTGGTGGGGTCGATGTCGAGCGTCAGCGTGTCGCCTTCGCTGCCCCAGGTCGAGCGCGTCTGGAATTCGGTACCATCGGTCATCTTGACCGTGATCATGTGGTAATCGGGGTGACCTTCGGCCTTCATTGTAAACGTCCTTCTAGCTTCGGAGCGGTTCCGACCGGTCCAGCTGTTTGTGGAGAAGGCGCGCGGTTAGCGCCGCGCGCGCAAATTTGCAACCCTATTCCGGCGCATCCGCGATCATGGCGGTGAAGCTCACTTCGCAGGTCACCTTGCCATCGACCGAGGCCTCGCCCGCAAATTTGCAGACGCGAGCACGCTTCTGGACGAACTCTGCCTTGAGATCGAGCAGCACGCCCGGCGTTACAGGCGCACGGAACTTGGCATTCTCGATCGCCATGAAATAGACCAGCTTGCCGGACCCGGCGAGGCCGAGGCTTTCCACCGCGAGTACGCCCGCAGCCTGCGCCAGTGCCTCGATTTGGAGAACGCCGGGCATGATCGGCGCGCCGGGGAAATGCCCCTGGAAGAAATCTTCGTTGAAGCTGACCGCCTTTACCGCATGGATGCGCTCGTCGGGGACGAGGTCGGCCACACGGTCGACGAGCAGCAGGGGATAGCGATGCGGAAGGCGCTTGAGCACCTCGACGATGTCGAAACCGGTATCGCTCATTACCCCTGCTCCCGTTCTGGTCTTAGCGGCCGTTGCCCGGTGCGGGCTGCTGCTGGGCTGCCTGCTGGCGCGCCGCGATCATCAGGATCTGCTGGACCTGCTGATAGACGTTCACCGACTGCTGGCTCGGCTGCCAACCCTGAGGCGGAGTGATCTGGACCGAAGGAACGCGTGCATTGAGCGCCGCAACGACCTTCTGGTTGATATTGGCTGCCGGGTTCGAATAGGCGATCGCCTCGGGCGAGAGGACGACCTGGATATTGTCGGTCGAAGTCACCGTCTGCAGGGCGGCACCGTATTGCTGGAGGATTTGTTCGACCGCATAGATCCGCGCGAGGTCGATCTGGTTCGACAGCTGGTTGATTTCCTGCTCGAGAGTCTGGACCTGCTGGGTCTGCGGCGCGTTTTGCGCGGCCTGCTGTTCTGCCTGGTCCAGATTGCCGTCGCTATTGGTATCGAGCTGCTGGAGGAGGGTCTGTGCCTGCTGCTGCTTCTGCTGGATTTGGGTAATCTGCGAGGCGTAGGTGGTGTTGACCTGCTGGTAAGCAGTGCTCAGAGCCGTGCTCCCGGCAATCGTGGCCGGCGGATTCACGACGGCGATATTGCCGCTGACTTGCGCCGCAGCGGGAGTTGCAGCGATGGCCGCGCCTGCGAGAGTCGCGGCTGCGAAGGTCTTGGTAATCAGTTTCATTAGAATTGCGTTCCTACATTGAAGGACAGGGTTTTGGTGTCGTCGCCTTCCTGCTTGATAAGGGCGTGGGATAGATCGATCCTGAACGGACCGAAGGGGGAATTCCAGTTCACCCCGATCCCGACCGTAAGGCGCGGCTTGATGCTGTCGCCATACAGTACTTCGCGAAAATAAGTGTTGTTGGGTATGATCGGTGTGTTCGGCTCGTTGATCGCATTCACTGCGTTCACGCTCTGCGGATCGACCTGCTGGAAATCGTCCGAAGTATCGTCGGGAGTGCCATTGTCGTCCAGCAGCGGCGTACCATCGGCGTTGTACAGAAGTTCGACGTACAACGGATCGCCGTCGGCATTGGTGCTCTGGACACCATTCGGGAAGTTGCGAAGCTGCGGCCTGTCGAGCCCGAACAGCGAACCGACATCGGCCCAGATGGACGGGCGAAGACCCATCTCGCGGGCACCCGAGCCAAGCGGAATCTCAAGCTCTGCCCGGCCGAGGTAATAGGCGCGACCACCCAGCGCATCGGCATACCGGCGATCGCCGACATCCTCGAGGAAATCGTCGAGCGTCTGCAATACGCGCGGACCATCGGGATCATCCGGGTTTACCAGGTAGGGCAGCGTCACGATGCGCGGACCGACGCCGCGGATGTCGAAACCGCGGAACTGCGGTTCGCCGAGGAAAAACCGGTCGGTCAGGCGAACGTCGTCGAAGCCCGGCGTGGGATTGTCCTTGAGGGCCTGGATCCAGCCGCCTTCTGCATTGAGCGAGAAGATCAGACCGCTTCCGAGATTGAAATACCGTCCGAGGCGCGAACGCAGGCGGAGATATCTCACATTGCCGCCAAGCCCGGCGAATTCCGTGGTGATGGAGACCGAGGAACCGCTGGTCGGACGGAACCGATTGTCGAGCGTGTCGTGATTCAGGGTTATGCCCAGGATCGAGGCCGTGCGCTTGCCGACCGCCTCGCAGATGAAGCGCGAGCTGACACATTCGGCGATCCCGTCGCCATCGGTATCGACGAGCTGGTTGCCCGCGACCGAGACGTCTTCGCGGTTGAGCGTGTAGCTGCCGACAAGCGACATATATTCGCTCAGCGGAACGCCCGCGCGCAGCGAAAGGCCGGTGGTGGCCTGTTCATAGGTCGATACGCCGCGATTGAAGAAGTCGTTGTCGAGTTCGCGGTGATAGATATCCGCGCCCATCGAGATGTTGCGATCGAACAGGTAGGGCTCGCTGAAGCTAACCTGCGCCGACTTGGAGTAACCCGAATAATTGAGGCTAAGGCCGATGGTCTGGCCGCGGCCGCGGAAATTCTTCTGGCGGATCGACCCGGCGAGAATGAACTTCTCGAGCGAGGAGAAGCCGGCCGAAAGCTGGAGTTCGCCGGTCGGCTGCTCTTCGATATTCGCTTCGAGCACCACGCGGTCGGGCGCGCTGCCTTCGACCTGGGTGACTTCGAAGTTCTCCTGGAAATAGGCCAGCGACTTGATGCGGGCTTCCGACCGCTTGATCGCAAGGCTGTTGAAGGCATCGCCCTCGGCCACGCGGAATTCGCGGCGGACGACCTTGTCCTGCGTCAGCGTATTGCCGTTCACGTCGATCCGTTCGACGTAGACGCGCGGCGCTTCGCGCAGGACGAAAGTGACGTCCATCGTCAGATCGTCGGGGTTGCGACTGAAATCGGGCCGGACGTCGGCAAAGGCATAGCCATATGTCCCGGCAAGGTCGGTCATCTGTTCGACCGTATCCTCGACCGTCTTGGCGTTGTAGAAATCGCCGCTCTTCATCGGCAGGCGCGCGGTCATGGCCTCGCCGTCGAAATCGCGCAGTTGGCTTTCCACCTTCACATCGCCGAACGTGTACCGCTCGCCCTCTTCCACCACATAGGTGATGATGAAGTCTTCCTTGTCAGGCGTGAGCTCGGCCACCGCGGATACGACGCGGAAGTCGGCATAGCCTTCGGTCAGGTAGAAGGTGCGCAGGTTCTGCTGGTCGAAGGCCAGGCGGTCGGGGTCGTAGCTGGTGTTCGAGCTCAGGAAGGACAGGAGACCACCGGTCTCCTTGGTGACCATTTCGCCCTTCAGCTTGCCATCGGAAAACTTCTCGTTGCCGATGATGTTGATCTGGCGAACCTTGGACTTCGGCCCTTCCTCGATTTCGAAAACGATATCGACGCGGTTCTGGCTCAGTTCGACCATCTGCGGCTCTACCGTCGCGGCGAAGCGGCCCTGGCGCTTGTACAGCTCGATGATGCGCGCAACGTCCGCACGGACCTTCGAACGCGTGAAGATCTGGCGCGGAGCAAGGCGGATTTCGGGAACGATCTTGTCGTTCTTGATCCGGTCGTTACCCTCGATGATGATGCGGTTGATCACCGGGTTTTCGACGATGGTGATGATCACGTTGCCCGCGTCGTTGCGCACGCTGACGTTGGAAAACAGCTCGGTGGCGTAGAGATCCTTCAGAACCTGGTCGCCCGCAGCCTGCGTGTAGGTATCGCCCGGCCGCAGCCGGATATAGGACAGGATGGTTTGCGGCTCGAGCCGCTGCGCACCCGCGACTGCGATCGTGCGCACGATTTCCTGCTGCTGCGCCGCCGGTGCCTGCGCCTCTTCCGCCACATCGCCGGTATCCTGAGCCAGCACGGCCACAGGCGTTCCGCCCATCACCGTCCCGGCCAGCAGGGTGGCCATGAGGCGCTTCGTCCGCGTGTTCGCATTTGCCGCGGAAGTCGAAAATCCAGTCATCGACAAGGGAGTTCCCGTCCTTGAAATCATACTTCGCCTGCCATGCGCAGGCGGCCGATTGGCCCCCTGCCCGATGCAGGCCTCGCAATCAAGCCGTGTCGCACCTCGCAAGGCGGTGGCAACCCGGCCTGTCCCCGCCTAATTCCCGAAGAAGGGAAGTTTGGCGATATCGATGAAGGTGACGAAAACCATCAATGCGAGCACCAGTGCCACACCGGCCCTGTAGGCCACCTCCGTACTGCGGGGACCCAGCGGTTTCCGGCGGACAGCTTCTGCCGCGTAGAAAGCCAGGTGCCCACCGTCGAGTGCCGGGATTGGCAGCAGGTTGATGAATGCCAAGTTAAGCGAGATCAGTGCCGCAAAGTTGATGAAAGAGAGCGGTCCCATGCTCAGTTGCTCGCCGGCGAACTTGCCGATCGTGACCGGGCCGCCAAGCTCCTTCACCGACCGGTCGCCCATGATGATCTGCTTGATGCCGGTGACCATCATGTCCACCAGCTTGCCCGTCTGGACGAAGGCCAGGCTGACCGATTCCCCGATGCCGACTGCCTGGAAAGACATACCCGCGGAGTACAGGCCCAACCTCCCGATCCGCGACTCGTTGCCGAAGCGGTCGGTTTCGGTGACGTCCCCGATGGTGATCGGCAGCGAAAGCGTTTCGCCGTCGCGCAGCAGTTCCATCTCGATGGTCTTGCCCGGATACATCAGGACCCGTTCCTGGATGTCCTGGAATTCCTTCACCCTTTCGCCGTCGATGGCGACGATGCGGTCGCCTTCCTGCACGCCTGCATCGCGCGCGACCGATTCCTCGGCGAAGCTGCTCACCACATTGGTTTCGCTCGGGTCGGCGGAGACCGGCTTGCCGAACAGCGCAAAGAAACTGGCGAAAATGGCCAGCGTAATCAGGAGGTTCATCGCCGGACCGGCGAAAACGATCAGCGCGCGCTTCCACAGGGCTGCGTGATGGAAACTGCCGTCACGCTCATCCGCGGTTGCCTTGGCGATTTCATCGGGATGGGGGATGCTGGCAGGATCCATATCGCCCTTGAACTGGACATAACCCCCCAGCGGCAGGGCGCAGAGTTTCCAGCGGGTCCCGCGCCGGTCGGTCCAGCCGACCAGCTCCTTGCCGAAGCCGACCGCAAAGGCTTCCGCCTTCACGCCGAACATCCGCCCGACGAGGTAGTGCCCAAGCTCGTGCAGCGTTACCAGCGGCCCCAGCAGAAGCGGGAAGCCGACGATATACATCCAGAAGGGTATCGATCCGTCCAAGTCAGGCAGTCTCCATTTGGGCCTCGGCCAGCACGCGCGCAGCCTCGTCGATTACGAGGACGTCGTCCAGAGAACGCGGCGCGGGCGGCAGATTTCCGGCATTGAGTACGTTTTCCACCATTACCGCAATACGGCTGAACTTTATCTTACCGGCGAGAAAAGCCGCTACCGCGACCTCGTTTGCGGCGTTCAGCGTGGCGGGAGCCGCCCCGCCCGCTTCGGCGGCCTGCCGCGCCAGCCTCGTCGCCGGAAAGCGGTTCTCATCGGGCTCGAAGAAGCTCAGTTCGCCGATCCCGGCGAGATCGAGCGGGTCCATCGGCGTATCCATCCGCGCCGGCCAGGCGAGGCAGGATGCGATCGGCACGCGCATGTCCGAAGGGCCGAGCTGCGCCAGAGTCGAACCGTCGCGATATTCGACCATCGAATGGATCACGCTTTGCGGGTGGACCACGATGCGGATCCGGTCGAGCCCGACGGGAAAGAGATGATGCGCCTCGATCAGTTCGAGGCCCTTGTTGAACATGGTGGCGCTGTCGACGCTGATCTTCGCGCCCATGTCCCAATTGGGGTGCGCGATCGCCTGTGCGGGCGTGACTGCGTCTAGATCTTCCACCAGTCGCAACGGTCCGCCGCTGGCAGTCAGCGTGATCGTGCGCACTTCGTCCAGACCGCCACCCTGGAGACACTGGAAGATGGCATTGTGCTCGCTGTCCACCGGAAGCAGCGTTGCGCCATACCTCTCGACTGCGGCGGTCATAACCTCGCCCGCTGAAACGAGCGCTTCCTTGTTCGCGAGCGCAACGGTGCGGCCCTGTTCGATCGCCGCCATTACCGGGGCCAGCCCGGCGCAACCGACGATCGCCGCCATGACGATGTCGGCGGGCCGTGCGGCGGCTTCGCACAGTGCCTCGCGCCCGGCGGCCGCAGCGACATCTGAACCTGCCAGCGCATCCTTCAAGGCGCCGTAGAGCGCTTCGTCTCCGATCACCGCCTGTTTGGCACCGAATTCCTTCGCCAGCTTCGCGAGTTCCCCGACGTTGGAATGCGCCGTCAACGCCTCTACCCGCCAGCCTGCACGGTTGCGCCGCACGAGGTCGAGCGTGGAAGCGCCGACCGAACCTGTCGCGCCGAGAATGGTGATCGCCCTGGTCATATCAACACATCACTGGATAGCGTCGAGGAAGAGCCCCGCCAACAGGACGACGGGAATGATCCCGTCTACCCGGTCGAAAAATCCGCCATGACCGGGAATGAGGTTCGAACT
>CAYOWF010000006.1:0-27656 GCA_964407585.1 uncultured Qipengyuania sp.
GGCGGGGTCGAGAGCATGTCCAATGTCGAGCATTACACCACCAAGGCCCGCCATGGTGCCCGGCTGGGAGACATGGTGTTGTGGGACCGCCTCACGCGGGGCCGCCTGATGAGCCAGCCGATCGAGCGTTTCGGCGTGATCACCGGCATGATCGAAACCGCCGAGAACCTGGCCAAGGATTACGACATCGGTCGTGAGGAATCGGACGCATTCGCCGTGCGGAGCCACCTGAATGCAGCGAAGGCTTGGGCAGACGGAAAGTTCGACGCACAACTCGTTCCGGTCGAGATCCCGCAGCGCCGGGGCGACCCGGTGGTCTTCGCCATAGACGAAGGCTTCCGCGAAGATGCCAGCATGGAAACGCTGTCCGCGCTGCGCCCCATCGACGGCAAGCGCGATCCCGCTGCGATCGTGACGGCAGGCAATGCCAGCCAGCAGAACGATGCCGCCGCGGCCTGCCTCGTGGTGGCGGAAGACACGGTCGAGGAACTCGGTCTGGAACCGATCCTGTGGTTCCATTCCTGGAGTGCGGCGGGCTGCGATCCCAGCCGCATGGGTATCGGCCCCGTCCCGGCTGTCGAGCGGCTCTTCGCCAAGAACGATCTCGGCTGGGACGACATTGGCCTCATCGAGCTCAACGAAGCCTTCGCCCCGCAGGCGCTCGCCGTGTTGAAGGGCTGGGGTTTCGCCGAGGACGACAGTCGGCGGGACATCGTCAACGTCAACGGTTCGGGTGTCTCGCTGGGTCACCCCATCGGCGCGACGGGTATCCGTATCCTTGCCGACATGGCGCATGAAATGCAGCGCCGCGAAGTGCGCTTTGGCCTCGAGACAATGTGCATCGGCGGCGGGCAGGGCATGGCCGCAGTGTTCGAGCGGGCAGCCTAGGCTTCGGGATAGTCGGCGATCGGCCTGATGACGCCATAGGTTTCTTCGAGCGGTTCGCGATCCAGCGCGGGAAAATCGATGGCGGGCGGTTCGCAATGCGTATCGGGCAAGCGGTCCAGCAAGTCGCGCACCAGCGTCAGCCGACCACGCTTCTGGTCGTTGAAATCGACCAGCGTCCACGGCGCATGCGCCGTATGCGTCCGCCTCAGCATTTCTTCGCGAGCCTCGGTATAGGCATCGTATTTATCGCGGGCGGCAAGGTCGATGGGTGAGAGTTTCCAGCGTTTAAGCGGATCTTCGAGCCGCTCGCGCAGCCTCTCTTCCTGCTTTTCCTGATCCGCACCGAGCCAGTATTTGAACAGCAATATCCCGTCGTCGACGAGCATCTTCTCGAAGGCAGGAACCTGGTCGAGGAATTGTTCGACTTCCTCGCCCGATGCGAATCCCATGACCTTCTCCACGCCAGCGCGATTGTACCAGCTGCGGTCGAACAGGACGATCTCGCCCGAAGTGGGCAAATGGTTGATGTAACGCTGGAAATACCATTGACCCTGCTCGGCCTCGGTCGGCTTGCCCAGCGCGACTACGCGGCACTGGCGCGGGTTCAGTTTTTCCGAGACCGCGCGGATGGCACCGCCCTTTCCAGCCGTATCGCGCCCTTCGAATAGCACCACGATCCGGCGGCCCGCAACCCGCGCCCATCGTGCCATGGCGACAAGCTCCTCGCGCATCGGCTCGAGCGCGGCCTCGTAAGCTTTTCGTTTCACCTCCGGCATCTCCCCATTTGTATGGCGCGGACAAAGCTACTATCTACAATGATGTTATGGCTACATTAGCAGAACCCGAGCACGACTTTACACGCCTGCCCGAAATGCCGGCGGATGTCTTTACCGCGCCGCTGAAAAAGCCGGACCATGTCGGCGACGACTGGCTCGAACCCCGGCAGACCGCCTACGACAGCGAAGACGATGCGATCTGGAACGATCTGTTCAAGCGGCAGATGGAAATGCTGCCCGGACGCGCGGCGACCGCCTTCATGGAAGGGACCGAGAAGCTCGATCTCGGCCGTGGCGGGGTGCCCGAATTCGGCAAGCTGTCCGAAGAGCTGGACCGGCTGACGGGCTGGAGCGTGGTCCCCGTGCCCATGCTGATCCCCGACCATGTTTTCTTCTGGCACCTTGCCAACCGGCGCTTCCCGGCGGGCAATTTCATCCGCACGCGGGAGACCTTCGACTACATCCAGGAACCCGACGTGTTCCACGATGTCTTCGGTCACGTGCCGATGCTGACCGACCCGGTCTATGCCGATTACATGCAGGAATACGGCAAGGCCGGCTGGAAGGCGATGCGCTACAACCGGCTGAAGGCGCTGGGCTCGCTCTACTGGTACACGGTCGAATTCGGCCTGATCGAGGAAAGGCCCGGCGATATTCGCGCCTATGGTGCGGGTATCCTCTCGGGTCCGACCGAGGTGGTCTATTCGGTCGAGGCGGAAAGCCCCAATCGCATCATGCTCAACGTCGACCGCGTCATGCGCACCGATTACGTGATCAGCGACCTGCAGCCGACCTATTTCGTGATTCCCAGCTTCGAGGACCTCTACCGCCAGACGGTGGAGCGCGATTTCGACAAGCTTTACAAGAGCCTGGGCCCCGGCTTCACCTATGCCAATACGGCGGTGATCGATGTCGATTACGTGGTCAATCGCGGCACGCTCGAATACACTTTGCGCGGCGGTCGGGGCAGCGGGGCCAAACCGGTCTGAGCGCAAGCCCTGTTGCGCATACCGTATTAATATAGTAATACACATTCCTCGCTATCTCGAGGGGTGTGAATGTTCGCGAAAATCTGGCGCCTGAAATGGTTTGTGTTGCTCGTCGCCCTGCTTGCTGGCGGCGCCTGGTACTGGTGGACGCACATCCGCGAGCCCGACTGGCGTAGTGCCGCGATCGAGGATGTCGATTTCATCCGCGATACGATTGCCGAGGACCATCCGGGCATCAACGATCCGGCCAATCCCGAATTCCAGGCCCGGCTCGATGCGGCCTATGCGCAAGCTTCGTTGCTGGCGCGACAAGTCGATGGCCCCGGAGGCTATTTCTACGCCACGCGCGCGATGACCTCGGCCTTCGACGATGCGCATCTCGCCACGCAATATACGCGCTCGATCCCGCGTGAACGCCGCTATCCCGGCTTTTTCATCGCCCAGTCGGAAGACGGTGGCATGCGAGTGGCGCAATCCGACCTCGACGGGGCGCCACCGGTTGGTGCCCAACTGATGGCCTGCGACGGTCAGAGCGCCAACGATCTCTACGATACGCGTATCGAGCCATTCACCCATATGAGCTGGCTCTCGGGCAAGCGCGGAGCCAACGCCCCCTGGATACTCATCGATTCGGGCAATCCCTTCGTCGCACCACCGGCACAATGCGATTTCCTGTTGCCGGGGGCGAGCGAGGCAGCGAGCTTCGATCTGTCATGGCAGCCGCTGGCCGACGACGTGCGGCAAGCCTTCTTTGACGGCATCGCACCGCGCGTCTCGCAGCAAACCCGGCTGACCTTTCCCGCGGAAGGCGTGGCCTGGGTCTCGATCGCCAGCTTCTTCGACAGCGGGGAAGAGGTGAGCGAGGATCTCGCCCGCCTGATCAAGTCCATCGAAAAGTCGCATGGTCGAATTGCCGCCGCCGATACGCTGGTCATCGACGTGCGCGGCAATCTGGGCGGGGCGAGTGCTGCGGGTTACGCCGTCGCAAGCGCGCTCTGGGGCGAGGAATTCATTGCGCCTCGCTTGCCGTTCTTCGAGGCAACGCACTGGCGCGCGTCGGATGCCAATCTCGATCGGCTGGACGATGCGATCCTGCCCCTGCAACTGCGCTTCGGATCGGATAGCGAGCTCTATCGCAAGGTCGTCGCCATTCGCGATGGGCTGCAAACGGCGCATGCGGCGAACGAGCCCTATTTCATCCAGCCCAACCCGATTGCCGCGTTGACGGAAGCTGCACCCCGCGCGCTGCCGGGCACCATCTACCTGTTGACCGACAGCGATTGCGTGAGCGCCTGCCTGGATTTTGCGGACCTGGTCCTGAGCCTGCCCAACGTTACGCAGATAGGGCATGAGACGTCCGGCGATACACACTACCTCGAAGTGGTCGGAATCGACCTTCCGAGCGGATTGGGCCAGCTCATTTATCCCACTGCAATCCATCGCGGCCGCGAGCGAGGGATCAATGAGAGCTATGTGCCTGCGCTGCGCTTCGACGGGAATATCGCAGACCAGGACGCGATATTGTGGTGGCTTTCCAACCTTCCGGCGGCGGGGCCGGAGAAAATCGCTTCGTAATCCGGTTGAAAGGCTGGCGGGGGCCAATCCGGCAATCGCACTTGCCGATGAATGGGTAGCGGAGAATCGGAAAGGGCCCCGGATCGCTCCGGAGCCCCTTCGATATTCCCGAAGGAATGTCCGGCTTACATGCCGTCCATTTCGTCGGCCTGCTCTTCCATGGCGTCTTCGACATCGTCGGCCTGTTCGTTAAGCGCGTCGGCTTCCGCTTCCATGCCGGCGTCTTCCATGGCGTCGGCTTCGTTTTCAAGCTGCGTTTCCATGGCTTCGCCCTGGTCTTCCATCGCTTCTTCCTGCGGGCCGTCGCATGCGGCGAGGCCGAGGCTCAGGGCGGCGGCAGAAGCGACGAGAGTGGTCTTGGCAAATTTCATTTCGAATTCCCCTTGGTAAATTTGAGCGTACGTCCCGGCGTGCCCGGGGCGACATTCATGGCAAAAATGTGTCGGCAGGGGCGATGGTTCCCCATCTGCAAAAGAAAACGGCCCGGAATCGCTTCCGGGCCGGTTCCTGTTCCGATTGGACAAGCGTCTTAGTTGACGGCTTCTTCCATGTCTTCGGTCATCGCGTCGGTGTCGCCTTCGGCAGCATCTTCGATGTCGTCGGCTTCGGCTTCCATGGCGTCGGCTTCCTCGTCGGTGATCATGCCGGCATCTTCCATGGCGTCAGCCTCGTCTTCCATGGCTTCTGCCTGCTCTTCAGCAGCTTCTTCAGCCGGGCTGTCGCAAGCTGCGAGGCCGAGGCTCATGGCTGCTGCCGATGCGACGAGCGTAGCTTTCGTGAACTTCATAGATACTTCCCCTTTTATGACGGGACTCGAACGCCACTCGGCGCCTTCCCCGGAGTGAGTGGATAATGCGTGGCGGAATTAAGGCAAGGCTTTCCGCCCCACCAGATTGTAGAGCGCGATCAGCGCCATGGCGCCGAGCATGGCCCAGACGAGCGTACTGGCCCGGATCGCGCCGAGGAAAACGCCGCCGGAGGTTGCCATGCCAACGGCAAGCGAGCCGATGAGGCCGGCCACCACGTTGCGCAGGATCGAGCGCCCGTCTTCGATTTGCAGGGCGATCGTGGCCAGCCAGCCCAGCAGGGCGCCGGTGACGATCAGGATTATAAGGCCCATCGGATAGTCCTCACATATCGTATTCTGGAATTTAATCGCGCGACCGGCGAAAGGTTCCGAAAATGTGACAAGCCGGAAGGCGCAGCCTCAGAGGAGTGTCAGCAGCGCGATGCCGAGGATGACCCGGTAGACCACGAAGACCATCATCGATGCCTTCTTGAGGAAGTTCATCAGGAACATCATCGTCGCCAGCGCGGTGAAGAATGTCAGAACGCCGGAAACGAATGCGTCCTGCTGCATCTGCGCAGTCGCTTCGGACAGGTCGAAGGCGGCGAGCAGGCCCGCGCCGGCCACAGCCGGTATGGCAAGCAGGAAGGAGAATCGCGCCGATTCCACCCTGCCGTATCCCAGCGCCCGCGCCGCGGTCATCGTGGCGCCCGAACGGCTGGTGCCGGGAATGAGCGCCAGTGCCTGCGCCAGGCCCACGAGGATGGCATCCTTGAGGCTCATGTCTTCGTATGCCTTGGTCTGCTTGCCGAACCTGTCCGCAAGTCCCAGCAGGATTCCGAAAATGATCAGATTGGTCGCCACGAGATCGGTCGAGCGGAAGCCTTCGAGATATCCGCCCAGCTTGATGAACAGTCCGGCGAGAACCGCCGGGATGGTGCCGATGACGATGAACCAGAGCAAACGCCGCTGCTCGTCGTCCTTGCCAAGGCCTACGCTGGCGAAACCGCCCCGTACAAGCCCCATAACGTCCTTCCTGAAGTAGAGGATGATCGCGAGCAGCGAACCGACATGGACGGCCACGTCGATCAGGGGGCCCTGGTCGGGAAAGTCGGTCAGCTTGGGTATCAGGATGAGGTGGCCCGACGATGAAATCGGGAGGAACTCGGTAATGCCCTGGACGATCGCGATGATCAGTTCTTGCATGAAGGTCATGGGGTCACTCCCATGAAGAAAGGGCGGAGCAAGTCAAGCGACCTGCTCCGCCCCTGTGTCGATTACACGATCGGGCGCCTTACCAGATGCGGATGCGCTCTTCCGGCGGCAGGTACAGGTCGTCGTCGGGCGTTACGTTGAAGGCATCGTACCATGCGTCCAGGTGGCGCACGGCGTTGTTGAGCCGGAATTCGCCCGGCGGGTGGTTCGCGGTCATCACGCGATTGCGCAGGCTCTCCTCGCGCTCCATTCCACGCCAGATTTGCGCGAAGCCGAGGAAGAACCGCTGGTCGCCGCTCAGTCCGTCGATCACCGGCGCTTCTTCTCCGTTCAGCGAGAGCTTATAGGCGCGGTAGGCCATCTGGATGCCTACCACATCGCCGAGCGTCTCGCCCATCGACTGGCCTCCACGCAGGCAGACCGGCCCCTCGGCGCTTTCGACAGGGCAATAGGCCTCGATGAATTCGGCCATGCGCGCCGTGTACTTCTCGAAGCCTTCGCGGTCCTCGTCCTGCCACCAGTTACGCAGCGTGCCTTCGGCATCGAACTGGCTACCCTGGTCGTCATAGCCATGACCGATTTCGTGACCGATCACCGCGCCGATGCCGCCATAGTTCACGGCTTCGTCGGCCTCGGCATTGAAGAACGGTGGCTGAAGGATCGCAGCCGGGAAAACGATTCGATTGGTGAGCGGCGAATAATAGGCGTTCACCGTCTGCGGGAACATGCCCCACTCGGTCGGGTCGACTTCGGTCCCGAGGCGCTTGCGATTGTCCTCTGTGTTCCAGCGACGTGCGGCCATGGCATTACCCAGCGGGTCGTTGGGATCGATTGCGAGGCCGTCATAGGTCTCGAATTCGTCCGGATAGCCGATCATGGGTGTGAAACCGTTTAGCTTGGCTCGGGCCTGATCGATCGTGGCCGGCGTCATCCACTCGTTCCGGTCGAGCGCACCCGACATGGCGCGCTGCAGGTTGGCTACCAGCGTATCCATGCGGGCTTTGCTTTCGGGCGGGAAATAGCGCTCGACGTAAAGCGCGCCCAGTTGCTCGCCCAAGGCTCCCTCGACGGCGGCAATTCCGCGTTTCCAACGGGCCTGTTGCTCGGTTTGGCCATTGATCGTCCGGCCGAAGAAATCGAACACGGTCCTGTCCAGTTCGCTCGAAAGCAACGCCGCATTGTTGCCGAGGAAATCCTTGGCCATATAGGCTTGCAGCGTCGGCAGCGGAGTTTCGGTCAGGAGCTTCATCATCGCCGGCAGGCCACCGCCGATCATTGCCTTCTGCTCGTCGGTCAGTTTCTCGTCTGCCATTTCCTCGTCAGTCGGTGGGAGCTGACTGACCATGAAGCGATCCTCACCTTCGAACTGCGTTGTGGAAAGCAGCGTGTCGATCGGGAAGTCGCCCGCAATCCCGGCCAACTCTTCGCGGCTCAGGACATTGTAGGTCAGCTGCGGACGGCGCAGCATCTGGCGCGCCCATTCCAGTTTCGCGACCTCTGTCTCGAAGGCATAGACGGCCTCTGCTGCGCTGCGCCCCTCGTCATAGCCTGCCATGGTCAGGACCTTGGTGAGATAGTCGAGGTAGGCCGCGCGAATTTCGAGATTGCTTTCGGAATCCACCAGATAATAGTCGCGATCGGGCAGGCCCATGCCGTCGAATCCGATGCCGACCGCATATTGCGTTGGATTGCGCGCATCGATGCCGACGCCGGCACTCACCAGGGAAGGATAGCCCGGTGTACCGAACAGTTTGACGAGGTCGCCCAGGTTTTTCGCGCCCATGATCTCGTTGAGGTAGGGCTTTGCGGGGACAAGACCTGAAGCGTCGATCGCATCGACATCCATGTAGGAGTTGTAGGCATCGACTATACGGCGGGCGGCCGTTCCCTGCGCGGGGTCGGATTCCACGAGGTCGTTGACCAGACGGCGGACGTCGTAGATCGCCTCTTCGCGAAGCATGTCGAAGGCGCCGTAACGATTCCGGTCGCCTGGGATCTCGTTCGTGGAAATCCACCTGCCGTTGACATAGGCATTGAAGTCGTCACCCGGATCGACATCGGTATCGATCATGTCGGTGCCGACACCCCACGTGCCGAAGTCCATGGTGGGTGCCGTGCTTTTGGTTTCCGCTTCCTCTGCGGCAGCGGGGGCTGCCAGCATCAACGCGAGCGCCGATGCGCCCGCAGCAAGAAGTGTTCTGGTCATTCGAAATCTCCCGGTAAGAGTCGGCCGGGAGCGTCGCCAACGCGCGCGGCCTTCCGAAATCGGGCTAGCAGATTCGCGCTGAAGGAGTTGTCGCTCGTCGGCTGGCGAACGAAATTCGTCGAGGAATCAGGCGGCCTCGTGGCCGAACTGCAGCTTGGCGAGGCGGGCGTAGAGGCCGCCATTGGCCGCCAGCTGGTCGTGCGTGCCCTGTTCCACGAGTCGGCCGTCTTCCATCACCACGATCCGGTCCGCAGCGCGGACGGTGGCCAGGCGATGGGCGATGACCAGCGTGGTGCGATTCTCCATCAGGTGGTCGAGAGCGTCCTGCACCAGACGCTCGCCTTCCGCGTCGAGCGCGCTGGTCGCTTCGTCGAGCAGCAGGATCGGCGCATCGCGCAACAGTGCGCGGGCGATGGCCACGCGTTGGCGTTGCCCGCCGGACAGCTGCAGGCCGTTTTCTCCCAGATAGGTGTCCAGCCCTTGCGGCAAATTCTCGATGAATTCGGTGGCGTTGGCGGCGCGCGCGGCAGCCCAGATGTCCTCTTCGCTCGCGTCCCAATTGCCGTAGCGCAGATTGTCGCGTGCGCTGGCGGAGAAGAGCACGCCTTCCTGCGGGACGAAAGCGATGCGCTTGCGCACTTCGGCAGGATCGGCCTTGGTCAGCGGGATGCCGTCGAGCCGGATGGTGCCGGCCTGCGGATCGTAGAAGCGTTCGGCGAGCTGGAAGATCGTCGATTTGCCTGCACCCGAAGGGCCGACGATGGCGACGGTCTCGCCGGGTTCGACCTCGAGAGTGAAGTCGGTCAGGGCAGGCGTCTCCAGCCGCGTCGGATAGCGGAAGGTAACGTTGCGGAACGACAGGCTCCCGCGCGGCGGGCTGGGCAGGTCTTGCGGCCTGGCGGGCGCCGCGATGCCGGGCTTTTCCGCGAGCAGTTCCGACAGGCGGCTGGCGGCGCCGCTGGCCCGCAGGAGGTCGCCATAGACCTCGGTCAGCGCGCCGAATGCACCTGCGACAAGGCCCGCGGTCAGCACGAAGGCGGCGATCGTGCCGCCTGAAATCGTGCCTTCGTTTACCGCATCAGCACCCCTCCAGACGAGCAGCGTAATACCGCCGAATACGAAGAGAATGACGAAGGCGGTCAACGCCGCGCGAATGATGATCCGACGCTTGGCGACCGTAAACGTGCGCTCAACCGCTTCCCTGAACCGGCTATGTTCTCGGCGTTCCTGGTTGAAACCCTGCACGATCTTCATCGCCGAAAGCACTTCGGTCACCATCGCCCCGATGTCGGCGACGCGGTCCTGGCTGGTGCGGCTGACCGTGCGCAGCCGCCGCCCGAAGAGCGTAATCGGGATGACGATGGCCGGAATGATCAGGAGCATGCCTGCAGTCAGGCTCGGCACGAGGTAGAACAGGTATGCCGTCCCGCCGATCGCGACGAGCGTGTTGCGCAGCGCGACCGAGACGGTGCTGCCGACCGTGGTTTCGATCAGCGCCGTATCGCTGGTCATGCGGCTGGAGATTTCCTTGGGGCTGTTCTCTTCATAGAAACCCGGCGCAAGCCGCAGGAGGTTTTCCTGCACACGCATGCGGACGTCGGCGACCACACGTTCGCCCAGCCAGCTCACGAAATAGAACCGCATCGCCGTGCCCAGTGCCAGCACGCATACGATCATCAGCAGATAGCGGAACCAGCGTTCCATCTCGGCGGCATTGCCATTGGCGCCGAAACCGCTGTCGATGACCATCTTGAAACCAGCGGGAATGGCGAGCGTCGCTGCCGCCGTAATCAGCAGTGCCGTCAGGGCGAGGGCGACATGACCCGGATACTGCCGCATCGCGCCGAACACCATGCGCAGCGGTTTGAGGCTGCGCTTCTCGCGTTCGCCCTTGCGGCGGAATAGCCCGCGCGTCCTTTTAGTCTCGCTGCCCGTCTCGTCCATTGCGCTCAACTAGGCACAGGTGACGGCAAAATCCACAGCCGAAGCCGGGAAATGGCACATTTACCCCATTTGTGCGTTGCACAATGGCTCCACACAGGTCAGACAGTCCGCTTTCGGACGGGCCGCAGCCAATAGACACAACAGGTCGGCCAGCAGGGGACGCTTAGAGAATGCTGTATCACGTTCACGAATTGCAGAAGAGCTGGCTGTCGAGCGCCAGTACCTGGGCTTCGATCGGGGCGGAGATGCTCTCCAATCCTGCGCTGCCCTTCGGCTACATGGGCATGGGGCCGATGGCGGCGAGCGCACTCGAAGTCTTCGCCCACGCCACCGCCACCTATGGCAAGCCTGCATGGGGGATCGAGACGGTCGCGGTCGGCAAGGAAGAATTCCCCGTGGTCGAGGCGACCGTGGTCAACAAGCCGTTCGGCGATCTCAAGCGCTTCCACCGCGACGGCCTGCCCGAAGATGCGCCCTCGCTGCTGATCGTGGCACCGATGAGCGGGCACTTTGCCACGCTGCTGCGCGGGACGGTCGAGCGCATGCTCGAAAATTACACCGTCTACGTCACCGATTGGGCCGATGCGCGCAATGTGCCGCTGCATGAAGGCCAGTTCGATCTCGACGATTACATCGACTACGTGATCGAATTCCTCGAATATATCGGACCGGGTGCGCATGCGATGGCCGTATGCCAGCCTTCGGTCCCGGTGTTCGCCGCCACCGCGATCATGAACCGCGACACGCACGACTGTGCACCCAAGACGCTCACCATGATGGGCGGTCCGATCGACACGCGCTGCTCGCCCACCAGCGTCAACGACCTGGCGATGGAGCGACCGATCGAATGGTTTCGCCACAATGTCATCGCCACCGTCCCGATGCAGTATCGCGGTGCGGGTCGCGAGGTGTATCCCGGCTTCATGCAGCTCGCCGGCTTCATGAGCATGAACCTCGGCAATCACATGATGAGCCATTACGAGATGTTCAAACACCTCACCGTCGGAGATGAAGCCTCCGCGCAGGCGACCAAGGATTTTTACGACGAATACCGCAGCGTGTGCGACATGACCGCGGAATTCTATCTCCAGACGGTCCAGGAAGTGTTCCAGGACCATGCGATCCCCAACGGCACCTTCATGCACCGCGGCAAGCGCGTGGATCTGGGCGATATCGACCGCACGGCGCTGCTCGCCATCGAGGGCGAGCGCGACGATATCTCTGGCCTCGGCCAGACCCGCGCCGCGCTGGAGCTGACGCCCAACCTCGATGCCGGCAAGAAGCGCTATTACATGGCCGAAGGCGCCGGCCATTACGGCATCTTCAACGGCAGCAAATGGCGCGGTAAAATCGCTCCGGTGGTGGAAGAGTTCATCGCCACCCATGGGTGAACGCGACTCCGGCGCGCAATTCTGCCGACAAGCGCGCCAAGGTTGGGAAATACGCCATAAAATAGACAGTAATTCAATGACTTGATCCGATTTTGCCAAGATCAGGCCGGGAGCCTATGTTTGGTATTCCAGTAATGCGGGGTCGCTGGAGGATGCCATGAAGAATTTCCACGCCGTCGCTGCATTCGCGACCCTTTCCCTGCTCACCGCTTGCGGCACTGCCGAAACCGAAGAGGCGGATACCGAGACCGCCGCCGAAGCCGAGGGTGAAGCCACCACCCCGATGGATAGCGCCTTATCCGCCGGACCTGCCGATGTTACCGACGGGGCCACGTTGCTCGATGCCGAGGGCAACGTGCTGCGCGAAGGCACCAATGGCTGGACCTGCATAGCGGAAACCCCCGGCATGGGGCCGATGTGCAACGATGCGGTCTGGATGGAAGCGCTGGGCGCCTTGCAGGCCGGCGAACCTTTCCCGACCGGCAAGTTCGGCGTGTCCTACATGCTGGCGGGCGAAGGCGGCGCGCCGGGGGTCAGCAATCTCGATCCCGCGGCGACCGAGCCCACCGAAGACAATATGTGGATCAAGGACGGTCCGCACATGATGCTGATCCTGCCCGATCCCGCGCTCTATGCAGGCATGTCGAACGATGTGAGCGAGCCGGTCTACGTCATGTGGGGCGATACGCCTTACGCGCATCTGATGGTCCGGATCGACGACGCGGAAGAATAGTAAGAACAGGGCCCGGGCCTAGCCCTTCAGACGTTCCGCATGCCACGCGACATGTTCGGCCATGAAGGTCGAAATGAAGTAGTAGGAGTGGTCGTACCCCTCCTGCATGCGGATTTCCGCAGGGATGCCTGCCTTGGCGCAGGCCATCGATAGCAGGCCGGTCTTGAGCTGTTCCTCGAGGAAATTGTCCGCCGTGCCCTGGTCGACGAGCAGGTGCTCGATGCGTGCGCCATCGTCGATCAGGGCGACCGCATCATATTCGGCCCAGGCCTCGCGATCGTCTCCTAGGTAGCGGGACAGGGCTTTCTCGCCCCACGCCACCTTGCTCGGCGCAACGATCGGGGCGAAAGCGCTGACCGAACGGAAGCGGCGGGGATTGCGCAGGGCAATGGTCAGCGCGCCATGGCCGCCCATCGAATGCCCGGTGATGGCCTGCCGCGTCATGTCCGCCGGGAAGTGCGCTTCCACGAGTGCGGGCAGTTCGTCTTCGAGATAGCTGCGCATGCGATAGTGCTTCGACCACGGCTGCTGCAAGGCATCGACATAGAAGCCAGCCCCCTTGCCGAAGTCGTATTCGTCTTTCGCATCGGGTACGTCGTCGCCGCGAGGGGAGGTGTCGGGCGCAATGAAGATCACGCCGTTTTCGGCGCAGGCACGGCGGTATTCGCCCTTTTCGGTGACATTGGCCTGCGTGCAGGTCAGCCCCGAAAGATACCACAGCACGGGCAGCTTCGCGCCGTCCTCGTGCGGCGGGACATAGACCGAAAAGGTCATTTCGGTGCCCGTAGCCTCCGACGGGTGCGAGAGCACGAACTGCTGGCCACCGAAGGCCTTGTTCTGAGAGAGATATTCGAGCGTCATTCGGGATCCTGTGCGGGTATTTCTGCGACGCATGGCGCATGACCCCAATGTTCGAGCAGCCGCAAGCAATCCGCGCCGGACAGACCGATGGTCGCGGTGTTGCGAAGCGGGTGGACGTTGATCCGGTCGGCCTGAGCCAAAGCCCTGTCGAGCACCACCGCAATGCTGCCGGGCTCGGCATCGATCGCGCCCAGCGGCGTGACCGAACCCGGCGTAAGGCCGAGCAGGTGCGCCATGTCGTCGGGCTTGCCGAAGCTCACCCGCTTGCATCCGATGGCTTGCGGCAGGGCCTTCAGATCGACCCGCATTTCCGCCGGGACGGTAACCAGCCAGAACGCTCCGCCCGCATCCTTGAGGAACAGGTTCTTGGTATGCTCGCCCGGGATCGACGCCTTGATCCCCCGGCTCTCCTCGACGGTGAACACCGCCTCGTGTTCGTGGTGGTCGAAGGGAATTGCGAGCGCCCGAAGGTCGGCCCGCAATCCCGCTTCGCCTCTCCGGGACAAGGGATCAGCTGATGCGCTTGAGAGCGCAGATCTTGTTGCCCGCCGGATCGCGCAGATAGGCGAGATACATGGCGCCGATGTCGTTCGAGCGGATTCCCGGCGGGTCTTCGATCGCCGTGCCGCCGTTCTCGAGGCCGGCCTTGTGCCAGGCATCGCCCATTTCCTCGCTCTCGACCGCAAAGCCGATGGTGCTGCCGTTGGCGCAGCTTGCCGGCTGGCCGTTGATCGGCTTGGTGACCATGAAGACGCCGCCATTGTGGATGTAGAGCAGGCGGCCCTTGGGATCGACCGATGCCTCGCGCCCGCCGAGCGCCTTGAAGCAGGCGTCGTAGAACTTCTTGGCGGCGTCGATATCGTCGGCCCCAACCATGACATGACTGAACATTCGTTTCTCTCCTTTTACGCTTCGACCGCTCGGGTCGCAGTTGCCTCATCGCCGGTATTGGGCGCGTTTGCGGGATCGAGAAGCAGGACCTGCACCTCCCCCTTGCGCGCATTCGGTTTGTGTTCTTCGCCCGCCTCGATCAGCAGCAGATCGCCGGGAGTGAGCGTTTCGGTGCGGTCGCGAAACTCGATATCGAGTTCGCCGTCCACGCACAGGAACAGCTCGTCATGGGTATGGCTGTGCCAGTCGAATTCGCCGTCGAGCTTGGCGATCCGGACCTCGTGCCCTTCGTAACGCGCGACGATGCGCGGTGCCCAATGCTCGCTGAACCCCGCGAACTTATCGGCGAGGGTCACCTTGGAGGCCATCAGTCGTAAACCACCACGCTGCGGATACTCTCGCCTGAATGCATCAGGTCGAAGCCCTTGTTGATCTCTTCCAGCTTGAGGACATGGGTGATCATCGGGTCGATCTGGATCTTCCCGTCCATGTACCAGTCGACGATCTTGGGAACGTCGGTCCGTCCCTTGGCGCCGCCGAAGGCCGTGCCGCGCCAGTTGCGGCCCGTGACCAGCTGGAAGGGGCGCGTCTCGATCGTCTTGCCCGCTTCGGCCACGCCGATGATGATGCTTGTGCCCCAGCCCTTGTGACAGCATTCCAGCGCCTGGCGCATGACATCGGTATTGCCGGTGCAATCGAAGCTGTAATCCGCCCCGCCGTCCAGCATTTCGACGATCGCGGCGACGACGTCGTCCACTTCC
Organism: uncultured Qipengyuania sp.; assembly: GCA_964407585.1. Taxonomy (GTDB): domain Bacteria; phylum Pseudomonadota; class Alphaproteobacteria; order Sphingomonadales; family Sphingomonadaceae; genus Qipengyuania. The sequence continues at coordinate 15,018 of CAYOWF010000006.1, forward strand.
TTCGGATCGAGGAAATCGGTCATGCCGAAATGTTCGGCATAGCTGCGCTTTTCGGGGTTGATGTCGACGCCCACGATCCGGTCCGCACCCGCCATCTTCGCGCCCTGGATGACGTTGAGGCCGATCCCGCCGAGGCCGAAGACCACGACATTGTCGCCCGGCCTCACCTTTGCGGTATTCACCACCGCGCCGACGCCCGTCGTCACTCCGCAACCGATGTAGCAGCTGGTGTGGAACGGTGCGTCCTCGCGGATCTTCGCGACCGCGATTTCGGGCAGGACGGTGAAGTTCGAGAAGGTCGAACAGCCCATGTAATGATAGATCGGCTTGCCCTGGTAGCTGAAGCGCGTCGTCCCATCGGGCATCAGGCCCTTGCCCTGCGTTTCGCGGATCGCGCTGCACAGGTTTGTCTTGCCGGACAGGCACATTTTGCACTGGCGGCATTCGGGGGTGTAGAGCGGGATGACATGATCGCCCGGCTTGACGCTGGTCACGCCCTTTCCGACTTCGCGCACGATGCCTGCACCTTCATGGCCGAGCACGCTGGGGAAGATCCCCTCGCTGTCGAACCCGTCGAGCGTATAGGCATCGGTATGGCAGATGCCCGTCGCCTTGATCTCGACCAGCACCTCGCCGTCCTTCGGGCCCTCCAGATCGAGTTCGACGATCTCCAGCGGTTTCTTGGCTTCGAAGGCGACGGCGGCTCTGGTTTTCATCTGAAACGAATCTCCTCTTGGGCGTGGCCTAGTGAAGGCGGGGTGCCGGAGCAAGTTGCTTGCGGTTCAGCGAGGCTCGTCTAGGGCATCGGCCATGCTCAAAGCCATTCTTCCCATCGCCGCCCTTTTCATGGCCAGCTCCGTCGTAGCGCAGGACGCAGCGCCTGCCGACGCGCTGCCCGCCCTTACGCTCGAGCAGCAGACCAACCTGCGCTGCGGCGTTGCCTTTGCCGGGGTCGCAGGCGCACAGGAAGAGGGTGCCGAATGGGCCCTGGCATATCCGGCGCTGGGTGAGCGCGGGAAGGAATTCTTCGTCCGGACGATGGCGCGCATGATGGAGGACGAGCGGTTCACGCGCTCAGTCGTGCTCCGGCTTGCCCAGCGGGAGGTCGAGCGCTTTGCCGAAGACGACCTTGCGTCGGCAGATGCGCTGATGCCCGCCTGCATCGCCCTGCTCGATGCGTCGGGGCTCTGACCGTAAAGCTGCTGACAATCCGCTGAAATATTTGCGTGGGTGCCTTGCACCGATGTGGATTTTGCCGCGCGGGTGAGGCATGGGGAATGCCAGCATGTGGCAGCTCCACCAATTCCCTTTGTGTCCCTTCAGCCGGAAGCTCCGCCTCCTCATGGGCGAGAAGTCCGTGGCCTACGAACTCGTGCGCGAAAACCCGTGGGAGGGGCGCGACGGCTTCTGGCAGTTGAACCCTGCAGGGCGCACGCCCGTGCTCCACGATCCCGCGCGCCGCGCGACGCTGTGCGACAGCCAGGCGATCTGCGAATTCCTCGAAGAGACGGTCGAACGCAACCCGATGATTTCAGGCAACGCCTTGCAGCGCGCGGAAATCCGCCGGCTGACCACCCTGTTCGACGAAAACTTCTATGCCGACGTGACCGAGCCTGCGCTGCACGAGAAGATGAAGAAACGCATCGTCACGCGCCAGCCGCCCGACGGGCAGGTGCTGCGACAGATGGGCCGGTTGCTGCACGGCCACCTCGACTATATCGACTGGCTGGTCGACACGCGGCAGTGGCTCGCCGGGCCGCAGCTGAGCCTCGCCGACCTCACCTGCGCGGCGCATCTCTCGGTGGTCGACTACCTCGGCGCGGTCGACTGGCGCGGGCACGAGCAGGCGCAGGGCTGGTATATGGTCATGAAAAGCCGCCCCAGCTTCCGCCCGCTGCTGAGCGAAAAGATGGACGGCCTGCCCCCGCCGCGGGAATATGCTTCGCTGGATTTGTGAAAATCGCCGAACTGTGACGCTACGGAGTCGTCCATAGCGTAATGAATTTGGACGAGCTGACTTCAGCCGATGAGTCGAGGTCCACTATGTCTATTCTGACGTCATGTTCGCTGCCGAGTGAGTGAACTCTAGCGACGGCTTCCTCGATCTCGGCTCGTTCCAGTTTGACGGGCACTTTTGCATAGAGGCAGCCTCCTTCCTCGCCATTGAGATTGACTGCGTCCATTGCAAGAAGCCCGGGCTTCACAGCATTGAGCGCTTCTGGGTCTCCGAAGAGGTAGAAAGTAAGCCACGCTTTCGGACCAAATCGGTCGTCCGCCAAGGCAAGCCGGATTGCTTTTTGATCAATCACGTCACTCACTTCTGACAAACCGGGCAGAACCACGTGCTTCTTCCGCCCTGTACGATGCGCCTTACCGTGCCGCCGTCCTCGTGGTGGCAGGGCTCGCCTTCGCGGCCGTAGACGTGGAAGCGGGTGGCGAAATAGCCTAGCTCGCCGTCGGGCTGGGCGAAATCGCGCAATGTGCTGCCGCCGTCGCGGATCGATCGTTGCAGCACGTCCTGGATCGCGGGGACGAGGCGGCGGAGCTGCGGCATGGTCACGTTGCCGCCGGCCTTTCGCGGGTGGATGCCCGCGTGCCACAGCGCTTCGCACACATAGATATTGCCGAGGCCCGCCACGATGGTCTGGTCGAGCAGCAGCAGCTTGATCGCCTGTTTACGCCCGCGTGTCGCCTCGCGCAGGTGTTCGGGCGTGAGATCATCGCCCAACGGCTCGGGCCCCAGCGCGGCAAAGGGTTTCCACGTCCCCAGTTCGCCATTGGTCATCAGATCGACCGAACCGAAACGACGCGGGTCGTTCAGCGCGAAGCGGTGGCCGGCGGTCTCGATCACGAGATGGTCGTGCTTCTCGTCTTCCGCCGGATCGATCCGCCAGCGCCCGCTCATGCCGAGATGGAAAACCATCGCATGGTCGCGGCTGGTGTGGATCAACCCGTATTTCGCGCGGCGGGTCAGATGAGTCACGCTTGCCCCGGTCAGCGCCTGCACCAGATCGGGCGGGAAGGGACGGCGCATATCGGGGCGGTTGACCGTCACACGTGTGATCGTCTCGCCCTCGAGGAATCGCGCAAGGCCGCGCACCGTGGTTTCGACTTCGGGAAGCTCTGGCATAGCGTCAGCCACCTACCTCAACCCGTGTCCCTGCGAAAGCAGGGATCCAGGGCGGAATGCGGTACGCTACGCAACTCTGGGTTCCCGCTTCCGCGGGAACGCGGAAGGTAGGTGCAGGGAATTATGGACGCTCGACAATTCAACCCCTAAGGCACGCCCCCATGAGTGACACCGTTTCCTTCGGCTACGAAGATATCGACGCCAGCGAGAAGACCGGCCGCGTGGGCGAGGTCTTTTCCAACGTCGCCGCCAAATACGATGTGATGAACGACGCGATGAGCGGCGGCATGCACCGTTTGTGGAAGGACCGCTTCGTCAGGCGGGTGAAGCCGCAGCCGGGCGAACAGATCCTCGACATGGCCGGCGGCACGGGCGACATCGCCTTCCGCATGGCCGCGCGCGGCGCGAGCGTCACCGTCTCCGACATCAACCAGGATATGCTCGACGTGGGCATCGAACGCGCGATGGAGCGCGGCATCGACGGGCTTGTGTGGAGCCGCCAGAATGCCGAGGAACTCAGCTTTTCCAGCCGCACCTTCGATGCCTATACCATCGTCTTCGGCATCCGGAACGTGACCTTCATCGACAAGGCCCTGAAGGAGGCGCACCGCGTGTTGAAGTTCGGCGGACGCTTCTACTGCATGGAGTTCAGCCAGACCGACTGGCCCGGCTTCAAGGAAGTCTACGACCTCTATTCGCACCAGCTCATGCCCAAGATCGGCAAGGCGATCGCCAATGACGAGGAAAGCTATCGTTACCTCGCCGAATCGATCCGCCGCTTTCCCAAGCCGCCCGAGTTCGAGGCGATGATCCGCAATGCGGGCTTCGAGAACACGCGGGTCGAGAAAATCCTCGGCGGGGCGGTCAACATCCATTCGGGGTGGAAAACCTAAGGGTGGCACGGCCCGCAACGCATATCTGGCGGCTGCTGAAGTGGGGCCGCACGCTGGCGCGCCATGGGGCGCTGCGCGGGATCGAGCGCGATCCCAACACGCCCCCGCCGGTCAAGCGCCTGGCGCGCATCGCCCGCTTCGGAACCGCGCAGCCGAAGGAACCGGACTATGCCGGAGCCTTCAAGGATATCGGCCCCGCGGCGATCAAGCTCGGCCAGACGCTGGCTACACGGCCCGATCTCGTGGGCGAGGAGGCTGCACGTAACCTGCTGACCTTGCAGGACAACCTTCCGCCCGAACCGTTCGAGCTGATCAAGGCGAGTATCGAGGCGAGCTTCGAGCAGCCGATCGAGGCGCTGTGGTCCGAGTTCGATCCCGAACCCGTCGGCGCGGCCTCGATCGCGCAGGTCCACCGTGCGGTCACCACCGAAGGGCGCGAGGTTGCGGTGAAGGTGCTGCGGCCCGGCGTGCGCGAACGCTTCGCCCGCGACATCGACACCTATGAATGGGCTGCCGCGCATCTCGAAAGCTTCGGCGGAGAGGCCGCGCGGCTGCGCCCGCGCCTGACCATCGCCAATTTCAAGCGCTGGACCAATCGCGAGCTCGACCTGCGGCGCGAGGCCGCGAGCGCCTCCGAACTTGCCGAACACATGGTAGGTACGGAGAAATACGAAATTCCCGGCATCGACTGGGACCGCACAAACGGGCGGGTGATGACGGTCGACTGGATCGACGGCATCAAGATCAGCGATACCGAGGCGCTCATCGCCGCGGGTCACGACATGGACGAACTGGCCAGCCGCCTTGTCCTCGCTTTCCTCAAGCAGGCGATCGCCGCCGGTTTCTTCCATGCCGACATGCACCAGGGCAATTTGTTCGTGAAGCCCGACGGCACGATCGCCGCGATCGATTTCGGCATCATGGGCCGGATCGACCGACGCGCACGCATGTGGCTGGCGGAAATCCTCTACGGGCTGACGACGGGCAATTACCGCCGTGTCGCCGAAATCCATTTCGAAGCGCAATATGTGCCGAGCTATCACAATGTCGACGAGTTCGCGACGGCACTGCGCGCGGTCGGCGAGCCGATGCGCGGCAAGCCGGTGAGCGAACTGTCGGTCGGCCAGATGCTCGACGGCCTGTTCGCCATCACGCGCGATTTCGACATGCAGACTCAGCCACACCTGCTGTTGCTGCAGAAGACGATGGTGATGGTCGAAGGCATCGCCACCCAGCTCAACCCCAAGATCAACATGTGGGACGTTTCGGCACCCTATGTGCGCAGCTGGATCCGCGACGAGCTGGGGCCCGAAGCCGCGATCGCCGACCGCATCCGCGAAGATACCGAAACGCTGCTGCGCATTCCCGACCTGGTGCGCCGGATCGAGGATCGCTTCCCGCCCAAGGGCGGCGCGCCCGAACCGCCGCCTCTGCCCGATATTCCCATCGCATTCGGCCCCGGCGCACCGCCGCGCGAGAGCCGTGGCTGGCTCGGCTACCTACTGGCCGTCGGCGCCGGCGGGCTGGCCGTCTGGGCCGCGTTTACGCAGGGCCTGCTGGGCTAGTCCCTTTCCAGGGAAAAGCCTTGATCGCCAGCGCGATCACGATGACGTGCAGCGCCTCTACCGTCATCGGCTGCCACCACCCGTCGTAATCTCCGACCAGCACGAGGTTCACCAGTCGCCCGGTAAAGGCTATGGCGAACAGCGCGAGCGCGGGCCACAATACGTCCGCGCGACGCCTCCATGCGCCGATCCCCATGCTCACCGCCGCGACCCAGAAAAAGGCCGTGAAATCGCCACGCATGGCGGACAGTCCCATGGGTGTGGGCGATCGAAGGCCGAAATCATTGCCTGCGGTCGCCGGATCGAAGAAAAAGCTCAACCCCAGGAAAAGGTCGAGCAAGGCTCCCAGCGCCAGCAGGACCACCAGTATGAAATGCATCGCAAAATCCCCCTCGTTACCGTTTTCTCAACCATAGGCTGCCAAGGGTTACCGTCAATTGCGTGTTCGCCGGATTGCAAAAGCCGAATCGAACGCGCTGGAAATGACGGACGGGGGGCGCTAGCAAGCGCATCGATGACGCAATGGGAATACACCAGCCGGTTCGCGCCGCCGACGCTGCGCACCACGAAAACAGCAGGGAACGCCGCGTGAGCGGACCAAAGATCCTGCTCGTTATCGGGGGCGGCATCGCCGCCTACAAGAGCTGCGAGCTTGTCCGTCTGATCAGGAAGGCGGGCGGCGACGTCACCTGCGTGCTGACCGAGGGCGGGCAGCAGTTCGTCACTCCCATGGCGCTGGCCGCACTCTCCGAAAACAAGGTCTACACTTCGCTCTTCGATCTCAAGGACGAAGTCGAGATGGGGCATATCCAGCTCTCGCGGAATGCCGATCTCGTGGTCGTCTGCCCGGCAACGGCGGATCTCCTTGCCAAGATGGCGGCGGGCATTGCCGACGATCTCGCCACAACGCTCATCCTCGCCACCGACAAGCCAGTCGTCACCGTACCGGCGATGAATGTGCGCATGTGGGAGCATTCGGCGACCCAGCGCAATGCCGAATGGCTGCGCCAGGCGGGCGTGACCGTGATGGACCCGGACGAAGGCGCGATGGCCTGCGGCGAATTCGGCCCCGGCCGCCTGCCCGAACCGGCCGCAATCCTCCAGGCCATCGCCGAAAAGCTCGACCTCGATATCGACGTACCCGAACTCGCCGCTGCCGCGCCGCAGCTCGCACCGCCCGAACCGGTGGCCGATGAAGACGTCGAAGACCTGGAAGAAGTCGAAGAGGTCGAAGAGGTCGAGGACGTCGAAGAGGACGGCGAGGAAGAAGAAGACCTGTCCTCCGGCTCGGGCCTCGGCAGCCTTCTCAGCGCGATCATCCCGCGCAGCACCGCCAAGCGGAGCCAGAAGCAGATCGAGGAGGAGCTCGACGAGACCGAAGTCGAAGAAGCCGAAATGGACTTCGACGAAGACGTGTTCGAAGACGGCAAGTTCGAAGTCGACCTCGACAGCCCGCTGCTCGCCAAGAAGGGCGGGGCCGCGGCAGCGCCGCCGACCGACAAGGAAGCCCTCAACGACCAGGTCGGCAAGAAGGATGCCCGCGCCAAGGCGCAGCCGATTCCCGAAGACGTCGAGGTGCTCGAACCCGAAGCGCCGGTCGAAGCCGATCCGCTCGACGGACAGGCGATCTTCGACGACAATCCCGAGCATCGCCCGCTTTACGGCAAGCACGTACTGGTCACAGCCGGGCCGACGCGCGAACCGATCGACCCGGTACGCTATATCGCCAACCGTTCGAGCGGGAAGCAGGGCTTTGCGATTGCCGCCATGGCCGCCGCTGCAGGGGCGCGCGTGACGCTGGTCACCGGCCCGGTCCATTTGCCGACGCCGCTCGGCGTCGATCGGATCGATGTCGAAACTGCAGAGGACATGGCCGAGGAAGTGCGCAATGCGCTGCCCGCCGATGCCGCCTTCATGGTCGCCGCCGTGGCCGACTGGAAGAGCCGCCATGTCGCGACGGAAAAGATGAAGAAGCGCGGATCCGCCCCGCCGGCCCTGATCCTGGCGGAAAACCCCGATATCCTCGCCGCCGTTGCTGCGGGTCGCAAGCGCCCGCATCTGCTCATCGGCTTTGCCGCAGAAACCGAAAACGTGGTCGAAAACGCCAAAACGAAGCGCAAGCGCAAGGGCGCCGACTGGATCGTCGCCAATAATGTCGCGGGCACCATCGGCGAAAGCGTGATGGGCGGCGATCTGAACCAGGTCCATATCGTCACGCAGGGCGGAGTCGAAAGCCTCGCCGAAATGCCCAAGGAAGACGTCGCACGCGAACTGGTGCGCCGCGCCGCCGTAGCGCTGGCCGAACCGGAGGCCGACCCGCATGAGTGATCCGATCGGCGTCGAGGTGAAGCGCCTGCCGCATGGCCACGGGCTCGACCTGCCCGCCTATGCCACCGACGGGTCTGCCGGCATGGACGTGCTGGCAGCCGAAAGCCTGACCTTGAAGCGCGGCCAGCGCCATGCGGTCGCAACCGGCCTCACCATGGCGATCCCGCAGGGTTTCGAAATCCAGGTCCGTCCGCGCTCGGGCCTCGCGCTCAAGCACGGGATTACCGTGCCCAACACACCAGGGACCATCGACAGCGACTATCGCGGCGAACTCAAGGTCATACTGATCAACCATGGCGACGACGATTTCGCCATCCAGCGTGGCGACCGTGTGGCGCAACTGGTGCTTGCACCGGTGGTCCAGGCTGCCTGGAAAGAAGTTGACGAGCTCGACGCGACCGAGCGTGGCGAAGGCGGATTCGGTTCGACCGGGGGCCACGCCGAGCTGGCCTGAGCCGGCCCCGGAAAGAAAGCGCTCCGGTCAATCCGTCCGCGACTTGAAGAACAGCAAAGAAGCAACCGACCACAGCACTGCCATGAACACCGGCGGGCCCCAGTCGGGTATGTCGAGCAGTGCGGCAAGCAGGCCGGTTGCCAACTGCCCAGCTGCCAGCATCGCGGTTACTATCCCCATGGCTCGCGGCCTGCCCCGCACGAGGATCGCAGCGAAAATCCCCGCGGCGACCATGGCGTAGAACGCCAGATTGACCGGCTCGGCCTCGGACCGGATGATGCCGACCGCCCCGTTCGCCCAGACTGTGAGAAAGGCGATCAGGGCCGATAGGGCAAGCGCGATACGGTGCATGTTCGCGCGCCCGAAATGCATCGCCAGTTCTATTCCGGAGCCCAGCGCCAACAGGAGAAAGCTCGCGGCAACAAAATCGCCGGGCGACCAGTTCACTTCGCGCGTCAGCATTGTACCGATGGCAGGCAGCGCCAGCAGGGCCAGAGCGGATCCCCAACCGGCAATGCGCCAGCCATTGAGCCAGCGTGTTTCGTCGCCTCGGTGTTCTTCGTTTTCGTGCGTCGTCATGATCGACCTTTCGTTGGTGAGAGCAAGGTCATGGCGCCAGCTACCGGCAAAGGCATGAGCATTTCGTGAGCAATGGCTGAAACCCTTTCTCACCTTCGCATCATCGCCTAATCGGAATGGCGATGGGAGAAATCACCGGCACCATGCGCTTCGGCGAATTCACGCTCGATCTTGCGGAGCGGCGTCTGTCCCGCGGCGGCGAGCCGGTCGAGCTTGGCAGCCGCTATTTCGACGCGCTGGCGCTGCTGGCGGGCAATGCCGGGCAGCTGGTTTCGAAGGATCGCTTCATGGATGAGGTGTGGCGCGGAATTCCCGTCACCGACGAAGCCTTGACGCAGGGTATCCGCACCTTGCGGCGCGCGCTTGGGGACGATGCGGCGCAGCCGCGCTTCATCGAAACGGTGCCAAAACATGGTTATCGGTTCGTGGCCGAAGTCGAAAAGGCTGCCACTCGGCCAATCCCGTCGGGGAAGGCTTCGCCCGCCGCGCGCCTTGCGGGTGCGACGACATTAGGCGGGCTGGCCGCAGGCCTGATCGGCGGTCTGTTCTACGGGCTGTTCGGCACCAGTGGAGGACTGGCGGGAGTCGCCACCATCGTCCTGCTGACATCTGCGCTGGCCGTGCTCGGCGGGGCGGGCATCGGCACGGGCATGGCGCTGACCTCGCTCTGGCGCGGGGAACGCGATTGGTCGGTTGTGCTGGGTGGCGCGGCAGGCGGCGTGGTCGTCGGCGCTCTCGGCGCGGCGCTGGCGAGCGTCGGGATGCAATCGCTTACGGGCATCCATCCCGGTCCGGTAACCGGCATGTTCGAAGGGTTGGCGCTGGGCGCAGCTGCCGCCGGAGCTACGGTACTTGCACTTCGGCTGGGTCTCGCGCGTATTCCGACGACAATCGCTGGAGCTGGAATCGGGGCGACGGTCGCGGGCGCGACCGCACTGGCTGGCGGCCGTTTCTACGGGGCAACTCTCGAATCGCTGGAGGCGCGCTTTCCCTCTTCGCAGTTGGACATGGCCGGAGTGCTTTCGATGGCGGGTGGCCTTGGAACGGCCCTCCTCGAAGGTGCCGTGTTTGCCGCCTGCATCGCCTTGGCGAATGTATCGGCAAGCGAAAGGCGCGCATGAAAAGGGCGGCCCGATCCATGGCCGCCCTCCTTGGTATTCCCGTCCGGGATCTTTCCTACCGGCGATCGACCCGGCGGATGGTGTTTTCTTCTTCCGGCTTGACCGTGATGCGCACCGTCTCGCCCGAATTGCCCGGGAAGCCGGTGAACATGGCCTCGACGAGGTTCGGCACGAGGTAGCCCAGGCGATCGGACCGCGACAGGGCCTGAGCCTTGCCTTCGAACAGGCGTTCGCCGCTATCGGCACGGTCGATCTTCATGTCGATCCCGCTGGTGTACACTGTATAGCTGCGCACTTCGGGACCGCCGAACCAGGGATCGTAGAAGCCGAAGCCCCAGCGACTGCCGTAATAGTTTGCGCGGACGATGCGTCCGTCGCGCGTGCGGACATAGCGCGGGCGCGAGAAGGGAGAGTAATAGCCGAAACGGCTGCCATATCCGTACCACGGCGAATAGAAGGGATCGTGGAAACCGGTGCTGCGAATGCGTTCGCGGCCTTTGTCGACGCCGTAATCGAAGCGGACCAGCAAGGTCGCCTCTTCGGGCGTTGCGGCCTGCGCATAGCCCAGACGTTCCATCTGCGCTTCGACGAGGTCGGCATATTGCGAGAATTCGAGGCCGCCGGCCAGCGCCGGATCGTCGGCGACGACCGCGAAGCTTTCGCCCGTCGGAGCGGGAAGCTGCGACTGGAAACGGCTCACTTCGGCGTTGAATCCGGTGGTGCAGGCGGCAAGGCTTGCCACGATCATCGGAACGGAGGCCAGCTTGAGAGCGCGCCTCCAACCCTTGTTACGGGTAGTCATAGCTTTGGTCCTTTCGCATCGCGCCTTGCGGCCCTGTCGGGACGAGGGAATGCATATAGCACGAAGGTTGGTCATTGTCGCCGGGTGCCGTTTCCCCAAGGCATTCTGCCAGCGCATGAGCAGCTTTCTACCCGTAAGGCCATGAACCGGCTTTGAATGTGAGGATTCACAATTGTTGCACACTGTCGAAGGGTTGTGCGGGGCGCATTCCAGCGGCTAAAGACCCGCCGATTCCACATAGATTGCAAGCGGTATACGAAACCCATGGCAGGCCATTCCAAGTTCAAGAACATCATGCACCGCAAGGGTGCGCAGGATAAGAAGCGTTCGAACCTGTTTTCGAAGCTGAGCCGCGAAATCACCGTGGCGGCGAAGATGGGCATGCCCGATCCGGACATGAACCCGCGCCTGCGCCTGGCGGTCAATGCCGCCAAGAGCCAGTCGATGCCGAAGGACAATATCCAGCGCGCGATCGACAAGGCCTCCGCCACCGACGGCGAGAATTACGAGGAAGTGCGCTACGAAGGCTATGGCCCGGGCGGCAGCGCCATCATCGTCGAAGCGCTGACCGACAATCGCAACCGGACCGCCACTGCCGTGCGCACCGCATTTTCGAAGAATGGCGGCAATCTGGGCACCGAAGGCAGCGTCCAGCACGGCTTCGAACGGCTGGGCTTCATCTTCTACCCGGCGGAAGCGGGCGATGAGGAAAAGGTCCTCGAAGCGGCAATGGAAGCGGGCGCGGAAGATATTTCCTCCAGCGAAGACGGTCACGAGATATGGACCGCCTCGGACGATCTCCACCAGGTCGCCAGCGATCTCGAAAAGGCGCTGGGCGAAGCGGAAACGGTCAAGCTGGCGTGGAAGCCGAACATTACGGTCGAAATGGACGAGAAGGGTGCCGGCACGCTGCTCAAGCTGATCGACGCGCTGGAAGACGATGACGATGTGCAGACCGTCTGGGGCAATTACGACATCTCCGACGAGGTGATGGAGAAGGTGGGCTGATGATTCCTCGTTGCCTACGGGTCGGACCTCCATCCGACCCTTGCGGGGGCAACGGCCCACTCCCTCACCCGGTGCGGCAAGGGAAGCGCGGACGCGCTTCACGCACGCAGTAAATGACCATCATCCTCGGCCTCGATCCCTCGCTCAGTTGCACCGGCTGGGGCGTGATCCGGGCGGAGGGTTCGCGCATATCGCATATCGCCAACGGTCGGGTCCCGACCGACGCCAAGGCACCGATGGCGGTGCGGCTGGCCACGCTGCAGACGGCGCTTGCTGCCGTAATTGCCGAACATCGCCCCGATCGCGCGGCGGCGGAGGAAGTCTTCGCCAACAAGAACCCGCAATCGACGCTGAAGCTGGCGCAGGCGCGCGGCGCGGTGCTGGCGGCTTGCGGGGCGGCGGGGCTCGAGGTCGGCGAACATGCTGCGCGGCTGGTCAAGAAGGCGGTTGTCGGCACGGGCGGGGCCGACAAGGCGCAGGTGCAGGCCATGCTGAAGGTCCTGCTGCCGGGTGCTTCCATCGCGGGGGCGGATGCAGCCGATGCGCTTGCGGTGGCGATTGCTTCGGCGCACCTGTCCGACACACTGCATTCGCGCTAGCCTGAAATCGTCGGTTCCACCTGCAGGGCAAGTGCCTTGACGATCGACCGCTACGGCATCCCCGATTGCGATCAACCTGTCAGGGCAGCAGACGAAAAACGTGCTTGAATGGCCGCTTTCGGCCAATTGGGATGAGCGCTCTAAAGTCCGATTATGGGTG
>CAYOWF010000007.1:0-27284 GCA_964407585.1 uncultured Qipengyuania sp.
ACGAGGCGCCAAAACATGAACCGCAAGACACTCTTCGATACCGTTCGCCGTATGCTCGGACGAAGCTTCAGGCAGCACGAGGTCGAAATTCTCGATCGGGCGCTGGACGCAGCTTCGGACGATTCCACTCGGGGCAGCGTTCCATCGCGTCAAATCTCCCCCGCTGGACTCCAACTAATCAAGACCTTCGAGGGATGCGCAAGATTGCGCCCCGACGGATTCTACCAGGCCTATCCCGATCCCGGCACGGGCGGTGCGCCCTGGACGATCGGCTGGGGTGCCACCGGAGCCGATATCGGTCCGGATACGGTGTGGACGCAGGAGCAATGCGATGCACGGCTCGAAGCGGATGTCGTTCGCCATGCACGCGATGTCTTACGGGCGCTGGACGGATGTCCCGCCACGCAGGGACAATTCGATGCACTGGTCAGCTTTCACTATAACACCGGGGCCATAAACCGTGCGAGCCTCACCCGTTTCCATCGACAAGGCGAATATGCCCGTGCCGCCGAAGAGTTCGCACGTTGGAAATATGCTGGCGGTCAGGTGCTCAAGGGGCTCGTGCGAAGGAGGCGCGAAGAAGCGAAACACTACCGTTCCTGCGGGTTTGCGCCGGAAAGCTGAGCCCGGGATTAACCGGAACCGAGTCCGGTCCAGCGCCGTTGCAAGGGTCAAAGGAGTAACGACAATGCGTATATTCATGGCAGGAGCAGCCGCCATCGCACTCGCCGCAAGCGGCGGTGTCGTTGCGCAAGGCAACGGCAATGGTAATGGCAACGGTAAGGGGAACAAACCCGCCGCTGCGCAGAACAAGGGCAATCAGGGCGGCGGCCAGAAGGCCGATCGCGGACCGCAGCGCATGGCCCAGGGCGAAGGGCGCGGCGGCAATGGCCAGGGCAACCAGGGCAATCGCGGGAACGGCAATGCGAAAGCCGATCGCGGGCCCGAGCGTCGCCCTGCCCAGGGACAACAGGGTAATCGCGGGAACGACCGTGGCAACGACAATCGCTATGTCGAACGCCGCGTCGACCGTGACGACCGCCGCGTGCGCTATGACGATCGGGACGGTCGCCGCATCCTTCGCGGCGATCGCGATACCCGATGGCTGGTGCAGGACCGCAATCGCGGCCTCATCGACGGATGCCCTCCGGGTCTCGCGAAGAAGCGCAACGGCTGCAATCCGCCGGGCCAGGTCAAGGATCGCTATGCCCGCAGTCCCTATGGCTACGGCTATCTCCCGAGCCTCTTCGGCCTGAGGAATTACGACCGTCGCGGCGACTATTATTACAACGACGGCTATCTCGTGCGCTACGGCGACCGTGGCGGCATTTCGAGCTGGATCCCGCTGCTCGGCGGGGCGCTCAGCGTCGGCAATGTCTGGCCTAGCGGATACCGGAGCTATCAGGTTCCGGACTATTACGTGGACTACTACAATCTCGGCGGACGCGACCGGTATCGCTATGCCGACAATGTGATCTACCGCGTCAGTCCCGAAGACGCCGCCATCAATTCGATTGCGGCGCTGATTACCGGCGACGAATTCGCCATCGGCCAGCCGATGCCGCGGGGCTACGACGTGTACAACGTCCCCTATGCCTATCGCGACAGGTATTACGACACGCCGCAATACATGTACCGTTATTCGGACGGCTATGTGTACCAGGTCGACCCCGAAACGCGGTTGGTTGCAGCCGCAATCGACCTGCTGATCTGATCCGGAGAACACGAATGACGAACTTTTCGAAACCCTTCGTGCTGGCCGGCGCAATCGCAGGCCTTGCCCTGCTGCCAGCCTGCTCGAGCGATGCCGACACTTCCGAAGCCGATGGTACGACGCAGGAAGAAGCCACACGCACCCTTGCCGCTTCGTTGAGCGATATGCCCGATATGGCGAGCCTCAACGGTGCCATTTCGGAAGCCGAGCTGGGGACCATCTTCGATGGCCCGGGCAGCTATACTCTACTGGCGCCCAACGATGCTGCTTTCGATGCGCTTGGCGCGGAAGGCGAAGCCCTGATGGCCGAAGACCAGCGCCCCCTGTTGGTCGGCCTGCTGCGGGAGCATATCCTGCCCGGCCACCTGACGCCCGAGAACATCGCCCAGGCGGTGGCCGACAAGGGCGGAGATGTGACCATGACGACGCTGGGTGGCGGCGAAGTTACATTCTCGATGGATGGCGACACCGTAACCGTGTCGAACGGCAACGGTTCGAGTGCCAAATTCGCGAGCAATGCGACTGCGGCCACCAACGGGGTAATCATCCCGCTCGACACCGTCCTGGTACCCGAACAGCCTCCCGAGGCCTGAGCCTCGATCGCTAATAGTCGCGGCTGATTTCCGCGATGACGCTTTCGCGACCGATGGTCGAGACGCTGGCGAGCAGCGACAGCCAGCTCGTAACGCGGAACTCGACCTCGGTCGCACTGTATCCGCGCCCGTCGGTGATGATTTCCACGTAGAACTTGCGGCCGAAATTTTTGCCCAGCGCCACACCGGTTTCCCGGCCCAAGGCCGGATCGGCGGATACGATGCGCAAACGGTCGAGCCCGATCGCCGAGCGCAGCTGGTTGATCGGATCGAGGCCGCCGCCGCCGCGCAGGCTCGCTACTGCAGCCCCCAATTGCAGCGCATCGGTGGCCGACAGCGTCGTGATCGAACCGCCGAACAGCAATCGTGCCAGGATCTCCTCCTCGGGCAACGCCGGGTCGGAGGTGAAGGCGATTTCGGTCTGGTCGACCGTGCCGGTCACGGTGACGATTACATCGACGCCGTCGCGTTCGGTCTCTGCGCGAATGTCCAGCGTGGGGTTGATGGGCACGTTTTCGTCGAAGTCGATTTCCCCGCGGGTCAATTCGAACCGTGTCCCGGCGAATGTATAATCGCCTCGTATCACCCGGGCATTGCCGCCGATGCGGGGATCGTCCGTCGTGCCCCGCAGAATGATATCTGCGCCCCATTCACTGTCGAGCCCCATGCCGTCGACATCGATCCGGCTGCTGCCACGTGCATCGATGAGATAGCGCCAGGGTCGACCGGCAGCAAAACGGGGTTCGCGGTCGGCCGGTGCGTTGATTTCGCGAGTCGAAATGCGTGGCAGTCGCAGGTCTTCCGCAGCACTGCCAAGCGTCCAGCTGGCGCGGTTGATGCGCACCCGGCCGGCAATTGTGCCGCCCAGGCCGTTCGAGACGATGCGCAAGGGACCGGTGATGGTGGCGCTCAGCCCGTTCGCTTGGAGCAGGCGAGCATTGGTGGCCGAAGCGCGTAAGTCCAAGGTCGGGCCCCGGATCTCGATGAAACGGCCTTCGACCCGCTCTCCCAGCCCTTCAAGGTCGACGATACCGCTTCCCTTCACACTGCCGCCGTTCAGTGTGGTGCCGGCAAAGCGGGTAAGATTCAGGCGCGACCCGGCAAAGGTGCCGCGTACCGATACGTCGCGGATATCGGTGCCCGATAGCGAGCTGCGGACGCGCAGATCATCGCTCGTCACCCGCCCCTGGACGCTCGGATTGGCGAGCGTCCCTGTCGCGTTGGCGGAAATGGCGACCGGGCCTGTAAGGTCGAACGCGTCGATGGCGGCAAGGCGCCACAGGCTTTCGGCAGCACCTTCATAACGCAGTTGCCCGTCGAGACGTCCAGCGCGCAAACGCTCGGTGAGGTAGCCCGAAGACGGCAGATTGGTGATGAAGGCCTGCACCCGTCCGCGGCGAATGTCCTCATTGGCAAGGACTGCACGCGCTTCGAGACTGTTTGCTTCGAGCCGTGCCAGCAGCGAAAGGTCCACCGGCTTCGAGGTCAGCACAAGGCCGGAGCGGGTCAGGTCGTTGACCTTCACTCGTGCCGTGCCCGTGGGCAGGCCTCCGCGCGGGGCGCGGAAATCCACGATGCCCGAAATGGTCCCGCCCAATCCGAGGTCTGCCACGGCGATATCCACCAGCGAGAGCGGCATGTCGGCGAGCTTGACTTCCAGTGCCGTCTGGTCATCGGCGAAGGTACCCGAGGCGATGAATCCGCCATCGCCATAGGTGAGCTGCGTCGGCGCAAGGCGCCATCCCCCTCCATCGAGCGAAGTTAGAACCGCGCGGCGAGGCATGGAGATTTCGCGACCTGCGAATTGACCTTCCGCTGCAAGTGCGATGCGTTCGGGACGGAACTGCACATTCATATCGAGCGCAAAGCGATTGCCGCGACGCCCGGCTATGGAAGCGTCGACCGACCCGGCCCCGTCCCTGACCTGGCCCTGTGCCGCAAGCCTGCCGATGAACAGCGTGCCATATTGCAGGCCCTGCGCATTCGCCGTGCCGGAGAAATCATAGGACCCACCGCCAATCACGCCGCTCGCATCCACTTCGGCGCGCCCGAGCAGGAGCGGCGTATCGCCGCCGAAGCGCGCATTGCGTGCGGACAGGTCGATGTCGACGCCCTGCCCGCCGTCGCGCGGAGCCAGCGCCACGGCACCGTCAAGGCCGCCGCCTGCGAATGCCAGGGCACCTTCGGCTCCGCCATCGACCAACAGCAACTCACCGGAAAGATCGGTTTCCGAAACCGTCATCTGCTCGATTGCGATACGCGTGGGACCGTCTTCGGGCGCAAATAGACCGAGCACGCCCGCAAAGGGTCCGAGAACCGAACCGCCCTCGGCATCGATGGAAAAGCCTTCTTCGGTCGGAGCGATGGCGAGGCGGACATTGTCGAGCCCCGTGACCGGCTTCGCGAAAACAAGCTCGGCGGTCGGAGCGCTATCCTCGATACGACCTTCGACCGTGAAAGGGCCGTAATCGCTGTGATCGCCCTTCCCTGCAAGCGTGGTCGTGCCGCCATCGATACTGCCGTCCATGGCCAAGGTCAGCTTTTCGGCATCGACCCGCAGGCGGTTGAAGTTGATCGCGGCGCTGCTGCTCGTCGCAATGCCGCCACGCACGCGGATTGCCGGGCCAGCCAGATTGGCCAAGGTCTCGTTGCTGACTGGTGCGATGCGCGCATCGAGCTTCGCGCCGAGCCGCCAGACGGAGGGCTGCAAGTCGAAATCGATCACCGCCGTGCCGCCGGCGGTCCCGACATTGTCGAGCGCCAGCCGGTTGGCGCGCACGGGTCCGCGTATCCGGTAGCGGCCGTCGTCCAGATTTCCGCGCAGCGCCAGGTTTGCAGCCAGTCCGCGAAAGGCGATGCGCAAATCCTCTCCGGCGAGCCGGTTGCCCGAAAGAACCAGTTGGCCGCTACCCCTACCGTTCACGAGGCGCGGATCGACGAGCGCATTGCCGGTTTCGATGCGCGCAACCCGCAGATCTAGGGGGACCGTCCAGTCCGCTCCATCATAGCGCGCCGTACCTTCCTGCCTCAGCCCTGCGATTTGGGTCGTTCCGGAGACCAGGCGACCGACCACCAGTTCGTGGACGACCGTCAGATCGTCCAGTGGTCCGTCGATGGTGGCACTCGCGCGCGTATCGTCCAGT
The DNA here is from genome assembly GCA_964407585.1 of uncultured Qipengyuania sp. Classification (GTDB taxonomy): domain Bacteria; phylum Pseudomonadota; class Alphaproteobacteria; order Sphingomonadales; family Sphingomonadaceae; genus Qipengyuania. The sequence continues at coordinate 5,451 of CAYOWF010000007.1, forward strand.
CGCAGGTTCGGGCCTAACAGCCCCGGGTCACGCAATACGGCATCGACCCGGTAATTCCCGACGCGGTTCTCTGCGAGGTCGACAAGCCCTTCGCCCCTGATCCTTATGCCACGCCCGATTAGCGTGGTTTCACCGTCGAAGGCACGATTATCGACGGAGAGGCGCGAGCGCAGCGAAACATCTTCGCCCAACGCCCTGGCGGCCGTGCCGGTCAGAAAATCGCTGGGGTCGATCTTGCCGAGAACACCGAAGGTCCCCGAACTGTTCACGATGCGTAGCGCCGCCACCCTGTCCTCGGCGGAGCGAACGAGCAGGCCGCCCTTCCATTGCGACCAGGCGCCTTCTCCCTGAAGCCTGGCCCTGTATTCACTCGGCAGACCCAGCATTTGGGAAAGCGGCCCGGCGGCATCCGCTCGCACGTCGGCGAACAGGTCGAACTCGTCGCCATCGGGCTCGGCGTCGATCCGCAAGGCAAGCGTATCGCGTTCGCCCAATCGGGCATCCGCGTCGACCAGGAGACGACGGTCCTCGACCTGCACCTCGGCTGCGACATCGACCCTCTGTTCCTCCTCTCCCGCGATGCCGGGAGCCAACCTGAGATTGTCGATAGTCAGTTCGTCGATCGAAATGTCGAAGCCGGGGAGGATGGGGCCGTCGTCCTCGCTTGGCAGGAATTCGGGCAAACGCGCCATGGTCGCACGCCGGGCGGCGAAACTGTCGATTTCGAGCCGATTGCCCAACCACGCGCCGGGATTCCAGTCGATTTCGGCACGCGGGATAGTGAGGAAAACGCCTTCCGGATCGGACAGCGTCACATCATGCAGGACAGCTTCGCCGTATATGTCGCCTTCGATGCGACCGATGCGGATGACGAGGCCGTTAGGGAAGGTCTGCTTGGCGATCTGGCTGGCAAGGAAGCGCTCGCCCAAGGAGGTGTTGAGCACGACCAGCGCGGCGATCAGCAGAAGGATCGGTGCACCGATGAGGATCAGCGTCAACTTGCCGAACCTGCGCGCCCGGCCGCGCTTCTTCGGAGCGGTAGGCTCATGCATTTCCGCCTCGGCCATCAGAAAGCCTGTCCCAGCGAGACGTAGACCGCGATTGGCGCGTCGTCCTCGTCCGGTGTCAGTGGCGTGCCGACATCGACGCGGATCGGCCCGAAGCCGGTGTGATAGCGCAGGCCCACGCCTGCGCCGATCTTCACCTCGTCAAAGTCGGGTGTCGGATCGGGACCGACCGAACCTGCATCGACGAATGGCACTATCGATACCGAACCGTCGAGCAATCCGGTGCGGATACGCGCTTCGATACCCAGTTCGACGAGACTGCGCCCGCCGGTCGGCTCTCCGAATTCGTCGCTCGGACCGATCTTGCGGAAGCCATAGCCGCGTACAGAACCTCCGCCGCCAGCATAGAAACGCCGCGAAGGAGCGACATCGAGCAGGCCGGCACCGGTAATCGAACCGAAAGCCGCTCGGCCGGCCAATACCAAGCCGTCGCCGACCGATTGATAATAGCTCGCGTCGAACCGGCTGCGCAGGTAGAAGCTCTCGACGCTATTGGTGGTCGACACTTCGGGCGACAGCTTGGTGCCGAGGCGGAAGCCGCGCGTTGGGTCGAGCAGATCGTCGGTTTCGTCGAGCAGCAGCGTTGCGGGCAGCGCGGCCACGAAATAGGTCTGGCGCGGCTGGCTAACGCCGTCGATATCGGGCGGTCGTTCCTGCGTAGCGATAAGTTCGACACCGCCAGACCAGCTGATGTCCTTCTGGAAAAGCAGCGTCGACTTGCGCTCGTAAATGCCGACCAGCGCAACCGTACGCGCCTCGAATGCCGGGCTGTCTATCGTATTGGCATAGGCATCGAGGGTCAGGACCCGGTCCCGCCCGCCGAAATTGTTCCTACGGAAAGTTACACCCGCCAGCTGTTCCTGAGTCCCGGCGATGCCGCGCAGCTTGAGCGAGCCTTCGGGTGGAAAGAGGTTGCGATGTTCCCAGCTGGCCTGGACGCGGAAACCCTCTTCGGTGCCGTAGCCGACTGCCCCGGCAATCGTGCGCAACTTGGCGCGCTTCAGCTCGACGTCCATCGCAACCACGCCCGGCTCGTCGCCATTGGGTGGGGTAACCTCGCGCGGGCTGACCTCGACGCTGGACACCAGTCCCGTCGCCGTCACCGCGCGGCGCAAGTCCATCGAAAGGCTGCGCTTGTATGTTTCGCCGGGTTCGAACCGCGCGATGGTCGCGAGGTGCCGGCCCGACAGGAAGCGTGGATCGCTGCTGGTTACCTCCCCGAAGACGTATTTGCCGTTGGGCTCTACCGCCAGCGTGAGGTCGCCAGCCTCGCGTTCATGATCGATAAGCAGTTGCGGCTCGTCGATAGCGGCGAAAGGATAGCCGCCTTCACCCAGCGCGCGATCGAGGTCGAACTGCTCCTGCACGATCGTATCGCTCTGAAGGAAATCGCCCGGATAGATTTCGAAGGCCGCTCTCAACGCCTCGAAATCGGGGGCAGCCTCCAGATTGCCGAGGTCGACGGCTCCGACGCTGTAGCGATTGCCCGGAATGACGTCGAAACGGACCGTGGGCGTCTCATCGGCAGAATCATCGCCGGCCTGGACCGTTCCGATGGATCGGACGATTTGCCCGTCGTAATAGCCGTAAACGCGCAGAAGGTTGTTCAGCAGCTCCTCATCTTCGTTCGCCCGGGCGGCGAGCTGTGCGACATTGGCATCCTCGTCTCCCAACTCCTCGATGGTTGAAAGAGCCTCGTAGCGATCGACGAAATCTCCACGCGCGGAGAATGGCGGCTCGCTTTGCGGGAAGCCGAGCACGAGATTCTCGGCGATTCGCTCGGTCTCCGCCTCATCGAAATCGAGCTGGGCCCGGCCTAGGTCCAGATCGGCAAATTCGATCTCTTCCTGCGGTTCGAGCGCTTCGAAGCCGTCAATCGCGATATCGTCGGGCCATGGCACGTCGAGGCCGGGCGGGGTCTCGATCGGCGTCTCCGGTTCGGGTGCCTGCGCTTCGGGGGCCGTAGCGCTATCGTCCGTTCCCCGTTCCGCCCAGTCATCCGGATTGTCGACGGCCGAATCGGGAATAAGGTCTTCGAGGCTCGGCGGCGCCTGCGGATCCTGTGCAGCCAGGGGCGACCCAGCCAACGCAAGAGTGACGGCGCACAGTGTCAGCTTGTATCGAAAACGACTAGTCGGCGAGCTTGTATTCGAGCTGGCTGCCGTCCTTGGCTGGCAGCGGGTCTCCATCATGCTCCCTGCGCGGGGCAGTGGCAGCGGTAATGAGACGCTTTTGCTCGGCATCGGGCATGCGTTCCCAACCGCTGCGTGTAAGCCGTTCGAGCGGGCGGTACCGGACCTTGTACTGCATTCGATCCGACCCTTGGACCCAGTAGCCGAGGTAGACATAGGGCAGTCCGCTTTCGGCAGCGCGTCTGATGTGGTCGAGAATGATATAATTGCCAAGCCCGGCCCGTTCCTGAATCTCTGGGTCATAGAAGCTGTAGATCATCGACAGCCCGTCGCCCTGCACGTCCGTAAGGCAGGCTCCGACCAGACGACCCGGCTCAGCGCCCACTCCCGGCTCCCTATATTCAATCACATAGCTGGATACCGGGGTGTGTTCCACCATATCCGCGAAATCGGATTCGTCCATCTCCGCCATGCCGCCGCCAGGGTGGCGTGCAGCAAGATAACGACGCAGCAACTCATACTGTTCCTCGGTCGCCCATGGGCGGCATTCCGAGGCAACGAGGTCGCTGTTCGATTTCAGCGTACGCTTCTGGCTGGAAGACGGTTTGAACTCGTTCGCAACGACGCGGACCGAAACGCATGCCTGGCAATCGAGGCAGGAGGGACGATAGGCGACCGTCTGGCTGCGGCGGAAACCGATGCGGCCCAGAGCCTCGTTCAGTTCGTCTGCCGAATCGCCGCGCAATTCGGTGAAGACCTTCCGCTCGCTCCGCCCTGGCAGGTACGGACACGGCGCAGGGCTGGTCACAAAAAACCTGGGAAAACGGATGGGTGCCGTCACGGCTTGCGGGTCCTCTCTCGATGCGACGTTCTATTCGTTAACAAATCCTTTATGCATGAGCAGGGTCCTCGTTAAAAGACCATTAACTACGAAAAATCGCATCGCGGCACGAACCGCGCGACGCAGACGGCTGATTTGCCAGCGAATCCGGGGAGTATATTCAGGCCAGTTCGGCGAGCTCGACCGAATAACCCTTGCCTTCGAGCGCCTTGACCAACCGGTCGATCTGCGCCCCGTCGCGCGCCTCGCACTCGATTTCGGTGATCAGACCCTTGGCCGGCAGCGTGGTGAAAATACGCTGATGGTAGATCTCGATGATGTTGACGTTGTGCTCGTTGAACTCGCGCATGACCTTGTAGAGCGCGCCCGGTCGATCCTGCAGCGTGATTTTCAGTCGGGCCAAGCGGCCGGAGCGCGCAAGATCGCGCACCAGGACATTGGCAAGCAGGCGAGTGTCGATATTACCCCCGCACAGCACGAGCCCGACTTTCTTGCCTGCAAACTTGTCCGGATTGGACAGGACTGCTGCGAGCCCGGCGGCACCTGCTCCCTCAACCACGGTCTTCTCGATTTGCAGCAGCAAGGAGACGGCATGTTCGAGCTTCGGCTCTTCCACCAGCAGGACTTCGTCGACAAGGTCGCCGATGATCTGACGCGTGAAGGCACCGGGTTCCTTGACCGCGATGCCCTCTGCCAGCGTATCGCCGCCGCAGGGAAGTTCATCGCCGGTTACGGCCGAATACATGGACGGATAGAGCTTCGCCTGGACCCCGACCATGCGAATATCGGGTTTGAGCGCCTTGGCTACTGTTGCCATCCCGCTCATCAGCCCGCCCCCGCCGATCGGCACGACGAGGCAGTCGAAATCGTCTTTCAGCTCCAGCATCTCGAGCGCCACGGTTCCCTGCCCGGCCGCCACATGCGGATCGTCGAAGGGATGGACGAAGGTCAGCCCGCGCTCGGCCTCGAGCTTGCGGGCATGGGCATAGGCCTCGTCGTAAGTCTCCCCGACGAGCTCGACATTGCCACCCACGCTTTCGGTCTGCATCACCTTCACGCTGGGGGTTGTCGACGGCATGACAATGGTCACCGGAACGCCAAGGCGCCTGCCGTGATAGGACAGGCCCTGCGAATGATTGCCAGCCGAGGCGGCAATCACGCCCTTCGCCTTCTGTTCATCGGACAATTGCAGCAAGGCGTTCAGCGCACCGCGTTCCTTGTAGGCGGCGGTAAACTGGTGATTCTCGAACTTCAGCCAGATTTCCGCGCCGGTAATTTCCGACAGGGTAATCGAATGCATCATCGGCGTCTTCACGACCGAACCGTCGATGCGCTGCGCCGCGGCGCGCACATCTGCCAGGGTGAGAAGGTCTCTCGCGCTCTGTTCGGCGCGTAAGCGTGATGCCTGTGTCATGTCTTCGCCCCTAGGCCGCGCGCCGCGCTCGCGCAATCGCCGAAAGGGTTTGCCTGCGCCAAGCTATGCCTTATCGCTGGGCGGCAAACGAAATCCGGGGTCCCTTTCATGAAGCTCAAAATCGCCGCCACTCTCCTTGCCAGCGCTATTGCCATGCCTGCCTATGCCGATGTGCTGGTCGACAATGTCGATGGCATCACGATCAACGCCGAAGGCGAGGTCGAGCGCTTCGAGGCGCTGGTCATCGACGACGACGGTCGCATCGCGCAGATCATCGAACGAGGGCAAGAGCGCCCGCGCACCGATTATCGCGAGGATGGCGAGGGCAAGGTGATGCTGCCGGGTTTCATCGACGCACACGGTCATGTCAGCAGCGTCGGCTTCGCAGCGCTGACGCTCGATCTGTCACAAACCAATTCGCTCGAAGAAGCGCTCGAAGCCATTCGCGTCTTCGCGCAGGAAAACGATGCCCGCCCCTGGATCCTCGGTCGCGGCTGGAACCAGGAGAAATGGGGTCTGGGCCGTTTCCCAACTGCCGCGGAACTCGATAGCGTCGTGTCCGACCGTCCCGTTTACCTGACGCGGGTCGACGGGCACGCAGGTTGGGCGAATTCGCTGGCGATGCGCACAGCCGGGATCACTGCACAGAGCGTTGCGCCGAGCGGCGGCCGCATCGAGAAACTGGCCGATGGCAAGACCCCTTCGGGCGTGTTCGTCGATGCCGCCGAGGAACTGATGACCGCTGCGATCCCGGCCCCGCGACCGGTCGAGCGCGATCTTGCCCTGGCCGAGGCGCAGAAGGTCCTGCATGCGCAGGGCATCACGGCCATGGCCGACATGGGCACGACCATCGAGGATTGGCAGTCCTTCCGCCGCGCGGGAGACAATGGCACGCTTACGCTGCGTATCATGTCCTATGCGGCCGGGCCCGACCAGATGGTGTTGATCGGCGGGAGCGGACCCACGCCGTGGCTGTATGACGACAAGCTGCGGATGAACGGAATCAAGCTCTATCTCGACGGTGCGCTCGGCAGCCGGGGGGCCTGGCTCAAACAACCCTATTCTGACGATCCGCACAACACCGGCCTGCCGCTGACCCCTCCCGCAGCGCTTCGCAACATTCTCGTGCGAGCGGCGCAGGGCGGCTTCCAGCCCGCCATCCACGCCATCGGCACTGCCGCCAATGCCGAAGCGCTCAATGCCATCGGGGAGATCGCCGAAAGCTTCGACGGCGACCGTCGCTGGCGCATCGAGCATGTCCAGATCGTCGACCCGGCAGACCTACCCAAGTTGGCCGAGCATGGCATCATTTCGAGCATGCAACCGGTCCATCAAACCAGCGACATGTTCATGGCCGAAGCGCGACTGGGGCCCGATCGGCTGGAGGGCGCCTATGCCTGGAACACCATTCTCGAACTCGGCGGAAGGCTGGCATTCGGTTCGGATGCGCCAGTGGAATCGGCAGACCCTTTCGCGGGCCTCGCCGTGGCCATCACGCGCAGCAATGCGGATGGCGAACCCTTCGGCGGCTGGCGCCCGACCGAACGCGTGAACCGCGAACAGGCGCTGGCGGGCTTCACATCGGAAGCTGCGTTCGCCGGATTTGCGGAAGGACGATTCGGACGCCTGCTACCGGGCGAACGTGCCGATTTCTTGCTGGTAGATACCGACCCGCTGCTCGCCACACCCGATGAAATCCGCGCGACCAAAGTGTATGAAACCTGGGTCGGCGGGCAAAAGGTCTACGAAGCGGACTGATCGGCCTCGGGCTCGCTTTCGGCCTCTTCCTTCGCCTTCGCCTCGCGCTTTTCGAACAGGCGCATTAGGAGCAGCGAGCCTTCGAACAGCAACAGCAATGGCAGGGCAAGCAGGAGTTGCGAGCCGGGATCGGGCGGCGTGATGATCGCCGCCAGTGCCACTACCAGCACGATAACGTAGCGCCGCGCACCGACCAGTTGCTTGCGCGTCACGATTCCTGCGCGGTGAAGCAGCAAGAGCAGGACGGGCAGCAGGAAACTCATCCCGAATGCGAGGATGAACTGCATGACGAGACCGAGATATTCATTCGCCGTCGGCAGAGCCTGGATTTCAAGCCCGCCTGCGCTGCCTTCGAAACCGAGGAACCACTCGAAGGCGGTCGGCATCACGATATAATAGGCCAGTGACGCGCCGGCGATGAACAGGAAGGGCGTGGCGATGAGGAAGGGCAGGAAAGCCTTCTTCTCCTTCGCATACAGACCCGGCGCAACGAAGGCCCACAACTGGTTCGCGATATAGGGAAAGGAAATGCAGAACCCCGCGAACAGCGCCACCTTCAGCTCGACGAAGAACACCTCGTAGAGCTTGGTGAAGATCAGCTGGCCCTGTCCGTCGGGAAAAGCCTTCTTCAGCGGCTGGATCAGGAAGCCCAGGATACGGTCGGCGAAATAAAGGCATACGCCGAATGCCACCACCAGCGCGGCCACGCAGCGCACGAGACGCGAGCGCAGCTCGATCAGATGGTCGAGCAGCGGGGCCTGGCTTTCGTCGATGTCCTTCACCTCGAACGCCATATCAGCGGCCTTCTTCCGCTTTGCCGCCGACATCGCCGAACGGCAGTCCCGGTTCGTCGGTCGGAGCTTCGCCTCCATGTTCGGGAGACTTCTTCGGCGCAGCGCGCTTTATTGCCGCTTCGGCCGCGGCATCGGGATCGGCGGTTTCTCCCGCCGAAGCCAGAGGTTCCATCTGCGGCGGCAGGATATCTTCGGGCGCTCCGCCCTCCGGCTCGTCCCCGGTTGGGTACTTGGCCATGATGTCCTTGTTACGCTTCGACCACTTCTCTTCCATTTCCTCGATTTCGGCTTGGCGGACCATTTCGTCGACGCCGGAACGGAAATGAGCGGACATGCGGCGCAGCTTGCCGATCCAGCGTCCCGCCGTGCGCATGGCGGCAGGCATGTCCTTGGGCCCGATGACGAGGATCGCCACCACGACGACCACCAGCAGTTCGGCCGCGCCGATATCGAACATGGCTTATCCGCCCTCGAAAGCGGTTACTTGGGTTCGGAAGGAGTCTTGACCTGCTCTTCCTTGAGGCCGTCCTCGGCGGGCTTGGCCTCGTGCGAAATCTGCTTGGAAGACTTGGCTTCGTCTTCGTTCATGCCCTGCTTGAAGCTTTTGATGCCCTTGCCGAAATCGCCCATCATTTCCGAAATGCGGCCGCGCCCGAAAAGGACGAGGATGACGAGGGCGATAATGATGAGCTGCCAGGGGCCGAGCGACATTTTGACTACCTTTGCGCAAATGCGTGTTGCTAACTACATAGGCGCGCCGGAGCGGGATTGCCAGTCAGGCAGCGTCACTCTCCTCGTTATCCTCGTCGGATTCGCTCTCGGCCTCTCCTACCTCCATGAGGTCCTCGTAGGCGTCCTCCACCGGATCGAGCAGGCCGGTGGCGCGCAATTCGGCGATGCCGGGCAGGTCGCGACGGCTCGACAGGCCGAAATGATCGAGGAATTCGGGCGTGGTGGCGTAGATCGTGGGGCGGCCCGGCACTTCGCGGCGACCGGCGATCTTCACCCAGCCCGCCTCCATCAGCACGTCGAGCGTGCCCCCGCTCGTCTGCACTCCGCGAATCGATTCGATTTCCGCCCGGCTGACGGGCTCGTGATAGGCGATGATCGCCAGCACCTCGGTCGCCGCGCGGCTGAGGCGGCGGACCTGTTCGCGTTCCTTGCGCAGCAGGTGCGCGAGGTCGGGAGCGGTCTCGAAGTGCCAGCGCTTGCCGCGCTCGACGAGATGGATGCCGCGCTTCTCGTAGGTTTCGGCCAGCGCCTTCAATGCCTCGCGAACTTCGGACTTTTCCGCATCTCCGAGGAATCCGGCCAGCGCATCGACGGTCATCGGTTCCTCCGCCGCGAACAAGGCGGCTTCGACGGCGCGTTCGAGCTGGTTCACTGGACCCGCCTCAGCTTCATCGGCCCGAATACCTCTTCCTGCGCGATCTCGGCCTTGCCCAGCCGCGCCAGTTCGAGCGCAGCAACGAAGCTGGATGCGAGCGCCGATCGACGCAGCCTCGGCTCCGCATGCGGCGGCAGGAAGTCGCGCAGTTCCATCCATTCGAGCGTCACGCCGAGCATGTTCGACACCCGGTCGAGCGCGGATTCGAGCGTCATCACCGGCCGTTCGCGGACCATGTGGACGGCCGGGGCCGTACGCGCCTTGACCCGGCCATAGGCCTCGATCAGCGCGAACTGGTCGCATTGCCAATGGGTCTTGCGGACGATGTCGAGTCCCTCGGGTGCCCCGCGCAGGAAGACATCGCGACCGATACGGTCGCCGCCCATCAGCCGCCCGGCCGCCTCGCGCATCGCGCCCAGCCGCTGCAGCCGCAATTGCAGCTTGAGCGCCAGTTCTTCGGGCGAAGGGTCTTCCTGCTCCTCTTTCGGCAGGAGCATGGCCGATTTGAGATAGGCCAGCCACGCCGCCATCACCAGGTAATCGGCGGCCAGTTCGAGTTTCAGCGCCTCGGCCTGTTCGATATAGTCGAGATATTGTTCGACCAGCGCGAGGATCGAAATCTCGCGCAAATCCACCTTCTGCCTGCGCGCAAGGTCAAGCAGGAGGTCGAGCGGCCCCTCCCAACCGTCGAGCTCGAGGTAGAGCGCATCCTTGTCGAAGGAGGCATCGGCAGCGATGCCTTCCCAATCGTCGGTTTCCTCTTGCGGAGGATCGGTGAAGAGGACGCCTTCGCTCACGCCGCCTCCTCCGCAATGCCCAGCAGCGCGTCGCGCTTGGCGATCAATTCCGCCGTGTTCACGCCTTCGGGCGCTTCGCCCATGGCATCGTGTACCCGCCGGAGCCGCGCCGCAGTGGCCTCCGACATGTCGGGGAAACGCTCGGCGATCGCTTGCTGGTCGTCCATTTTCGCCCAGCAATTGAGGACGATGTCGCAACCCGCCGCCAGCGCCGCCGCGCCCCGGTCGGGAATACTCCCGTCGAGCGCCTGCATGTCGATATCGTCGGTCAGCAGCAGGCCGTCGAAACCGATCCTGCCGCGCACGATATCTCTGATGACCGTTTCGGACAGGGTAGCCGGATTGTCCGCATCCCATGCGGAGAAAACGATATGCGCGCTCATCCCGAGCGGGTGCGAGGAAAGCGTGCGGAAGGGCTCGATATCCTCTTCCAGTTCTTCGTCAGTCGCGGTGACGCGCGGCAATTCCTTGTGGCTGTCGGCGGTGGCCCGGCCATGACCCGGCATATGCTTGAGGCAGCCGACCACGCCTGCGCGGCCCATGCCATCGAGCACGGCCCTGCCCAGCGCCGCCACCTGCATGGGTTCGCTCCCGAGCGCACGGTCGCCGATCACATCGTCGGTTTCCGGACGACGCACGTCGAAAGGCGCGTGATAATCCACGCTAATGCCCACTGCGGCGAGTTCGCGCGCCATAGCTTCCGCATTGACCCGCGCCGCCTCGATCGCAGAGGCGGGCGCGATTTCGAAGAGCCTGGCGAAGACCTCGCCCGCCGGATATTTCGGCCATTCGGGCGGTTTCATCCGCGCGACGCGCCCGCCTTCCTGGTCGATCGACACGATCAGCCGGTCGCGCCCGTGGATGCTCCGCAGGTCATCGGTCAGGCGGCGGAGCTGGTCGCGCGTTTCGCAATTCCGGGCAAACAGGATGTAGCCCGCCGGATCGGCCTCCCGGAAGAAGGCGCGTTCGTCGGCCGTCAGGGCGAGACCGGATATGCCGAAAATGGCGGGCGTCATGGGCGGATGCTGCTGCTTTTCGCCCCGATTGCCAAGCTGGGCGGAGTCGTCAGGTGTGGAAATTAAGGCAGGACGAGCGCAAAGCGGCGTTTATTTGACGAAACAGGCGAGTCCGTCGCCTTTCAACCGGTCGCAAAGCGCCTTCGCCGATGCCCGGTCCCCCGTCATCGCCTGCAGGCGGTAGACGGTGCCGATATCGACCTGCGCCTCGACCACGCGGTGGCGAACGCCGTTCAGCGCCTCGGTCTGACGCATCAGGCGGCCCCAGGCTTCCTGCGCGTCGGAGCGTTTGGGGAAGGCACCGACCTGTACGGCGACGCCCGTGGGTTCCGGCGTGCGTGGGCCTTCGTTGAGCGTGGTGGCTAGCGAAGGACCGGCCGCATCCTCTGCCGGCCGGGCAGTGGACGGCCTGTCCGCCAGCTTGCTTTCGCGCGTCTGGCCTTCACCCACTGCGAAACTGGTATCGCCCGTGCCCGCATGGACCTTGCCGCCCGGATCTTCGGGCTTGGTCTTGTACGGTCCTTCAGGCGCTTCGACGAGGCTCCCGTCGGCCGGCGGTTCGTCGCTCGTCGCGCCGAGCGCAAACCAGGCGATCGCCACCAGCGCCCCCACTACCACGAGCGAGAAAACGCCCAGCATGACCAGCCGCGAAGTAGCGAAACCCGCCTCGCTCCCGTCCTCTTCTTCAGCCTCGAGCCAGGGCAGGCGCTCGTCGCTCTCGATCAGTTCGAGATCGGCTGCATCCCAGTCCTCGTCATGTTCGTAGGGCGGACGCGCCATCGACCTACATCTCCTCCACCGCTTCGACACCCAATATGCCGAGCCCGTTGCGGATTACCTGCCCGACCTGTGCCGCCACGAATAGCCGGGCGGCGGTAAGTTCGGGATCGTCCTCCTGGATAATCCGCTTTGCAGGATCATCGTTACCCGCATTCCAGAAGCTGTGGAAGGCGGCAGCGAGGTCGCCGAGGAAAAAGGCGATGCGATGCGGTTCGCGCGCCTTGGCGGCAGCTTCGACCACACGCGGGAACTGTGCCGCTTCGCGGACCAGTGCGAGCTCGTCCTGCCCGAGACGATCGAGATGCGCATCGCTCGGCTCGACACCCGCCTTGCGCAGCGTCGAGCGGATGCGGGCATGCGCATATTGCAGGTAGAAGACCGGATTGTCCTTGCTGGCTTCGACCACCTTGGCGAAGTCGAATTCCATCTGCGCTTCGGGCTTGCGGGTCAGCATGGTGAAGCGCACCACGTCCTTGCCCACTTCCTTCACCACGTCCGCCAGCGTCACGAATGTCCCCGCCCGCTTGGACATTTTCACCGGTTCTCCGTCGCGCATCAGATTGACCATCTGCACCAGCTTGACGTCGAACGGCACGTCGCGCCCGGCGCCCTTGGTCAGCGCGGCGACGGCGGCCTTGATCCGCTTCACCGTACCCGCATGGTCGGCACCCCAGATGTCGATCAGAGCATCGGCGGTTTCCGCCTTCTGGAAATGATAGGCGAGGTCGGCACCGAAATAGGTCCATGCCCCGTTCGATTTCTTGATCGGGCGGTCCTGGTCGTCGCCGAATTCGGTCGAGCGGAACAGCGGCAGTTCGACCGGCTCCCAGTCTTCGGGCGGGGCCTTGCCCTTGGGCGCTTCGAGCACGCCATCGTAAACGAAGCCGTGTTCGCGCAGCCAGGCTTCCGCCTCTTCGGGCTTTCCGGCTGCCTGCAGTCTGGCTTCCGAGGAAAACAGGTCGTGATGGATGCCGAGCAGCGCGAGGTCTTCGCGAATCATGTCCATCATCGCGTCGACCGAACGCTCGCGAAACAGCTCCAGCCATTCGCCTTCGGGAGCGTCCTTGTAGGCGGGACCGAACTCCTGTGCGAGCCTTTCGCCCACCGGCTTCAGATATTCGCCCGGATACAGCCCTTCGGGAATGGCGCCGATGTCTTCGCCCAGCGCCTCGCGGTACCGCAGATGCGCCGAACGGGCGAGCACATCGACCTGTCCGCCGGCATCGTTGACGTAATATTCGCGCGTGACCTTGTGGCCGGAGAATTCGAGCAGCCCGGCCAGCGCATCGCCCACCACTGCACCGCGGCAATGCCCCATGTGCATCGGACCGGTCGGATTGGCCGAGACGTATTCGACATTGACCGTCTGCCCGCCACCGATTGGCGAGCGGCCATAGTCTTCGCCCAGTGCGGCGATGGCTGCCAGTTCGCGCAGCCAGGCCTGGTCCGACAGGCGCAGGTTGATGAAGCCGGGTCCGGCAATTTCGGCCTCGGTGACGTCGGGTTCGCGCCGCAGGTGCTCGACGATCAGTTCGGCCAGCGCGCGCGGATTGGTCTTCGCCTGCTTGGCGAGCACCATGGCGGCATTGGTCGCCAGGTCGCCATGCGAAGCATCGCGCGGCGGCTCTACCGTTACGCCCGAACGATTGGTTTCGGGCGGAAGCTGGCCTTCCATCTCGAGGGCGTTGAGAACTGCGTCGATTTTCGCCGCGAAACCGGCGTGGAGTGTCTGGATGTCGGACATGCTCGCGCGCCTAGACGATTGGCGCAGAATCGCAAGATGCCAGAGCGACTGCGCCGCTTAGCGGGTCGCGTTGTAGCGCAGCTGGTCCTGCGTCAGCTGGAAGCCGACGAGCAGTTCGAAGGTTGCACGCTGGACGGCGGCGCGGACTTCGGGATCCGCCAAGGGATCGAGCGCTGCATCGGGATCGCCCGGCTTGCGCTTGCGCGTGATTCTTTCGCGGATATCCTCCGGCAGCGTGGCTTCGGCGCGGTTTACGAAAGCGCCGGCCTTGCCGGTGGCGATCGCACGCTCTTCACCATCGGCGAAATTGAGCGTCACGGTGCCGACTCGCTTGGAGACGACCGCGCTGCCGCCGCGCAGGACGGTGGTGAAATAGGGCAGTTGCACGCTGCGCGCACCGCGCACGTCGGCGCGGCGGGCGACGACATTGAAGGTCGCTTCGCTATAGACCCGGTCGGCAGATTCGTTGCAGGTCGAGGTGAGATCGGTCATGGCCGCGGTGACGTCGAGGTCCGCGAGGGTCTTCGAGGTCTCGCTGCGGAACAGCGTCACATCGCCGGTGTAATCGGGAATGCCTACTGCGGGGCAGGCCGTCCGCAGGGCCGTGATGCCCGCGCCGCCCGCGTCAACCACCAGTTCACCGGAGGACCTGCATCCTGCGAGCGCAAGACCCATTCCAAGGGCAATCAGGAGGCGAGTACGAGTGTTCATGTCTGCGGCATTCCTCAAGTTTCGTATGCATGGCCCCCGAGAGGGCTCGCGTCCCCTAGCTTGGCGCGATGCAAAGCGCTAGGGGGACGGTTATGAACGCTCCCTTTCCATCCACGAATGAAAATTCGGGCCCTGCCCCTGACAATGGCGATCCGCGCCTGCCGCTGAAGCTGTTGATTGCCGCACCACGCGGATTTTGCGCCGGGGTCGACCGGGCGATCGAGATCGTCGAGCGCGCGCTCGAGAAATATGGCGCGCCGGTCTATGTGCGGCACGAAATCGTCCACAACCGCTATGTGGTCGATACGCTGAAGGCCAAGGGCGCGGTGTTCGTCGAGGAGCTCGACGAAGTGCCGGACGATGCCCCGGTGGTCTTTTCCGCCCACGGCGTGCCCAAATCGGTCCCCGCCGAGGCCGACCGGCGCAAGCTGCTCTATGTCGATGCGACCTGCCCGCTGGTGAGCAAGGTCCATCGCCAGGCCGAACGCCAGATCGAAAAGGGCCAGCACATCCTGTTCATCGGCCATGCGGGCCATCCGGAGGTGATCGGCACGATGGGCCAGGTTCCCGACGGCCGGATCACGCTCGTCGAGACGGTGGAGGACGTGGCCAAGCTCGACTTCACCACCGAGGACGATCTGTCCTATCTCACCCAGACGACGCTGTCGGTCGACGATACGCGCGAAATTACCGACGCTCTCGAAGCGCGCTATCCGCAGATCGTCGCGCCCAAGGCGGAAGACATCTGCTACGCCACCAGCAACCGGCAGGCCGCGGTGAAGATCATCGCCCCGTCGAGCGATCTCGTACTGGTCATCGGTGCGCCGAATTCGTCCAATTCCCTGCGGCTGGTCGAAGTGGCCGAACGGCTGGGCTGCGATGCGAAGCTTATCCAGCGCGCCGACGAAATTCAGCCCGAATGGCTAGAGGGCGTGGGTACGCTGGGCCTCACCGCCGGTGCCTCGGCACCGGAGAAGCTGGTCCGCGAAGTGGTCGACCGACTGTCCGAATGGCGGCTGGTCGACGAGCAGCCGGTGGTTTCGGCGGAAGAGAACATGGTGTTCAAGCTGCCGCGCCAGCTTACCGAATAGGTGGCGGTCTACACCCATCTCGGCGCGGAAGAGCTCGCGCGGCTGATCGCCGAATACGACGTCGGCGAATTGGTTTCGGCGAAGGGCATCGCCGAGGGTGTCTCCAATTCGAACTGGCTGGTCGAGACCACGCAAGGCCGCTTCATCCTGACCATGTACGAACGGCGCATCGACATCGCGCAACTGCCGTTCTTCCTCGGCTTGCTCGACCATCTGGCCGCCGCCGGGTGCGCGGTGCCGGCGACCATCCACGACCGGTCGGGCGCCGCCTGGCGCGACGTGGACGGCAAGGCCGTGGCACTGATCGAATTCCTCCCGGGCGTGTCGCCCAATCGCCCGACCGCTTTGCAGGCACGCGCCGTTGGAGCGGCGCTGGCGGAGGTCCATCTGGCGGCAAGGGATTTCGCCGGGGACAGGGACAACGACCTGACGCCGCAGGATACGGCGAAGATCCTCGAAACATGCGGTGTCGAAGGACTGGGCGAAATCGATCCCGCCCTTCCCCCCACCATCGACCGGGCGCGCGCAATCGTGGAACATTGGCCGGATTCGCTGCCCACGTCGATCATCCATTCCGACCTGTTCCCGGACAACGTCCTCATGCTGGGCGAGAGGGTTTCGGGCATGATCGATTTCTACTTCGCCGCCCGCGACATGATGGCCTACGACGTGGCGGTGACCCATGCCGCATGGTGCTTCGACAAACGGGGCGAGAATTTCGACCGCGAGGTCGGCGCAGCCCTGATCGAAGGTTACGAAAGCGTGCGCGAATTGGGCCCCGCCGAACGCGCGGCACTTCCGCTGCTCGCGCAGGGCGCATGCCTGCGGTTCGTGGCCAGCCGTGCCGAGGACTGGCTCGATACGCCGAGCGACGCGCATGTCCTGCGCAAGGATCCGATGGATTTCGCTCGTCGGTGGGATTTCTATGCCGAGAAGGGCGCGGCGGCATTTGCGTGAACGCGCGCAGCCGCTAGAGGCGCTTTCCTATGAAGACAGTCGAGATTTTCACCGACGGCGCCTGCAAGGGCAATCCGGGTCCCGGCGGATGGGGCGCGCTGCTGCGCATGGGCGGTCATGAAAAGGAAATGTCGGGCAGCGAGGCCCGGACCACCAACAACCGCATGGAAATGACCGCCGCCATCCGCGCGCTGGAAGCGCTGAGGGAACCGTGCGAGGTGTTGCTGCACACCGACAGCAAATATCTGATCGACGGCATCACCAACTGGATTCACGGGTGGAAGCGGAAGGGCTGGAAGAACGCAGCCAAGAAGCCGGTCGTCAACGAGGACCTGTGGCGCGAACTGGACGCGCTAAGAAGCAAGCACCAGGTGACCTGGCACTGGGTCAAGGGCCACTCGGGCCATGCGGAAAACGAGCGGGTGGACCAGCTCGCCAGCGACGCGGCCGAAGCCCTCGCCGCTGGCGACGATTGCTAGGTCAGGAGTTGTCGACGGTGTCGGCGCCGGGGCCGTTCTTCTTGATCGATTCGATCGCGTTCTTCGCGCTTTCCTTCGAGCTGTAACCCTCGGTCGAGAACATCACTTCGGAATTGTATTTGAAGCGGACACGAAACTCGCCCGCCTTGTCCTTGTAAATTTCGAAATGGTGACTCACTGGATAATCTCCCATCGATGGTTGCGGAATCGGTTGGAGAGCCACCCTAGCAAACCGTCGCGGCATGGCTAGTGGAAGCGGGCGGGGTCATAAAGCGCCGCATCGAGGCTGCGGGTCATGTCGTCCCGGTCACGCCCGAGAAGGAGCTGTGCGCCAAGGCGCGCGGCGGCAGGCGAGGTCTGGATCCCATAGCCGCCCTGCCCGGCAAACCAAGCAAAGCCCTCGACTTCCGGATCGTGGCCGTAGACCGGCAGGCGGTCGGGCGCGAAGCTGCGCAGACCTGCCCAGCGCCGTTCCACCGCCTCGATCGACCAGTCGACCACCTGCTGAAGCTGATCGATGGCCTGGGCGACCGAAATTTCGTCGGGCGCGGCATCGCAAGGCGGGCTGGGTTGCTCGTCATGAGGGCTGAGCCACAACCGGCCCGCCTCGGGCTTGAAATAGAAGCGCCCGGAAATGTCGAGCACGAGCGGCTGGTCCGGATCCGGCGCCGGATCGGTTCGCAATTGTGCGACGGTTCGCAGCAACGGCTTGATGCCGAGCGGCCTCGCCCCGGCCATTTCCGCCACCCCGTCGGCCCATGCCCCTGCGGCATTCACGATGGTCGACGCTTCAAAGCGGCGACCGTCTTCGCATGCGATAGACCAATCCCCCGACAGGCGCTCGATGTGCGATACCCGCGCGCGGCATTCGAGCTTGGCACCGGCCTTGCGTGCATTGGCAAGATAATGCGCGTGCAGCCCGGCGACATCGATATCCGCGCAGGCCGGCTCCCAGATGGCACCGGTCCAGTCCTCGCGCAGCCCTGAGAGCCGGGCTTGCAGAGCCGCGCGGTCGAGCCGTTCGATAGTCGCACCCGTATTGCCGAACCGCTGCATGAAGGCGTCGAGCTGCCCCGCATCCTCCTCCCGCCCTATATAGAGAGCGCCGCGCTGCGTGAGGAAACCGTGTTCGCGCAAATAATCGCCCGAAGCGAGCGTGAGCGGGACCAGTTCCGGGCCACCGTAGCACTCTTCCCAAAATGCGGCGGAGCGCCCAGTGGCATGGTAGCCGGGCCGGTCTTCGGCCTCGAGCATCAGCACGCTTGCCCCGCTTTGGGCAAGTTCGGCGGCAAGGCTCGAACCGGCAATGCCGGCCCCGATCAAGGCGAAATCGAAACGGGTCACTGCCTTGCGGGAACCACCCGGTCGAGGAAGCTTGCGATGGCGTCCATAGCCCTGTCGCGCACTTCCGGAACTTCACGCAGGATTTCGTGATGTGCTTCGTCGCCGTAAGCGACCAGTTCGCCTTGCGGCAGGCGTTCGGCGGCCCGTGCCGCAGCTTCATGCTTCACCAGCTTGTCGTTGGCGGTGGAAAGGACCAGCACCGGCACATCCACCTTCTCCATCGCGCCGGGAGCTTCCAGCTCGCGCGTGGAGGCATAGGCGCGTTCCACCCAGCCCCAGCTTCCCGGTCCCATGGCAAGTTCGGGCCGTTTCTCGCGCCAGTAGAGTTCGTCTTCGTAGCGCGCATCGTCATGCGTCAGCAGGTCCCGGCGGCGGGCAGGCACTTCGCCGGGCTTCTCGCTCCATTTCCATGCCGGTCGCTTGGGGGATCCCACCCGGATCATGGTCTTCGCGACCCCATGCAGCAGCGAAAGCGGCAGCGGCGGGCCGGCCATGCCGAGCATGGGAGCCGACAGGACCACGGCATCGGGATCGACGGCCCGGTCGATGAGCGCGCGCATGACGATATGCCCGCCCATCGAATGGGCGATCAGTACATGCGGGCCGGCTGTATCGGTCTTCCAGGCTTTCCAGAACCGTTCGAGGTCGGCGACCCAGACGTCGAAATCCTCGACATGGCCGGTCACCGCATCGTCACCCAGGCGCCCGGAGCCGGCCTGCCCCCGCCAGTCCGCGGCCGTTACCTTCCACCCTGCCCGGTGCCATTCTTCGAGGCTTTCCAGATATTTTTCGTAGAAATCTCCGCGTCCCGGAAAGAACAGGATCGAGCCGCGAACCCCGCCGCCCGCGCCCGGCCAGTCGATACGGCGCAGCTCATGTCCGTCCCCCGCCTGCCAGCGGCTTTCCACCGCTTCTGGAGGAATGGTCCGACGGTCGATCGCATCGCCGTTGCGTGTTTCGGTGACTGCCGGGATAGGAACCTCCGTTGCGAAATCCGATCCATGGTTACCCTTTGGTAAGCATGTTTCGGTAGCCCTTGCGCCCGATAGATATTCGCAGGGCAGGTCATGGACCAACAGATTCTCACCTATGTACTCCTCGGCGCCTTGGCAATGGCGCTGCTGATCGCGGCATTCACCGATCTCAAGAGCCGCACGATCGCCAACAAGCTTAATATCGCCATCGCAGCCGGCGCGCCATTCTATTGGTGGGTCAGCGGATTGTCGCTGTGGCCGGGCGTGGGATACCAGTTGGGAGTTGCCGCCATAACCTTTGCCGTGTGCGCGCTGTTCTTCGCCATCCGCCAGATGGGCGGCGGCGACGTGAAACTGCTGACCGCGCTCGCCCTGTGGTTCCCGCCGAGCAATTTCCTCGGCCTCGTCCTGATCATGGCCATGCTCGGCTGGGTCCTGACACTGGCCATGGGCATCTGGGGCGTGGCCCATTCACGCGTCGTGGGTGCCAAGCCCGTACGCGACACCACCCTGCTCATCGCCTGCACGCTCGTTGCTGCCAATTTCGCCAGCGCCGTCCTGGGCGGCCCGAAGCTGGCGGTCCCGCAGCCGTTGATCGATTCGCTCGGATCGAATCCGACCATGTCGATCCTGGTCGCCATGGTGCCGATCGCCGTCCTGGCCGTCGTCACGCTCGCATCCATCCGCATCATCCGCCGCCACGACCACCAGCCGCGCGTGCCCTACGGGCTCGCCATCTCGCTGGCCGGTCTTTGGATCGTCGGCGGAGGGCTCGTCGCAGGGATCTCGAACACTACGGTCGGCTGAAACCCGATCTTAACCAATCGGCGCTTACTGATGGAAACCATAGCTGCCCGCATCCGAATCTCGGCGGGCCATACGAGGGGGCTTAAAAGCCATGGATAGGAAGAAGCTTGTTCTGCTGGTTGGCGCACTGATCGTTGCGATCGGTACCGCACTTGTTGCCCGCAGCATGTTCGCCGGAGCAGCAGCTCCGCAGGCAGAGGCCGCTGCGGTGGTCGAAGCACAGGGACCCAAGGTACTCGTGGCGCAGCGTGCGCTGCCCGCAGGTACCATCATCACGGCAGATGCCATCGGCTTCCAGCTGTGGCCCGAAGAACTGGTGCAGGACGCCTACTTCCTCGACGGCGAGGCTGACGTCACCAAGCTGATCGGCACTGTGGTCCGCCACAATGTCACGGCGGGTGAACCGGTCACGCAGGGGTCGCTCGTTCGTCCCGGCGATCGTGGCTTCCTTGCTGCGGCTCTTACGCCGGGCATGCGCGCCATCACGGTACCCGTCGATGCGAAGGCCGGTGTCGCCGGCTTCGTCTTCCCGGGTGACCGCGTCGATATGGTTCTGACCCAGTCGGTCGGTGGCGGTGAAGGCCCTGCGCTGAAAGCATCGGAAACCATCCTTCGTAACCTTCGCGTCCTCGCGACCGACCAGACGACCACGCAGCACACGAAAGACGGCAAGACCGTTGTCCGCGCTTTCCGCACCGTGACCATGGAAGTGACGCCGACGATCGCCGAAAAGATCGCCGTCGCGCAGACCCTCGGCACGCTCAGCCTCGCGCTGCGTCCGCTGGCCGATAGCCAGGGCGAACTCGACAAGGCCATCGCAGCAGGCGAGCTGGTCATCCCCGAAGGCGCTACGCCCGAAGAGGAAGAAGCTCTGATCCGCGAAGTCGCAGGTCGTCCGGACGACGGCAAGAGCACCTATGTCACCGGCGGCGACGTCTCGCGCTTCCAGCGCAGCTCGGTTCCCGCAGAAGGCCGCAGCAGCGGCGGTGGCGGAAATGGTGGCGGCGGCAATGCTGCACCGGTTCGCAAGGGCCCGACCGTCATCGTGACGCGTGGCCGCAATGCCGAAGCAGTGACCGTCGGCCGCGTCGGTGGACTCACCGCGGCAGTCACCAGCGGTACGGCCAAGGCGGGCAAGACCGTCCCGGTCGGACTGAGCACTCTCCGTTGAAAACAGAACAGACAGGAAGCCATTCAGGGGGCAATTCCATGAAACGTCGTCTTACCACAAAACTCCTGCTTGCCAGTATGGCCCTCGCGCCGCTGGCAGCAGTCCCGACGACCACGGCTACGGCCCAGTCGGTCGTCAAGCCCAGCAGCGAGATCGTGCTTTCGATCGGTGCCGGCGAACTCGTCAACGTACCCGGCACGATGGCCGATGTCTTCATCTCCAACGATGCCGTGGCCGACGTGCAGATCAAGTCGCAGCGCCAGCTGTACCTGTTCGGCAAGTCGGGCGGTGAAACCACCGTCTATGCCAGCAATGCGGCCGGCGACATCATCTGGGCCTCGACCGTCCGGGTGGGCTCGAACATCGGCAGCATCGACCAGATGCTCGCCCTGGCTATGCCGCAGGCGAAGATCAACGTGGCAACGATGGGCAACAACACGGTCCTGCTGACGGGTACGGTTGCAGCTCCCGAAGATGCCGCCGACGCACAAGCGCTGGTCGAAGCCTATGTGGGTGAAGGCCAGAACGTCATCAGCCGCCTGCGCATGGCGACGCCGCTGCAGGTCAACC
>CAYOWF010000008.1:0-27199 GCA_964407585.1 uncultured Qipengyuania sp.
CGGGTACTGCCCCCGGGTCCGTTGTACCTATTGCACAGCGCAATTTATCGCCATATCCGGTCGAAACCGGCACGACCCATATAGCGATCCATCGCTTAATGTGAAGTGTACCCGCGTTCCCTGTCGGATGCGGAGAGCGCCGCCGCAAGGGTCGGACACAGGTCCGACCCTTGCGCAAAAAGAGTTATCCCATCGGCCCTTCTTCGGACGCATAGTCGGGCCGCGCGGCGCGCAGTTCGTCGCGGATTTCCTTGAGGATATCGAGCTCGCTCGGCCCTGCCGGTGCCGCCTCTTCCTTCTGCTCGAACTCCGCCATCACCTTCTTGGCGTAGCGCACCAGCAGGAAGACGATGAAAGCGAGGATGACGAAATTGATCACGGCGGTGATGAAACTGCCGTAGCCGATCATTGCCGCTCCCGCCTCCTGCAGGGCGGCATAGTCGTCCAGCGCCCCTTCATAGCCTTCGGGCACATCGAGCAGGATGAAATAGCGGGAGAAATCCGCGCCGCCGAATATGGCGCCGATGACCGGCATGATGATTTCATCGGTCAGCGATTTCACGATCGCGCCGAAAGCCGCGCCGATGATGACGGCGACGGCCAGATCCATCACATTGCCCTTTGCGATGAAAGCCTTGAAATCCTTGAGCATGCCTAGTCCCTCCAGCAACCCGGTTTGTACCTGCCGGGTGTAGTGGCATGACAATTCCGCACTCTCAAGCCCGCTTCGCTTGAAAGACCCGCGCCCCGTGCTATCTCGATAAGACAGTTTGCCTTCCAGGCTATCCCAGGGGAGTTTCCGCTATGAACCGCGTCCACACTTTGCGCCTATTCCTGCTCGGTGCATTTGCACTCGCCTTGTCAGCCTGCGGTATCAATTCCGTGCCCGCCGCGGAAGAAAATGCCAAGGCGCGCTGGGCCGACGTGCAAAGCGCCTATCAGCGCCGCGCCGACCTGATTCCCAACCTCGTTTCCACCGTACGAGCAGCGGCGAGTTCGGAAGAGGAAATCCTCACGCAGGTCATCGAAGCGCGCGCTTCGGCAACGCAGACCACCATCGATGCCAACGATCTTGGCGATGCCGAGAAGTTCCGCGCTTATGAGCAGGCGCAGGGCAATTTGGGCAGCGCGCTCAGCCGTCTGATGGTGGTGGTCGAAAGATACCCCGAACTGCAAAGCCAGCAGCGCTTCGCGGACCTGATGGTCTCGCTCGAAGGGACCGAAAACCGCATCGACAATGCGCGCACCAGGTACAATGAGGCAGTCCAGGCCTACAACACCACCATCCGCACCTTCCCCGACACGATCGGCGCGAATATCATCCATGGTGCGGAACCGATGGAAACCTTCCAGGCCGATGCTGCAGCGCAGACCGCGCCGACGGTCGACTTCGGCGACATGGATCCGGGGCCCAGCGGAAACTGATAGCAAGGCTGCATAGGGCGTGACCCGCATCTTCACCTTGTTGGCGCTGGCACTGGCGACCTTCGCGTCGCCGGTATTGGCGCAGGAATTCCCTGCCCGCCCGGAAGGGCCGATCTATGACGCGGCCGACCTGATCCCGGCTGCAGAGGAAGCCCGGTTGTCCGAGCGCCTCACGAGTTACAATCGCGAGACCGGTCGGGCGATCGTCGTCGCCACCGAACCCAGCACCAACGGGCGCGACATCGACCTCTATTCGCGCGATCTGGCGGAATTCTGGGGCATCGGGGGAGTAGAGACCGAACAGGGCGTGCTGCTCTATATCGCCCGCGACGACCGGAAGATGGCAATCAAGACATCACGCGGCGTCCAGGGAACGCTGACCGACATCTCGTCGGGCAGGATTATCCGCAATACGCTGCGCCCGGCCTTTCGCGAAGGCAACTTCGCGGGCGGTATCGAGCGCGCCGTCGAAGAGATGATCACACGCCTCGATATGGACCCGGTGGAAGCCGCCGCAGTGGCAGAAGCCGAAGCCGCTGCCGAGAAAGAGCGTGCCAGCGAAGGCGGATTCCCGGTCGGCACGCTGATCTGGATCGCCTTCCTGTTCTTCTTCTTCATTCTTCCGTCCCTTCGCGGCGGACGGCGGGTAGCGCGCCGTTATCGCCGCGGTCCGTGGGGCGACACTGCGCGAGACATCATCCTGTGGGAAGCGGGCAAGGCGATCGCCCGGGGCCTTAGCGATAACAACCGCGGCGGCTGGGGCGGCGGTGGCGGTTTTGGCGGAGGCGGCGGCGGTGGTTTCGGCGGCTTCGGCGGCGGTGGCGGAGGCTTCAACGGCGGCGGCGCATCGGGGGGCTGGTAGATGGGATATCTCGACGAAAAACAGCACGCCATAGTCACCTCGGCAGTTGCCGAGGCGGAGCAGATCACGAGCGGCGAAATCGTCACCGTCCTAGCCGACCGGTCCGATGGCTATACCGATGTCGCCCTGTGGTGGGCCGCCGGCTTTGCCTTCACTGCCATGAGCGTATTTGCCGCCTTTCCGGAATT
This sequence comes from uncultured Qipengyuania sp., assembly GCA_964407585.1. Taxonomy (GTDB): domain Bacteria; phylum Pseudomonadota; class Alphaproteobacteria; order Sphingomonadales; family Sphingomonadaceae; genus Qipengyuania. Next base: position 2,476 of record CAYOWF010000008.1, read on the forward strand.
CTTCCTCGCCCAGATCGACCGGATGCGCGGCGGCTGGTCGGGCGAATGGACGATGGGCGAGTTCGTGACGGTGGTTCTCCTCGTAGGCCTTGTCACATTCCTCGGCCTGCTGGCGCTCCAGCGATGGCAACCGCTCAAATTCAAGCTTATTCCATCACCCGTTACCGACCAACGCGTGCGCGAGGCTGCCATCCGGCATTTCAAGGTCGGAGCGGAACGCCGAACGCATGGGCGCACCGGCGTATTGCTCTACCTTTCGATGCGTGAACACCGTGCGGAAATCGTCGCGGATGAAGCCATCGCCACGCGCGTCCCGGCTGAAATCTGGGGCGAGGCCATGGTCGACATGCTGGCGGAAGTCAGCCGTGGCCGCGTAGCGGAAGGCCTCGCCGCAGGGGTCCGCGATGTGGGGAAGGTTCTGAGCGAGCATTTCCCGCGCGACGAGGACGACCAGAACGAACTGCCCGACCGGCTCATCGAAGTCTGATCATGGCCGTTCCCGACCACGATGCGTCCGAAGAGGTGATGTGGCAGGGCCGGTTCGTCACGGCGAAGAAGCGCGGTCGCTGGGAATATGTCTCTCGAAGTCGCGGAATTCGTGCAGCCGTCATCCTGGCGGTGGACGAGGAAGACCATGTCCTGCTGGTCGAGCAATATCGCGTACCGCTGGGGTGTAACTGCATCGAATTGCCAGCCGGCCTCATCGGAGATGACGACGGTGCCGAGGATGAAGACCCGCTCGCCGCTGCCGGCCGCGAGCTCGAAGAGGAGACGGGTTTCCGCGCCGACACGCTGGAAGACTTGGGCTGTTTCTATTCTTCACCCGGCATGGTGAGCGAGAGCTTCACGCTGGTCCGTGCGCGCGGCCTTACCAGAACCGGCGAAGGCGGGGGTGTGGACGGGGAGAACATCACCGTTCACCGCGTCCCGCTTGCGGGATTGCGCGGCTTTCTGGAGGGCAAGCGAAACCAAGGTTGCGGCGTGGACGTGCGTATGCTCCTGCTGCTGGGACAAGGCATTATCGAGGGAGAGTGAATATGGCAGGTCGCTGCGAGGGAAAGCTGGCGCTGGTCACGGGTGCGGCTCAGGGACTTGGACGGGCCCATGCCCGCAGGCTTGCCGAAGAAGGCGCGCGCGTTCTCTGCACCGATATGAACGGTGAAGGTGCTGCCGAAACGGCCGAACTGATCGTCGAAGCGTCAGGCGACGGCACCGCCTTTTCTCTGCAGCACGATGTAACCGACCCTGATGCATGGGAAGCGGCAGTCGATGCGGCACGCGAAAATCTCGGCGGCCTCAATGTCCTGGTGAACAATGCCGGTATCGGCGTGGCCGGGAATATCGAAACCTGCGATTTCGACGACTGGAAGCGCTGCTTTGCGGTCAATGTCGATTCCATCTTCCATGGTTGCCAGAAGGCGCTGCCGCTGATGCGCGAGCATGCGCCCGGCTCCATCATCAATATCTCGAGCATCGCCGGCCTTATCGCCAGCGACACCATGCCTGCCTATAATTCCAGCAAGGCGGCAGTGTGGATGCTGTCCAAGTCGATCGCGCTGCACTGCGCGAAGAACAATATGAATATCCGATGCAACTCCGTGCATCCGACGTTCGTCGACACGCCGATCCTCGATGGCACGGCGAAATCGCATAGCCTCGACAAGGGCGTACTGATGGAAAAGCTCGCCCGGCAGATTCCCCTCCGCAAGGTCGGGGAGCCGGACGATATCGCGAATGCGGTGGTCTATCTCGCCAGCGACGAGAGCAAGTTCATGACCGGTGCGGAGCTTAAGCTCGACGGCGGTATCTCGGCCATGTGACGCCCCAGGGCGTCATCCCGGCTATGCCGGGGTTGCTGGAAATCAAGTCCGACTTCGCTGCATCCGATCCCAGCTGGTGCTGGGATGACGCAGGAAGTCGAACTCAATCCGCGATCAGGCCGATCGCGAGGTAGATGAGGGCAGCGGTCCCGACGCTCAGGAAAGCACCGATGACGAAGGCGATGCGAACCCAGGTGGTGTCGATACCGGTGTAGCGCGAAATGCCGGAGCATACTCCCATCAGCTTGCCGCGCTGGTGATCGAGGCGGAAGCCTTCCGACGGACGGACAGAGTTGTCGTTCTCACGAAATTTCAGCTGGCTCATACCAGAACTCCATTGGGCGAGGCGGGGATGATGGCCGTTGCGAAGAAGCAGGCCGAGATGGCGAGCGAGAAAACGGCTGCGAGCAGCTTTCCGCCAGAGTTATCGAGATCGAACATAATTCCTTTCCTTTGCGTGTGGGGGTTGGCTTGCCGGATCAGGCCAAAAGGCCGGCAGGCGAAGCGGGGATGATGGCCATCGCCATCAGGAGGGCCGAAGCGCCGATTGCGAAGACCGATGCGAAAGCCTTGTTTTCAGAAAAATCGAAAGCGAACATTGTTGTAATTCCCTTGAACCTTGGTCGGTCCACCGGACCATCCGGGGGACACCAACAGCTTTGCAACGGGCGTGCCAAACTTGAAAAACCGCAGAATTCCAAGGTTCTTTCTTTAACCGATGGCACTGGCGCCGTTCATCAATCCGAAAGGTTGGTAATTTTTCCCAACTATTAGAAACTGCCTTTCGGCTGGTTAGCGGGTCGCCCCCGCGCTAGGGCTCTATTCCTCCATGCTCGACCGCATTTCCCTCACTCGTTTCCGCAATCACGGCGCCACCGAACTGGGTGGAACGTCGCGTTTCAACTTGCTTGTGGGAGAGAATGGCGCGGGGAAGACCAATGTGCTCGAGGCGCTGTCCCTTCTAGCTCCCGGACGAGGCCTTAGACGCGCCAATCTCGCCGAGCTTGTCCAGTATGGGGCGCAGGAAGGATTCGGCATCGGAGCCAGCCTGGCGACAGGGGATGAAGAGCAGGTTCGCCTGGCCACGTTTTCGGAGAGCGCACAACCCGCGCGGCGAAAGGTGCGGATCAACGGCGCGGATAGCACCGCGACCACTCTGGGCGAATGGGTTGCCCTGACCTGGCTAACTCCGGCCATGGACGGCCTTTTCACCGGCCCCGCGGCAGACCGGCGCCGTTTCGTGGACCGCATGGCGCTGGCAATCGACCCGGCGCACGCCTCCCATGCAGCGCGCTACGAAGCCGCGCTACGCGAACGCAATCGCCTGCTGTCGGACGAGCGTGCGCCCGAAAGCGCCTGGCTCGATGCCATCGAAGCGCAAATGGTCGAACATGGCGGCAGGCTGATTGCGGGCCGAATGGCACTGGTCGACAGGCTGATGGCGGGCATTGCACATATGCCGAGCGAGCCTTTCGCCCGCCCTGCCCTCACCTATGCTCCCGGTGGCGCCGAAAATCCCGAAGCACTGTCGCAGGCGCTCTTCGATGGGCGCCAGCGCGACCGTGCGGCACAGCGTACACTCGTCGGTCCGCATCGCGACGAGCTGGAAGTGGTCCATGCCGCCAAGCGCGTACCGGCGGCCCAAAGTTCGACCGGCGAACAAAAGGCCATGCTCGTCGCGATCACGCTCGCCCATGCCGCGCTCGCCGCCCGCGGGCGTGCCGGTGTGTTGCTGCTCGACGAAGTTGCCGCCCATCTCGATCCGGTGCGCCGGGCCGCATTGTTCGACCAGCTCGCGGCAAGCGGCGCGCAGGTATGGATGACCGGGACCGAATTGTCCCCGTTCGAACGGATCGCCGATCAGGCGACCGTGTGGCGCGTATCCGATGGTGCCGTCGAGCGAGTCTAGCCTAAAGAAGCCCCTCGATCACCAACTCGACGTATTTGAGCGTCCTGAATTAATCGCTTGCGGGCAACGCTTCCCGTACATCGTCCAATGTGTCGGCCACCAGTATATCGACGCCCTCGGCAGTCGGATGGATCCGGTCCGATTGGAACAGATCCGGAGACTGGTAGATGCTTTCGAGCCAGAACGGCACCAGCATGGCGCCGTATTCGTTCGCAAGTTCGGCATAGAGCTCGTCGAAGCGCTGCTGGTACTCGGGCCCGTAATTCGGCGGTGCACGCATGCCCATCAGGAGCACCGGAATCTCCCGGTTCCGCAATTCGCCGAGCATGGCTTCGAAATTTTCGCGCGTATCGGACGGATCAAGTCCACGCAGCATGTCGTTGCCACCCAGTTCGAGCATCACGAGGTCGGGCTTTACCTTCTGCTGGTCGAGAACGAAGCCCAGGCGTTGGCGGCCGGCCGCACTGGTGTCGCCCGACACACCGGCATCCACGACGCGGGCATTGATGCCTTCCTGCCGCAGCCCACGCTCCAGCTGTTCGGGATAGCCCTCGTGCTCGGCAAGATTATACCCGGCAAAAAGGCTATCGCCGAAGGCGAGAATGCGGACTTCCTCGCCCTCCACCGCAATGTCCGCCGGTGCCTGCGTTTCGCTATCGGCCGCATCGACTTGCGGTGCCTCACTGCCGCAAGCGGCAAGTGCGAGAGCGAGTACGGGTATCGACAAACTGTTTAGGCGCATCGGCGAGCTTCCTTGTATGGCGCGTTGCCATCTGCCATCGCAGCCACGTGACGACTTCTCAAGATGCGATTTGCGCGCGCGATTTGCGCCTAACCCTCGGATCCACCGAAGCACCGGTGGAAATACTTAAGGGCCTCGACCTGACCATCGAACCGGGCGAGACCGTAGCGCTGCTCGGCCCTTCGGGATCGGGCAAGAGCTCGCTCATGGCCGTGCTTTCGGGTCTCGAACGCGCGACTAGCGGGACCTTGCAGGTTGCCGGGCAGGATTTCGCCGCGCTCGACGAGGATGCGCTTGCCCGCGCCCGCCGCGGGCGCATCGGCATCGTGCTCCAGGCCTTCCACCTCCTTCCAACGATGACAGCGATCGAAAACGTCGCCACGCCCATGGAACTGGCGGGCGAAGAGGATGCGCAGGCGCGCGCCAGGGCAGAACTCGAAGCGGTCGGCCTCGGTCACAGGCTCGATCATTACCCCCAGCAGCTTTCCGGTGGCGAGCAGCAACGCGTCGCCATCGCCCGCGCAATTGCGCCGCGCCCCGATCTCATTTTCGCCGACGAGCCAACCGGAAATCTCGATGCGGCAACCGGCCATGAAATCGTCGAACTGCTGTTCCGGCGGCGCGAGGAAACGGGCGCGACCCTTCTCGTCATCACGCACGATCCCGAACTCGCCGACCATTGCGAACGCGTGCTGACATTGGGCGACGGAAAAATCGCGAGCGACACGCACGCATGAGCTGGGCCACGGCATGGCGAATTGCGCGGCGCGACCTCAATGCGCGCTTCAAGGGTTTGCGCCTCCTCCTGGTATGTATTTTTCTCGGCACGGCGGCTCTCGCGGCGATCGGCTCGCTGACTGCGGCGATCGAGCGTGAATTGGCAGCCAACGGACAAGCCTTCCTCGGCGGCGATGTCCAAATCGAATTGTGGCAGCGCTCGCTCAACGAAGAGGAGCGCGCGGCGCTGGAAGAACTGGGCACAGTCTCTGCCGGTACGCGACTGCAGGCCATGGCGCGCAAGGATGACGTGGCTGCACCGATCGAACTGAAAGCAGTGGACCGAGCTTATCCGCTCTACGGCAGGCTGATTCTCGACGATGGGCGCGAAGCTACCGCGCCGACAGGCAACGAAGCCTATCTGGCACCGGGAGCCGCCGACCGCCTTGGCGTCGATCGCGGCGATGCATTCCTCATCGGCACCGAGCGGCTTACCGTTTCCGGCATAATCGAGGACGAACCCGACCGCCTTGGCGAAGGTTTCCAGCTGGGCCCCACGATCATCGTGGCCGAAGATCTGCCGGAGCGCGCCGGGCTGCTCGCTCCGGGTGCCATGTACCAGAGCAAGACACGCGTCGCCCTAGAAACTCCACGCAAGCTGGAATCGGTGGAGGAAGAACTCGAAGCGCGCTTTCCCGATGCCGGATTCGATATCGACACAGCAGATCGTGCGGCTCCCGGTACCGACCGGTTCGTCGAGCGCATGAGCGAATTCCTTACTTTGGTTGGCCTTGCCGCGCTGGTCATCGCGGGCATCGGTATCGGCGGGGGCGTATCTTCCTATCTCGACGCCCGCAGGCAGTCGGTCGCCACGCTCAAGGTACTCGGAGCCGACAGCCGCGACATTTCGCGCATTTACGCGATGCAGATCCTCGCCGCCTCGGCAGTGGGCAGCCTCGCCGGCCTTGCGGTCGGGGTGGCGATCGTGCCGATTCTCGCAAGCGCACTCGAGGGCCTGCTGCCGGTCAACACCGGCTTCGTGATCGATCCAGGCGCGCTGCTCCTCGCGGCGACATACGGCCTGCTGGTCGCGCTCGTGTTCGCTGCGCCACCGCTGATGCGCGCACGTCATTTCCCAGCCATGGCGCTGATGCGAGCCCGGGTGTCACCGCTCGCGCGTGACAAATCCGCCGCGCTTGTGGTGGCCGCAGGACTTGCTGCCATCGTTGTGCTGGCACTGTCGACCTCGACCCGCCCCTTCCTTGCCGCCGGTTTCCTTGCGGGAGCCGCGGTCGTGCTCGGCCTGCTGGCTCTGCTGGGCTGGCTCATTCGTCGCGGTGCCGCCTCCCTGCCCCGCCCGCAAAGCCCTATCGCTCGCGCGGCCCTCGCGAATATTCACCGTCCCGGATCAAGTACCGGCGCGCTGGTCACCGCTCTGGGTTTCGGTCTCGCTGCCTTCGTCCTGCTTGCCGCAATCCAGAGCAGTATCGATGGCAATATCGAAAGCCGCGTCCCGGCGCAGGCACCCGACTATTTCGTGCTCGACGTGCCGCGCGACCGCGAAGCCGATTTCCGCGCAATGGTGTCCCAGACCGATCCCGAAGCGCAGGTGCGGGCAGTCGCAGCATTGCGTGGCTCGGTCCTAGCCTTCGGATCCGAGGGCAACATGACCCGCACTTCCACTCTCGAAGAAATCCCCGACGGCGCATGGGCGCTGCGCGGCGAGCGCGGCCTGACCTATTCGGAGCAGGTCCCCGACGGAAATGTCGTCAGTCAGGGCGATTGGTGGGGCCCGATGTACGAAGGCGAAGCGCTTGTTTCGATCGATGAGGACTTCGCGCAAGCCGCCGGTCTCGAGATCGGCGACAAACTGGTTTTCGGCGTGCTCGGAGCGGAGATCGAGACGCGTATCGCCAATACCCGCCGGATCGACTGGGAGAGCATGGGATTCAACTACGTCTTCGTGCTCAGCCCCAATGCCCTGCGCGATACCCCGCACAATCTGGCTGCGACCGTAGAATTGACCGAAGGCACCCCGACCGGACCGCTGCTGCAATCGCTGGTGCGCGAATTCCCCTCCACCTCGGTGATCGAGGTCGGGGGCGTGCTGCAACAGGCGCGGACGATCCTCGAACAGGTCGGTCTGGCTACGCTCGCGGCTGCCAGCGTGGCCGTGCTGGCGGGGCTAGCCGTCCTGCTGGGTGCGATCGCGGCGGCGAGAGCCTCACGCACTTACGATACGGTAGTGCTCCGCGTACTCGGCGCGGATCGCGGGCAAGTCCTCAAGATGCAACTTGCCGAATACGCCCTGCTGGCAGGAGCGCTGGCCGTAGTTGCACTCGGCCTCGGGAGCCTCACGGCATGGCTCGTGGTAACCCAGCTCTTCGAATTCGACTGGCTGCCCGACTGGGGCGAGGTGTTTGCAGTGCTGGGCCTCGGCCTTGCCGTGGTGCTCGTATTCGCCGTCGGCGGCTCGCTGCCGCTGCTTCGCGCCAAACCCGCTCAGGCACTCAGAGCGCTCTAACGCAAGCGCACGCCGCCACTCGGCCGGGCAGCAGGTTCGGGAACGTCATAGCCGTAGTTTCCTTCGCGCTCCCATCCGTCCCGGGGATTGTCGCCCCATTTGTTGCTCTGGACGCTAGGAAGAACGGCAATAACAAGCATGCCCAAATCAGCCAGAAGACCGATAACCGGGATCAGCGAGAGCAATAGGAGTCCTAAGTAGACCCATCCCGAAAATCCGGCGTCATGGAATCGCCTCACCGTTACGGCGAGGCCGGGAATGAAGCTGAAAATGGCGAATACGATAATCAACAGGAATGGAATGCTCATGAAAAGCTCGTCCCAGACCACTTCGGGCGCATCTGCAGAAATCGCGCTCAGGCCACCAGCGGCCACGAACAAACCAATCATCACCGACCAAGTGAAAAGGCTAAATAGCCAGAATTCTGCACGGTCCGAACGGCCCGCAAACTCGAAATAGCGCGCATATGGCCAAAAGATCTTTTCCATTATGAAAATCCCTAAATTCACAATGGACTATACATACATTCTATTCCTTAATATTTATCCTCCCAAATATTACATATAGAAAAGGTGTATAATGAAAAAGAAAGGGGGCCCTAAAGCCCCCTTTCCAAATTTGATATTTGTCGCTGTTGCGATCAGAATTTGAACTTCGCAGCCACACCGTAAGTGCGCGGCTGGTTCGGGTAGCCCGAAATCGACAGGCCCTGTGCCACGCTGGGGAAGAAGGTCGTAATGTAGCGATCATCGAGCAGGTTGCGCGCCCAAACCGTCAGCTCCAGCCCCATGTCCATGGCATAGGTCGCCGAAGCGTTCATGCTGTTGACCTCGCGCGTGAAGAATTGGGCGACGTCCTGTGCCGGCTGGAAGTTCGGGATACCGGTGAGCGGATCGACTTCGATGTAGTTGGTGAAGCCGTTGAGCGCAGGCACTTCCGACTGATAGGAGAAATCGCCGCGCAGGATCAGTCGATCGCCGGCATCGTTGATTTCCTTGTTCCAGCTCGCCCCGAACACTGCCGAAATCTCGGGCACACCGGCGACGGCCTGACCGGAGAGGTCACCGACAGCCGAAGTCGGATAGCTGTCGAACACGGCATCGAGATAGGTCATACCGACACTGAGCGTGAGCGACTCGGTCGGGCGAACGTTGCCGTCGAATTCGATACCGAAGGTTTCCTGACGACCGGCATTTGTGAGCACGAAGGCCGTGCCGGTGAACGAGTTTGCCTGGAAGTCGTCGATGTTCTGCTGGAATACGGTCAGGTTCGCCGAAGCATAATCCCAATTGCCTTTGAGACCGACCTCGAAGACCTCGGAATTCTCGGCTTCGGCGAAACGGGTACCCGCAGTGAGATTGGGAACCGTCTGCCCCTGCGACTGAAGTGCAGCGAAGTCGGCAGGGAACGGCCGGCTGTCACGCGAGAGGTTGAAGCTGGGCGCCTTGTAGCCGGTCGCCCAGCTTGCATAGACATTGAGCGTCGGCGAAATCTCGTAAGCGAGACGCACGTTCCAGCTCACATCGTCATCGTTCGTGCTGCAGGATTCTACCGAGTTGGGGCAGTTCTGGAACGGGAAGAGGAACTGCAGTGCAGTCAGGCCGAGCAATGGCTCGGTCGCAGCCGAAGCGCCCGCGACGATCTGCTGAAACGCAAGCGGGTTTCCGGCCGCAAATGCCTGGATGGTCGCCGCGTCGGCGAAGCCGCCGGGAACGCCGAGAATCCCGCCGATCGTCTGCGAAATGCCGACTTGCGTCGCAGTATCGCGGATATCGCTGATCACGAGGCTGCCGAAGACGTCGGTGCTGACCGAATCCGTTACGATCTGCTTCTTGTCCTTGGTGTAGTTACCTCCAAGCGTCAGAACCAGCGCATCGGTGATCTCGATGTCGACATTGCCGAAGATCGAGTACGCTTCGTTGTCCTGCACGATGTTGTTGAAGAAGCCCTGGCCCTCGGCAAAGAACTGGCCGGTGAAATCCTGGCCGGCCAGTGCGCCGAAAGTCGCTTCGAGCGAAGGCACCGTGAATGCGCCGCCCGTGGCTTCCTGAAGCAAGATGTCTGCAAAGCCAAGGAAGTCTGCACCATAGACGATCTCGTCCGAAGTGGCGACGCGCTCGTCGAAATAGTAACCGCCGAGCAGGAAGTTGATCGGACCATCGAAGTCAGAGCTGAGACGCAGTTCCTGGGTAAAGGTGTCTATGTCGGCATCACCGATGTTCGCACCAGTCGCGAGCGAGGCGCTCGAGAAGTCGACATCCTGGTCGGCCGAAAGGGACGTTTCGCGATAGGCCGTGATCGAAGTCAGGTTCAGCGCACCGAATTCGTAATCGAGCTGGCCCGAAATACCGTAGTTGTCGATGGTGTTGATCGGATCGACATCGGTGAAGATCACGTCTCCATCCGGATTGTCGCGGAAATCGTTCACCTGCCCGCCAAGCAGGTTGATCACACCGGTCTCCAGCGACGGCTGCACGTTGACCACGCCGCAGCAGCGCTCTTCGATCGCATCGTAATCGGCGATGATACGGGCCTGGAGCGGGCCGCCGTTGTCGAACAGCAATTGGCCGCGAGCGAACCAGCGATTGCGATCGTTCACGTCTTCGCCGTTAAAGCCATTGGTGAGGTAGCCATCACGATTGTTCCAGCCGGCACCCGCGCTGAAAGCGACGGAATCGCTTATCGGACCGGTCACATAACCTTTGACTACCTTGGCATCGTAATTGCCGTAGCTCGCTTCGATCGAACCGCTGAATTCGAACTGCGGCTCCTTTGTCACAAGCGAAATCACGCCAGCGCTGGCGTTCTTGCCGAAGAGCGTAGACTGCGGGCCGCGCAGGACCTCTACACGCTGGATGTCGGGAAGGTCGGAGATCTGGGCAATTGCGCGGCTGCGATATACGCCGTCGACGAACATGGCGACCGAGGGTTCGAGGCCGATATTGTTGCCGTCGGTGCCGAAGCCGCGAACCGAGAAGCTGGTCGCGAAGGCGCTCTGCAACTGGCTGAAACGCAGCGAGGGAACGACGGTGGCAAGATCGGCGATATCGCGGATCTGTGCGCGTTCGATCGTTTCGGCAGTAGTGACACTGACCGCGACGGGAACTTCCTGAAGCGTTTGCTCGCGCTTGGTGGCCGTCACAACGATGATATTGGGATCCGGGCTTTCTGCCTGCTCTTCCGCATCGTCATATTCCGCGGCCTGTTCCTGCGTGTCCTGCGCCGCAGCAATGGAAGGCATGGCAATGGCGGCGGCACCGACCAGCAAAGCCGAACGAACAGTCGCAGCGCGACCGAATGCATTGAATTTCATGTTTTGGCGTCCTCTCAAACCATTACGTGTTGGGTCTGTCGCTCAGTCCCCAAACTACGCAGACGTATGCGGAATTATTTGTTGCGGCTCTGGCACTCAAGTGTTTCGCGCCCATGATACACACCAACATGCGAACTGTGCCATTTGAGTCACACCCCCGGAAGCACGATCACTCCGCTTGCCGCAATGCAGCATTTCGTCTAGAGGCGCGCACGAATGGAAGGCGCCGGAATCGCGCGCCGCTACGGCATCCTTACGAAAGCACATATTATGTCCCGCGACCTTCGCAACGTGGCGATCATCGCCCACGTCGATCATGGCAAGACCACGCTCGTCGACCAGCTTTTCCGCCAATCCGGAACTTTCCGCGAAAATCAGCGCGTTGAAGAACGTGCGATGGACTCGAACGACCTGGAAAAGGAACGCGGGATCACGATTCTCGCCAAGTGCACCAGCGTCGAATGGAACGGCACGCGGATCAATATCGTCGATACTCCCGGCCACGCCGACTTCGGCGCCGAGGTGGAGCGGATTCTCAGCATGGTCGACGGCGTCATCCTGCTGGTCGACAGTGCCGAGGGCCCGATGCCGCAGACCAAGTTCGTCACGGGCAAGGCTCTAGGCCTCGGCCTGCGCCCGATCGTCGTCGTCAACAAGATCGACCGTTCCGATGCGCGCCCGCAGGAAGTGCTCGACGAAGTGTTCGACCTCTTCGCCAGCCTCGATGCGAACGACGACCAGCTCGACTTCCCTTCGCTCTGGGCATCGGGTCGCGACGGATACGCAAGCGATGACGAGCATGCACGCTCGGGCGATCTCGAGCCGCTGTTCAAACTGATCGTAGATCATGTGCCCGCGCCGGGTCTGGATACCGACGCGCCCTTCAGCTTCCTCGCCACCCTGCTGGATCGCGACAACTTCATGGGCCGCGTGCTCACCGGCCGCGTCCAGTCGGGCAAGATCAACCTCAACGACCCGATCCACGCACTCGATGGCGAAGGCAAGGTCGTCGAAGTCGGTCGTGCGACCAAGCTGCTCAGCTTCGACGGGCTCGACCGCGTTCCGGTCGAACATGCCGAGGCTGGCGATATCATCGCACTGGCAGGCCTGGAAAAGGCCACGGTGGCCAACACCATCGCCGATCCCAGCGTCAAGGAACCGATCCAGGCGCAGCCGATCGACCCGCCGACACTCGCCATGCGCTTCGCCGTCAACGACAGCCCGCTCGCAGGCCGCGAAGGCAGCAAGGTGACGAGTCGCATGATCCGCGATCGCCTCTACCGCGAGGCCGAAACCAACGTCGCCATCCGGATTACGGAGAGTGCCGACAAGGACAGCTTCGAAGTTGCAGGGCGCGGCGAATTGCAGCTGGGCGTGCTCATCGAAACCATGCGCCGCGAAGGATTCGAGCTGGGGATCAGCCGTCCGCGCGTGTTGTTCCGTGAAGAAAACGGCCAGCGGATGGAGCCGTTTGAGACCGTCGTCATCGACGTCGACGACGAGCATTCGGGCACGGTCGTCGAGAAGATGCAAAGGCGGAAGGCAGAGCTGACCGAAATGCGTCCCTCGGGCCAGGGCAAGACCCGCATCACATTCTCCGCCCCCTCGCGCGGGCTAATCGGGTACCACGGCGAATTCCTGTCCGACACGCGCGGCACGGGCATCATGAATCGTCTGTTCGAGAAGTACGACACCTATCGCGGTCCGATCGACGGACGCCAGAACGGCGTGCTCATCTCGATGGTCCCGGGCGAAGCGGTGCCTTATGCGCTCAACGCGCTGGAAGAACGCGGCGAACTCTTCATCGGTGGCGGTGCCAAGATCTACGAAGGCATGGTGATCGGCGAAAACGCCAAGCCCGACGATCTTGAAGTCAATCCGATGAAATCCAAGCAGCTGACGAACTTCCGTTCGACCGGCAAGGACGATGCAATCCGGCTCACGCCGCCGCGCGTCATGACGCTCGAACAGGCCATCGCCTATATCGACGACGACGAGATGGTCGAAGTGACGCCGGAGAACATCCGCCTTCGCAAGGCTATCCTCGACCCGCATGAACGCAAACGCGCCAAGCGCGCCGCGCAAGCCTGAACCTAACTGTCGACTAAACTGGGCGCCTGACGAGTCTCAGGCGCAGTCGTTGGCGTCAGGTCCCCGCGGCGGAGCTTGGCGGCGAAACTCGTAGCTTTCGGCTCTCACAGCCGAACTGCGGTGGCCAAGGCTGGTTGCATTTGATACGGGCGCGCGCATGCAGACGGGAACATTAATTTCGCTCGCCCTCTATTTCATCGCCATGATCGGCATCGGCCTGTGGGCCTGGCGCCGCTCTACCGATACCAGCGAGGGCTACCTACTCGCCGGACGCAACCTGCCACCGGCGGTGGCGGCGCTGTCCGCAGGTGCATCCGACATGAGCGGTTGGCTCCTCCTCGGCCTGCCCGGCGCTCTCTATGCCGCCGGCCTTGTCGAGGCGTGGATCGGAATCGGCCTGTTCCTGGGCGCACTCGTCAATTGGGTAGTCGTGGCCCCTCGCCTGCGCCAACAGACCGAGGAACGCGGCAATGCACTGACCATTCCCGAATTCCTCGCCAACCGTTTCCCCGACAAGGCCGTGGCGCTGCGGGTCGTCTCTGCGCTGATCGTGGTGGTCTTCTTTGCCGTATACACTGCGGCGGGTCTGGTCGGTGGCGGTCTGCTGTTCGAAACGAGTTTCGCCGCAGTGCTGCCCGATGTGGGAATGAGCGATTACATGCTCGGCATCTGGATTACCGCACTCGTGGTCCTCGCTTATACGATGGTCGGCGGATTTCTCGCCGTCAGCCTGACCGATTTCGTGCAGGGCCTGATCATGGTCGTCGCGCTGGTGGTCATGCCGCTTGTCGTGATGTTCGGGTCGGGCGGCGAGGCCGGCGGTTCGCTGAGCGATGTTGCCGTACCGGGCTTTCTGAGCCTGACCCATGGTCTGACGCTGCTCGGCTTCATCAGCGCCGTGACCTGGGGCCTTGGATACTTCGGCCAACCGCATATCATCGTTCGCTTCATGGCCATCGATACGGTCGAGAAGGTCCGCACTGCCCGCAATATCGGCATGTCATGGATGGGCGTGGCGCTGATCGGCTCCATCGGCATCGGGATCGCCGGACGCGCCTATGTCGAACGCAACGGCTTGGCAGTGGACAACCCTGAAACGATCTTCATCGTCCTTGCCAATCTGCTGTTCCATCCGCTCGTCACCGGCTTCCTGTTGGCCGCGCTGCTTGCGGCGATCATGTCGACGATCTCCTCGCAGCTGCTGGTCGCTTCCTCTTCGCTCACCGAGGACTTCTACAAGCTGTTTCTCCGCAAGGATGCGGGAGAGCGCGAAAGCGTGAACGTGGGCCGGATATGCGTCGCGCTGGTCGCACTGGCGGCAATCTGGATCGCGAGCGACCCCGAAAGTCAGGTGCTCGGCCTTGTGGCCAATGCCTGGGCGGGCTTCGGTGCCGCTTTCGGTCCGTTGATCATTCTATCGCTTATCTGGGACCGGATGACCGGGTCGGGGGCCGTCGCAGGGCTCGTCGTCGGCGCAGGAACCGTCGCGGCGTGGATCGCGCTGGGCTGGAACAGCCAGCTACCCGGCATGGATGGCGGCCTTTACGAAATCGTGCCTGGCTTCATCGCGGCGTGGATCGCCATCGTGGTGGTGAGCAAGGCGACTGCACCGACCGAGGAGCACTTGCCAGCCTGACGCAGACGCGCCACACCGCTCCTTGAAAAAGGAGAGATATATGCGGGCGATACTGGCGAGCGTAACGGCACTGGCTCTGGCGGCGACACCCTCTGCCGCGCAGGAGGAAACTCAGCAACCGACGGTCGAAGAACAGATCGGTGGGGGCGGCAGGCCCGTTGGCGCAAATTGGTCGCGCAGCCCGGTCGTCGCCCGCCACGGCATGGCGGCCACGGCGCATCCGCTCGCCACACAGGTAGCGCTGGACATACTCAAGCGGGGCGGAAGTGCGGTCGACGCAGCGATTGCCGCCAACGCGGCGCTCGGCCTGATGGAACCGACCGGCAACGGCATCGGGGGCGATCTCTTCGCCATCATCTACGATCCTGCGACGGGCAAGCTTCACGGCATCAATGGATCCGGTCGCACACCCAAGGGGCAGACGCTCGAGCAGCTGCTCGCGAAGCTCGACGGGGCCGATGCATTGCCTCCGGTCGGCCCGCTACCCGTCACCATTCCCGGCACGGTCGACGCATGGTTTGCGATGCACGAAAAATTCGGCAGGCTGGACATGACCGAAAACCTCGCACCCACTGTGAGGTATGCCCGTGAAGGCCATCCGATCGCCCCGGTCATCGGGATGTATCTCGACCGTGCCTTCCGGTCCTACACGGCGAGACAGCAAAGCTACCCCTTCGAATTCGATAACGCTCGCAAAGTCTGGTTCGCCGATGGAGGCGCACCCGAAGTGGGCGAAATTTTCCGTAATCCGGACCTGGCCAATACGCTGGAAACGATCGGAACGAACGGACGCGATGCCTATTACGACGGCGCGCTGACCGATGTGATGGTCGATTACCTCCAGGCCCAGGGCAGCGCCTTCACGCGCGACGATTTCGCCAGTCACCGCAGTGAGTGGGTCGAACCGGCCTGCGCCGAATACAAGGATGGCTACGAACTGTGCGAGTTGCCGCCCAACGGCCAGGGCTTTGCGGCACTGCAGATGGTCAACATCCTGAAAAACATCGACCTGTCGCAATGGGAGCGTGGCAGCCCCGAAGCGCTGCACTACATGGTCGAGGCCAAGCGGTTGGCCTATGCCGATGTCGCACGCTTCTACGCCGACCCGGATTTTGCGCAGTTTCCCGAGGAACTGCTGAGCGAAGAATATGGCCGCGAACGGTTTGCACTGATCGATCCCGCACGTGCCACGCCAGAATTCGGCCCCGGCGAACCCAAGCTCGAGGGTGAAGGCGATACCACCTACCTTACCGTGGTGGATGGCGACGGGATGATGGTCAGCCTGATCCAGTCGAACTATCGCGGCATGGGCGGCGGACTGGTCGCCCCGGGGACGGGTTTCATGTTCCAGGACCGCGGCGAATTGTTCAGCCTCGATCCCGCGCACCCCAACGCCTACGAGCCGGGCAAGCGTCCCTTCCACACCATCATTCCCGCCTTCGTGAAGAAGGACGGCAAGCCGTTCATGACGCTGGGCCTGATGGGTGGCGGTATGCAGCCGCAGGGCCACGTGCAGGTCCTTGTCAATATCGTCGACTACGGGATGAACCTGCAGGAAGCAGGCGATGCCGCTCGGTTCAATCACGATGGCGGCCGCCAACCCACGGAACCGCTGGAAGGTCCGTCCGCCGACCCTCTGGGAACGCTTCATGTGGAACCGGGCATTCCCGGAGCGACCGTGGCCGAATTGATACGAATGGGGCACAAGGTCGAAGTAGTGGACAACGGGATCATGTTCGGCGGCTACCAGGCCATCGCACGCGATCCCGAAAGCGGAGTTCTGACCGGCGCGACCGAAATGAGGAAGGACGGTCAGGCAAGCGGTTACTGATCCGCCGGATCGGCGGCTTATTGCCGGATGAACGCAAGGGGGGGAAGAAATGGCGAAAATCACCGGATTGGGCGGGATTTTCTACGTGGTCGAAGACCCTGAAGCGACCCGCGCGTGGTATCGCGAAACGCTAGGGATCGACGGTCCCTACGGGCCGCAGCTCGACTGGGCGGAAGAGACGGGCGAAAAGCCCTATTCGCTCATCAGCCATTTCAAGGACGAGGAATACATCAAGCCAGGTCGTGGAGGCTTCATGATCAACCTGCGGGTCGACGACCTCGATGTCTTCCTCCTCCAATTGAGGGAGAAGGGTGTCGATGTGCTCGGCAGTGTGGACGAAGGCTATGGCAAATTCGCCTGGCTGCTCGATCCGGACGGGGTAAAGATCGAGCTATGGCAACAGGTTCTCGCGCCCGAATAATGGGCCCGTGCAGTCCGAGCCAGCCTCGACGCCGTTATCCTTTGATTAACCATATTCGGGCTAGCAACCGGGCATGCGCCGCATTCTTGCCATAGCGTTCATTCCATTCGTGCTAGCCGGATGCGGCGTCGCCCCGGATACGCGCGAACCCGCATCCCGCCCGGTAACCAATGCCGGTGGCGTGACCGGTCGGGAAGACCCGCAAGCGTTGAAATGTCTTGCGCAACTGGGCGAAACCGGTGCCGATTTCGCTCCGCTGCCAGACCGCTATTACGGTGCAGGTTGCCAAGCCCTGGACAGCGTGAAGCTCGACCGTGTGGGCGGAGACCTGGGACCGCTCTTGGTCACCAATCTCGGCCCGCTTGCCTGCCCCATGGCCAACACTTTCGCTGCCTGGGCCCGCTATGGAGTGGACCGAGCCGCACGCCAGATCCTTGGCAGCCCGCTCATGCGGATCGAGACCATGGGAAGCTATTCCTGCCGCAATGTCGCGGGGACGACGCGCCTTTCCGCCCATTCGCGTGCGGAGGCGGTGGATGTGGCCGCCTTCGTGCTGGCCGACGGTCGACGGATCAGCGTCAAAGCGGGCTGGAACGCGAGCGCAAAGGAGCGCGAGTTCCTGCGCGTCGTCCATCGCAGCGCCTGCAAGCGGTTCGGAACCGTGCTCGGCCCCGATTACAATGCCGCACACAGAGATCACCTCCACCTCGAACACGGCAACGGCAGTTTCTGTCGCTAAGGATTGCAAGGCGCCAAAGGCGCGACCCGAAAGGCAAGCCTCGGTTCAACCCGCTCGCATGCGCTCCCCACCGTCGAGTTGAGCTTCTATGCGCAACCGCACAGCTTCGGCTGCATGATGCGCGCCCAGCTTGCTCAGCATGTTGGCGCGGTGGATCTCCACCGTCCGCGGGCTGATTTCCAGCTCGCGGGCTATCATCTTGTTGCTGCAGCCCTCGGCCAGCCAGTCGAGGACTTCCCGCTCGCGCGGTGAGAGGCTGGCGATGCGACTGCGCGCCGCCATCATCTTGCGCCGTGCCTCGCCATAAGCGATCGCTTCGTTTTCGATCCGTTCGACGACCTCTACGAGCCGTTTCTGCTGCAGCGGAAGTGCAAGATAATCCAACGCGCCGGCCTTGATTGCCGCCACCACCTGCCCAGGACGCGGATCCTCGGAGGTCGCGATGAGCGGCAGCCACAATCCAGCGCGCGCGATACACCGCAGGAGGTCGGCCACTCCGCCAATCTTCTCGTCGTCGCGTGCCAGCACAATGCCTAGTTCGGGCGGACTGGCCAGCAGCTCGGAATTCCCCGAGTAGATTTCGCAATGGAAACCCATCTCGAAACCGAGCCGCGCCTGTTCGGCCCGCGATCGGCTTGAACCATCGACAATGTGAAGAGTCGGTCGCTGTGTCATACCCGCAGTAATAACCGCGATGCGTAGTAATGCGCATCACGTATCAATACGCATATGGTTCTAAATATGCCGGAAAATTACAAATCGAGTCAATGTGCGAACAGACACTTCTCATCCGGATTGGATGTTTTTACTTCGGGTCGATTCCGAATCTTTGTACGGAATCAAGCAGCCGCCTAATCGCCGCCGTGGTAGAAACTGTAATCCGGCAGCGAGTGGAAGGCGCTCTTCAGCGCATCGCCCCATCCGGTCGAGATCGCCTGGAAATAGCTGTCGTCAAGGCTGACCCGATGCTCGTGGCTTGCCTCGTACCTGTCGCGTTCAATGACTTGCAGGTCGAGCGGCAGCCCTACGGACAAATTTGCCTTCAGCGTTGAATCGAAACTGACCATCAAGAGCTTCACGCCATCTTCCAGGCTCATCTGCTTGTCGTAGCCACGGATGATGATGGGGCGACCGTACTTGGTCTCGCCAATCTGGAAAAAGGGTGTGTCGAGGCTGGCTTCGATGAAGTTGCCTTCCGGATAGACCATGAACAGGCGCGGTTCCATTCCGGCGATCTGGCCCGCCACGATGATCGAGGCCGTAAAGCGCCCCCGGCCCTTGACCCCATTCGCATCCTGGCGTTCGCCGATGATGTCTCGCATCAGCTTGCCGATTTCGGTCGCCACCTGGAACATGGTCGGCGTCTTGAGCAGGATATTGTCGCGCTCGTCGGGTTCCTTCGTGCGCTCTTCCAACTGGCTGATGACTGCCTGGGTGGTTGCGAGATTGCCCGCCGTCATCAGCGTAATGATCCGCTCTCCCGGAACCTGCCAGGTGAACATCTTGCGAAACACCGAGATATTGTCGACGCCCGAATTGGTGCGGGTGTCGCTCATCAGGACCAGCCCCTTGTCGAGCTTCATTCCCACGCAATAGGTCATTCGAAGTCTTTCGTTACTGCTGCTGCACTTGCTGCTGTTCGACCTCAACGTCAACTTCCAGCATCTGCGTCGTATTGCCGAAACTGATGCCCGTAACAGGGGAAGCATCGCGATAATCGCGGCCCGTTGCGACCCTTACGTAGCGCTCGTCTGGACTGATGCCGTTGGAGATATCGAACCCGACCCAACCTAGACCGTCGACAAAGGCTTCGGCCCACGCGTGGGTCGCTTCCTGCTCGATACGGTCGTTCATCATCAGGTAGCCGGAGACATAGCGTGCGGGGACGTCGAGCGAGCGAGCCGCACCGATGAAGATATGGGCGTGGTCCTGGCAAACACCGGACCGGGCCGCATAGCTTTCCTCGGCCGTGGTGTTCCAATTCGTCTTTCCGATTTTGTATTCGACATGCTCCAGCGTGTTGCGCGACAATTCGTGCAGCATGTCCAGCCGATCACCGTCGAACTTCTTCAACTTTTCGACCAGCTTCGCAATGCCGGGGCCGGGCCTTGTCAGCCGTGTCTGCGAGAGGAAGCTCCACAGCGGCAAATGACCGGCATGACGGCCGATAACGCCGGCGTGATCGTGCGTATCGACCTTGCCGCGACAGGTGATCGTCACCTCCTGCGTTTCCGGCTCCACCCCGACCAGAGTGGTCGTGTTGTGGTGCTGGTCTTCGTAGGTCAGTTCTTCATGCGCGTTATCGTATTCCATTTCCCATTCGAGAATTTCCTGTCCCTGCGTCTCCTTGGGGGTGAGGCGCAGGCGTTGGAGCGCGTGGACTACCGGATTGTCGAAGCGATAGCGGGTGGTGTGGCGGATCGAGAGTCGCATCAGGAAAGGAACCTGTAATCGCTGGCAATCGCATCGCCGATTGCGGCGTTGCAGGCGGAGAAATCGACAAGGAATTCGTGCAGCCCCTGCTCGAAAATCTCGTCGATGCTGAGATTGGTCAGGCGCGTATCGGCATCGCGCATCAGCGCGTTGCTCTCGCCTTCGGTGCCGTGGATCCGGGCGAGCGCGGCGAGATTGGCGCGCAATTCGGAATGGCAGAAGGCGAGGCTGCGCGGGAAACGATCGTCGAGAATAAGGAATTCGCAAATGCTGCGCGCATCGACCTGCGCGGCATTGAGCCAGCGATAGGCTCTGTCGCCCGATACCGAGCGCAGGACCGTGTCCCATTGCCCCGTATCGAGGCTCGATCCGACATAGGAAAGCGACGGCAGCAGCAAATAGTATTTGATGTCGAGGATGCGCGCGATGGCATCGGCGCGTTCGATGAACATGCCCGACAGGGCGAAGTGATAGCCTTCTTCGCGCAACATCGACCCTTGCAGTGCCCCGCGCGCCAGTGTGCCGGCCCGGCGGATCGTACCGACGGTCTCGAGCACGCGATTTTCGCCGACGGGCTTGGACAGTTGTTCGTCGATGATCAGCCAGTTCTCGTTGATAGCTTCCCACAACTCGCCGCTGATCGCGTTGCGGGCAAGGCGCGCGTTCTGGCGCACGAGGCCGAACATGGAGAGGATGCTCGCCGGATTGCTCTTTTCGCGCAGCAGGAAATTCCAAGCCTGCATGCCGGTGTAGCTGCCGTGTTTGTTCTCGTAGGCCGTCTTCTGGCCCGATGTCGCGATGACCGACCGCCACTCCTCTTCGGCCGTCGCCAGATCGCGGGTGAGCGCCATGCGCAGCCCCGCATCGAGCAGGCGGGCGGTATTTTCCGCCCGCTCGAGATAGCGGAACATCCAGAACAGGCCGTTTGCGGTTCTTCCCAGCATCAGTCTTTGAGCACCCAGGTATCCTTGGTCCCGCCACCCTGGCTGGAATTGACTACCAGTGATCCTTCTTTCAGCGCCACGCGCGTCAAGCCGCCAGGCGTAATGTCGATCCGATCGGGCGAGACGAGCACATAGGGCCGAAGATCGACGTGGCGCGGAGCGAGACCCTTCTTGGTAAAGATGGGACAGGTCGACAGCGACAGGGTCGGCTGCGCAATGTAGTTTTCCGGCTTCTCGACGATCTTCGCCCGGAACGCCTCGATTTCCTTCTTGGTCGAAGCGGGGCCTACAAGCATGCCATAACCGCCCGAACCGTGGACTTCCTTGACCACCAGCTCCCCAAGATTGTCGAGAACATATTTGAGACTGTCTTCATCGGCACAGCGCCATGTCTCGACATTGGGCAACAGTGGCTTCTCACCCGTGTAGAACTCGACGATTTCGGGCATGAACGAATAGATCGCCTTGTCGTCGCACACGCCCGTACCCGGCGCATTGGCAATGGTCACACCACCGGAACGATAGACGTCCATGATACCCGGTACGCCCAGCACGCTGTCGGAATTGAACGTCAGCGGATCGAGGAATTCGTCGTCGACGCGGCGGTAGATGACATCGACCGCCTTGTAGCCGCTGGTAGTCCGCATCGCGACGCGACCGTCGACCACGCGCAAATCGCTGCCTTCGACGAGTTCCGCGCCCATCTGGTCTGCGAGAAAGGCGTGTTCGAAATAGGCCGAATTGTAGATACCCGGGGTCAGCACCGCCACAACGGGCCTCTCACCCGCACATTCGGGAGCGCATGCGGCAAGGCTCTTGGCCAGGCGGCGCGGATAGTCGGAAACGCTTTCGACCGGGCAACGCAGGAACAACTCGGGAAACATCGCCATCATGGTTTCGCGATTTTCCAGCATGTAGCTCACGCCCGAAGGCGTTCGTGCATTATCTTCGAGGACGAAGAACTCGTCCGGGCCCGTGCGCACCAGGTCGATGCCAACGATATGCGTGTATACCCCTCCTGGCGGCGTGAAGCCGACCATATTGGGAAGCCAGGCCTCGTTGTTTCGCAAGAGCTGCTGCGGCAAGCGCCCGGCGCGCACGATCTCCTGCCGGTGGTAGAGATCATGCATGAAAGCATTGAGCGCGCTGACGCGCTGTTCGATACCGCGCGACAGCCGGCGCCATTCGCCCGCATCGATGATACGCGGGACCATGTCGAAGGGGATGAGACGCTCTTCCGCCTCGTCTTCGCCATAGACGTTGAAGGTAATGCCGGTCTTGCGGAAGTTCGTTTCCGCCTCGGCATGCTTGCGGCGCAGCAGCTTCGGGTCCTGGCCGTCATACCATTTGCAGTAATCGGCATAGGCAGGCCGGACGTTTCCGTCGGGCTCGCGCATTTCATTGAAGAAGTCGGCAGAGCCGGTCATGAGTCCCCTAAAGTCCGTCGTCCACGTGGCAGAACGCCACGCCGTCCTAATAGACTAAAGAGTTCAGGCGGTGTCCAGTTCCGAAAGAAGCGCGGCCATCGCCTCGTTCGAGAGGACGAAACCCATATGCGTACAGCGCAGCGCAATTGCACGGTCGCGTTCTTCGGGCTTGCCACAGGCGCTCTTGGGCGCGACGATCCCATCGCGCGGGCTCCAGAACGCCACGGTTTCGACCGGCGGCTTTTCCGCAATCACGGTTTCGATTTCGGGCTCGTCCACGCGGTGGCCGGCGATCGCCTGATAGGCACGCCAGCCATTGTTCGCCCGCGGACTGCCCGAGAACGGCGATCCCATGGTGACCACCTTCTCGACCTTGTCGGGATGTTTCTTGGCCAGTTCGCGCGCCATGACACCGCCGAGGCTCCAGCCGACGAGCACAATCGGCTCATCGCGCCGCGCAAAGAGATCGAGCAGCCGTTGCTCGGCCTTGGCGAAACGTTCCGCCGTGGCGCCCAGGTTTACGCCCATCCCCCAGCTTTTCGCGGTATGCCCCGCCTTCTCCAGCTGCCGTGCCATCCATCGCATGCGAACCGGATGTGCACCGAAACCCGGCAAAAGCATGATGCGACGGGGATTGGCGGCGGGCGCGACCTTGAGTGGCTTGAACCGGCGCTTCAAGGGTTCGAACGGCCAGAGAAATTCGTTCAGCAGCAACAGCGCCTTCGGCCCGCGCGCGGCATCCGGGCGCGGTTCCGACGCAAGCGCCAGCCGGCGGTTCCATTCCGCACGCGCTTCGGTGAAGGGTTGAGTCGTCATCTTGCGGCAATAATGCTCGCCGCGGATGGCGGGTTCCTGAACGCCTTTGTCAGCCTCAGCTGTCGCAATCGCCGATGCGCTGCTGCGAATTCTGCATCGTCATCGTCATCGTTCGGCCTTCCGGCCCCTTGCCTTCCATCGTCATGGTCATGTCGGAAGAGGTTTCGGTACCGGTTCCCTGCATGGTCATCCGAACGGTTCCCTGGCCCTGGATATCGCAGGTCATCACTGCATCGATATCGCCGCCTTCCCCATCGAACCTCTCGAATGAACAATCCGCCCCGTCGTCCTGAGCCTGACGCGCCATTTCCTCGAAACCCTTTTCGGCTTCCTCTTCGCTGAGACAGAACTCATGGGTCTGGGGTCCCTGGTCGAGCATGCTTCGCATCATGTCCTGGATCTGCTGGGGTGCGCCGGGCATCTGCACATCGACGAATTCGACGGTCCCGCGGTATTTACCGGGGAGCGGCTTGACCATGTCTTCCGCCTTGGCCGCCGCCTCTTCCATCGAAATCTCGCCGTCGCCGTCTGCATCGGCGTCGGGGCTGCCGCAGGCCGCAAGGCTCATCGCGGTGACGGCGGAAATCAGGATACGGCGCATTGGAAATTCTCCCGTTCAAGTCGCGCCCGACGCTAGCATTCGCGAAGCCTGACGCAAGGACCGTTGCGTGTCCGCCATTTGTTCCCATATGTGCGCGCATGGCCGAACTCGTAATCCGACGCGGACTCGATGAACCCGATACCACCGGTGAGTTCGTCCCGCACAAGCCCGCGCGTCCGGAAAAGTCGATGGGCGGGCGACCGTTCAAGCTGGTCAGCGACTACACACCGAGCGGCGACCAGCCCACTGCCATAAGCGAGCTCGTCGGTTCCGCCCGCGATGACGAGCAGACGCAGGTGCTGCTCGGCGTCACCGGTTCGGGCAAGACCTTCACCATGGCCAAGGTGATCGAGGAACTGCAGCGCCCTGCCCTGATCCTGGCACCCAACAAGATCCTCGCCGCACAGCTATATGGCGAATTCAAGAGCTTCTTCCCCGAAAACGCGGTCGAATATTTCGTCAGCTATTATGACTACTACCAGCCCGAAGCCTACGTACCGCGCTCCGACACCTATATCGAGAAGGAGTCGAGCGTGAACGAGGCGATCGACAGGATGCGCCACTCGGCCACCCGCGCCCTGCTCGAACGCGATGACGTGATCATCGTGGCTTCTGTGTCCTGCCTGTACGGTATCGGCTCGGTCGAGACCTATTCGGCGATGATCTTCGACATCAAGAAGGATGATGTCGTCGACCAGCGCGAGCTGATCCGCAAGCTCGTCGCCCTGCAATACAAGCGCAACGATGCCGCCTTCGCGCG
>CAYOWF010000009.1:0-24602 GCA_964407585.1 uncultured Qipengyuania sp.
GAGGAAGACTACGCTATCATTGCGCACGCTTGCCGTTCTCGGCGCAGGTTTCACATTGCTGCCGCAGGCGGCGATGGCTCAGGATGTCGCCGACGAAGGCAGCATGGTCGACAATGCGGATGTCGATGACGGTGCACCCGTCATCGTCGTGACCGCGCAAGGCCGTGCGCAAAACTTGGCCGACGTTCCCGTCGCCATTTCGGCGGTTTCATCCGAAACGCTCGAGAATTCCGGCACCAGCGACATTCGCGAACTGAACCAGGTCGCACCTTCGCTGCTCGTTTCTTCGACCGGTAACGAAGCCAATGGTTCGGCACGTATCCGCGGTATCGGTACCGTGGGTGACAACCCGGGCCTCGAAAGCTCGGTCGCCGTATTCGTCGACGGCGTCTACCGTTCGCGTTCGGGTAATGCCCTGTCCGAGCTCGGCCCGCTCGACCGAATCGAAATCCTGCGCGGCCCGCAGGGCACGCTTGGCGGACGCAATTCCTCGGCCGGTATGATCTCGATCTACACCGCAGAACCGGAATTCGACTTCGGCGGCTATGCCGATTTCACCTATGGCAATTATGACGCGATCCGCGTGGAAGGCGGCGTGAACGCCCCGCTCGGCGAGACGGTGGCTGCACGTATCGACGGCGTCTACTTCCAGCGTGACGGTTTCTACACCGATGTCACCAATGACACCGACGTGAACAATCGCGACCGTTACCTCGTTCGCGCACAGGCCCTGTGGGAGCCGGGCGACGATATCAGCTTCCGCCTCGTCGGTGACTACTCGAAGAAGGACGAAGACTGCTGTGCAGCAACCTTCGTTCAGCCCGACTTCGCTCCCCTCGCGCGCGTTTCGCCGGGATTCGACGGCTTCAACCGGCCGCTGGCCGGGTCTCCGGCGCTCACCGACTTCACGCCGGGCGGGAACCCGATCGCCGGCGTTCTCGCGGCGTTCGGCCAGGACACCAGGGCCTTTACCCAGTCGACCTTCGATCGCGATATCTATGTAACGCCCGGCCGCTCCTATGCGGGCGAAACCGAAGACTACGGTATCTCGGGTGAACTCAACTGGAGCCTGGGTAACGCAAACCTGACTTCGATCACCGCCTATCGCGAATATTCGAACAACCAGGCTTCCGATACGGACTACACCCAGGTCGATATCCTCTATCGCGCGCCCGGACCCGATGCCGGTGCACGTGAATTCGGCACTTTCACCCAGGAATTCCGTCTCAACGGCGAAGCCTTCAACAACCGGCTCGACTGGCTGATCGGGGCCTATTACGCCAATGAGAAGCTCGAAGTTCGCGATAATTTGCGCTTCGGCTCGGATTACGGTGCCTATGTGAATTGCCGCCTGGTGATCGCCGTCAATCCGGCCCTGCTGAATCCCGGAGAGCCCGACTGCCTCGGTGCCAATCGCGCGTTCCTCGATGGCTCGGTGACGGGAACGCCCGCTTTCGGTCCCGCGACACCACTGATCCTGCAGGGCATCGACAACCTCGGCGCTCTTAGCGATCTGGGCGGAACGGGTGACCAGTACAATCAAACGAGCGAAAACTTCGCTTTCTTCACCCACAACATCATCCACCTGACAGATCGCCTCGATCTTACTCTCGGCCTGCGTTACACGAATGAGACCAAGGATTTCGATGCGACCTTCTCGAACGACAATACCGTTTGCCCGACCAACCGGGCACTGGTCTCCAGCCTGCTGACTACGCCTCTGGCCGGTTTGGCGGGCGGTATCATCGCTCTGTCCTGCCAGGGCAATTCGACTTCCGAACTCGACGGCGTGTCGGTTGCCGACTCCCGCGACGAGGACGAATTTACGGGCACGGCCATCCTCAGCTGGAAACCGATCGACGACGTCATGGTCTACGGTTCCTACTCCCGCGGTTACAAGGCGGGCGGTTTCAACCTGGACCGCTCCGCACTGGGCAACCCGGTTACCTTCAATGTGGCGAATATCGATCCGATCACGCTGCAGTTCGACGAGGAAACCGTCGATGCCTATGAACTGGGCATCAAGTATTCGGACCGCCAGTGGAGCTTCGGCCTCACGGCTTTCCGCCAGGAATTTACCAACTTCCAGCTGAACACGTTCAACGGCTCGGTCTTCCTGGTCCAGAACATCAATGGCTGCGGCACCAGCCTTAACGGAGCCGATCGCGACACCAGCGCGACGACCGGGGCTTGCGATCCCGGCGACGTGACGCCCGGCGTCGTTTCGGAAGGTTTCGAATTCGAAACCAGCCTCAGCCCGGTGCGCAACGTCAATATGACGATGGGCATTACCTATGCCGATACGAGCTATGCCAACAATCTGGTCGGCAGCGACCAGGGCGATCCGCTGGATCCGGCACTGCGCCTGCTCCCAGGTGACAACTTGTCGAATGCGCCCGAACTGGTCGCGACGGGCTCGTTCACCTGGACGCCGAACATCGGCAACTCGGGCATGAAGGGACTATTCTTCGTCAATGCCCGCATGACCGGCGACTATAACACCGGTTCCGACCTGCTCTACGGCAAGGAACAGGATGGTTATGTGGTGGTCAACGGTCGTATCGGCCTGACCAACATTGCCGACCGCTTCGCGATCGAAGGCTGGGTGCAGAATGCATTCAACGAAGACTACACGCAGGTGGCCTTCAATACGCCGTTCATCGCCCCGCAGCAGACCTATTCGGCCTTCCTCGCCGAGCCGCGCACCTATGGTGTGACGGTCCGCGCGGAATTCTGATCCGGCCGCACATGGCAAAAGGAAAAGGGGCGTCCTGCGGGACGCCCCTTTTTCGTTACCCGACCCTCTCGCCGAATAGCGCCGTGCCGACGCGCACATGCGTTGCGCCCAGCATGATGGCGGTTTCGAAGTCCGAACTCATGCCCATGCTGCGACCTTCCAGCCCGTGGTCGCGCGCCAGCTTGTCGAGGAAGGCGAAGAACGGCGCCGGCTCGATATCTGCCGGCGGCAGGCACATCAGGCCAGCCAGCGGGATATCCGCATCGCGCGCCTGGTCGATCAGGCCGGACAGTTCGCCCACCGGGCAGCCGCCCTTCTGTTTCTCTTCGCCCACATCGACCTGGACGAAACAGGGCACCTGCCGCCCGGTCTTGTCGAACGCCTTGCCCAGCGCCTTCACGAGGCTCGGCCGGTCCAGCGAATGGATCATGTCGAACAGCGCTGCGGCATCTTCCGCCTTGTTCGACTGGAGCTGCCCGACCAGGTGCAACTGCACATCCGGATAGGCGTCGCGCAGGGCGGGCCATTTGGCCTGGGCCTCCTGCACGCGGTTCTCGCCGAAATGGCGATGGCCTTGCACAAGCAGCGGTTCGATGGCGGAAGCGGGATGCTTCTTGCTCACCGCCACAAGTGTCACCTCGCCCGGTTCACGCCGCGCACGCTTGCACGCCTGTGCGATCGTGCTGCGGACCTGTGCGAGCGGAGTATCTGCCTTTTCCATCGCGGCGCGCTATAGCGGAACCATGAACTCGCGCCAGACCCTGTCCGGAGCCATCCCGCAGGAGCTTCCTCTGTTGTGGTTGCTCTCCGACCAGCGCAACGACGCCGGGCTGGAAGACGCTCTGCGCCAACTGCCCCATGGTTCGGGCTTCGTTTTCCGCCATTACCACCTGGACGATGGAGAGCGCCGGAAGCGCTTCGACGAATTGCAGCGCATTGCGCGCGAAAATGCGCATACCGTCATCCTGTCCCGCGCCGCAGGCTGGGGAGAGGACGGGACCTATGGTGCGACTCGACAAGGCGCAGGTCTATGGCTTGCAACCGCCCATAACGGCGAGGAACTCCGCACTGCAGTGGCTGCCGGCGCCGATGCAATATTCCTCTCGCCGGTCTTCCCGACCGCTTCGCACCCTGGCGTTCCGACCCTTGGCGTCTTCGGTTTCCAGGTTCTCGCCCAGCAATCGCCCGTTCCCGTCATCGCGCTGGGCGGCATGACGCACGAGCGCGCGATCGAGCTCGATTGGCCCCGTTGGGGCGCCATTGACGGGCTCGTCTCGACGAACAGCGCTTGACCTCGGACTCGCCGAGGATTCATACTGAGCTTCGAGACGGAAGAAGGGAATTCTCGAATGGCAACGCGCGCAGGCGCCAAACCCGACTGGCGGGCGGCATTCCGCCGGTCGCTGAGGCGCGCCATGCATATGGCGGGCGCGGGGGTGCTGTTCGCGCTGCTGTTGTTCCTTGCACTGGCGCTGGTCAGCTACACGCAGACCGATCCAAGTCCCTCCACTGCGGCCGCGGGCAGCAAGATCGACAACTGGATGGGGCTCAGCGGTGCCTGGGCCGCGGAACGCGCCTATTTCCTCTTCGGCTTGCCTGCCCTCTTGCTGCTCCCGCTGCTGTGGATTGCGGCGCGCCGCCTGTGGACCGGTGTCGAAGACCCCGACGAAGAGGAAACGCCGGGCAAGTGGTGGAGCCCGTTTGCGCTTCTGATAATTGCCATGCTGTTGCTGGGCACGGTCATCTCGCTGCTCTTCGAGGAAAGTCCCGGGCCCTTCCCGGCCGGCGCAGGCGGTCTGGCCGGATTGCTCGGTGCCGGCAGTATCGATGCCGTCGCGACCCGGTTCGGCGGCGAGTTTTCCGGCTGGATCATCGCCGCTCTGGGCCTCGTGGCTCTGGGCGGCGGGCTGGCGCTGGTGACCAAGGTCTTCGCCATCGACTGGGCGCAGTTCTTCACTCTTCCCGAAATGCTCAAGCGCCGTCCGCAACTCTCGGATATCGACCTGCCGCTGGCGCCGAAAAAGCAGAAACGTGCGAAGCGGACCGTTGTCGAGGACGATGACGAGGACGACGAAGCCGCTCGTCCCGCTCGCCGCGCACCTGAGATCGCCGATCCGGTCGCTGCACCGACCCGCTCGAGCACGTCCAAGCCCAAGCAGCGCGACATGTTCGCCAATTACCAGCTGCCCAGCAACGATCTGCTGGCCGACCCGCCAGAACATGCGGCGGTCAAGCTCGACAAGATCGCGCTGGAGCGCAATGCGCGCCTGCTCGAGAACGTGCTCGACGATTTCAACGTGAAGGGCGAAATCACCGCCGTGCGGGCAGGCCCCGTGGTGACGATGTACGAACTCGAACCCGCGCCCGGGATCAAGGCCAGCCGCGTTGTCGGGCTGGCCGAGGACATCGCCCGCAACATGAGCGCGATCAGCGCGCGCGTCAGCCCGATCCCCGGCAAGACCGTGATAGGCATCGAACTGCCCAATGCGGACCGCCAGATGGTCAGCTACAAGGAACTGGCTACCTCGAGCGCCTTCGTCGATCACCGGGGCAGCCTGCCGATGATCCTGGGCAAGGATATCGCGGGCGAACCGATCATCGCCGATCTCGCCGCCATGCCGCACCTGCTCGTCGCGGGTACGACCGGTTCGGGCAAGTCGGTCGGCCTCAACGCGATATTGCTGTCGCTGCTCTATCGCTTCACGCCCGACGAATGCAGGTTGATCCTGATCGATCCCAAGGTCCTCGAGCTCAAGACCTACGACGATATCCCGCACCTTCTCAGCCCGGTTGTGACCGAACCGGCGAAGTCGGTCCGCGCGCTCAAATGGGCGGTCGAGGAAATGGAGAAGCGCTATCGCATGATGTCGTCGGTGAACTCGCGCAACATCGCGGGGTTCAACGAAAAGGTGAAGAAGGCGATCGAGAAGGGCAAGCCGCTCGGTCGTCGCGTGCAGACCGGTTTCGATCCCGAGACGGGCGAAGAACTCTACGAAGAGGAGCAGCTCGACTACGAACCGCTGCCGCTGATCGTCCTGATCGTCGACGAACTGGCCGATCTCATGGTCACCGTCGGCAAGGAGATCGAAGTCCTGATCCAGCGCCTGTCGCAGAAAAGCCGTGCCGCGGGCATCCATTTGATCATGGCGACCCAGCGCCCGTCGGTCGACGTCATCACCGGCGTGATCAAGGCCAATTTGCCCACGCGGATCAGCTTCAAGGTGACCAGCCGCATCGACAGCCGCACGATCCTTGGCGAACAGGGTGCCGAACAGCTGCTGGGCAAGGGCGACATGCTCTACAAGCCCAATACAGGGGCGATGGTCAGGGTTCACGGGCCCTTCGTGGGCGACGACGAGGTCGAACGCGTGGCCGATCATTGGCGCGAGCAGGGAAAGCCGGAATATGTCGATGCCGTCACCGAGGAACCCGAAGACGGCGGCTTCAACTTCGAAGACGAGTTCACGGCGAGCGACAATCCGGACGAACGCAAATATCGCCAGGCCTGCCAGATCGTGATCGAAAACCAGAAGGCGAGCGGAAGCTGGCTCCAGCGCCAGATGGGTGTCGGCTACAACACCGCCGCCAAATGGATCGAGCGCATGGAAAGCGAGGGGCTTGTCGGCCCTGCCAATCATGTCGGCCGCCGCGAAATTTATCGCGACCAGGACGGCAATCCGATTTAAGGAGCGGCGATGAACGCTACTTCCGCCAGTTCATCCGCGGCCGACGAAGCCGAGCGCACCGCCAGCTGGGTCTTCTCTCCCATCGGCCGTTCCATCGCTCCGCTGCGCAAGTACTGGCGGACCAATGTCGTATCCGGTGTCGACCACAAGGCGGTGGTCGCCAAGGTTGCGCTCGAATGTCCAGCAACGCCGCGCTACATGCTGATGATCATGATGTCGGCTGGCATCGCGATCCTCGGTCTGCTGCTGTCTTCCGGGGCGGTGGTGATCGGCGCCATGCTCCTGTCTCCGTTGATGAGCCCAATCCTCGGCGTCGGCTTCGCGCTCGCCACCGGCAAGCGCAAATGGCTGACCATCAGCGCGAAGTCGCTCGCGCAGGGAAGCGTGGTGGCGGTGCTTTTCGCCGCATTGATCGTGATGATATCGCCGCTCGAGACGGTCACCGAAGAGATCGCAGCGCGCACCCGGCCGAACCTGCTCGACCTGATGATTGCGCTATTCTCCTCGATTGCCGGATCCTATGCGATGATCCGCGGGCGCGAGGGCACGATCGTCGGCGTGGCGATCGCCACCGCGCTCATGCCGCCGCTCGCCGTGGTCGGGTTCGGGCTGGCGACCTTGAACTGGACGGTGTTTTTCGGGGCACTGGGCCTCTTCATCACCAACTTCCTCACGATTGCGCTGACGGCCACGATCATGGCCCGCCTCTACGGCTTCAGGACATCGCTTTCGGCTCGTCAGGGCTGGTTCCAGAACGTCGGCATTTTCGTGATTTTCGTGGCCATGGCCGTCCCCTTGGGCCTGACGCTGCGCTCGATCGCCTTCGAAGCGAATGCCCAGCGTATCGTCGCCAGCGAACTGGCGGGCGCGTTCCCGAAGGATGCGGAGATCGGCGAAACGGCGATCAACTGGGAAAGCGATCCGGTGCAGATCAGCGCAAACGTCTTCACGCCCGAATTCCGCACCGGGGCCGAAGCGCAGGTCGCGCAGCGCCTTATGGACCGGCTGGGGCGCGATGTCGCGGTCTCGCTCGACCAGCTGCGGGTCGGGACCGATCCCGGCGCCGCGCAGCAGGCGGAACTGGCGCAGGCTCGCGCTGCAGAGCAGGCCGCTGCGACCGAGCGCCAGATTTCGTCCATGATCGACCGGATGGCGGTCGCTTCCGGCGTCGAGCGCGGCGAGGTCATGCTCGACCGCGACATGCGGCGCATCTCTGGGACCGCGAGGCCGCTGCCCGGCCTCTCGCTGGAAGGCTATCGCGAGCTGGAACGCCGGGTTGCGGGCGATACGCCGGGCTGGACCGTGCGGCTGCGCCCGCCGCCGCAACGCCTCCCGGCGATCGCGCTGGGCGAAGAAGGGCCGACCGATCAGGGAAGCGCTGCCGAATCCAGCATCGTCTGGGCGGCGAAGCGAATCGATTTGCCGTTGGTCCTGAGTGGGCCGGAGGACGAGACGGCGGCGCTTGCGACCCGGCTTCGCGCCGAAGGGATCGCGGTTGCGCAAGTCCGCACGGTGCCGGGCGACCGGATCGAAATAGCATGGGCCGCGCTGCCGCAATAAGCTTGCTTAGTTCCTCCGCACGCTTGCAGGGGACTGGTTGCAGTTGTAACGGCCCCTTCCAGAGAAGGAGTCACGCCCCATGCGCATCGGTTGCCCCAAGGAAATCAAGAACCACGAATATCGCGTCGGCCTAACGCCGGAGAGCGCGAAGGAACTGATCGTCCAGGGCAACGAGGTGTGGATCGAGACGCAGGCCGGTTGCGGCATCGATGCGACCGACGAACAATATCTCGAGGCAGGTGCGAAAATCGTCGATACGCCCGACGAGATTTTCGCCGAATGCGAAATGGTGGTGAAGGTCAAGGAACCGCAGGCAGTCGAACGCGCCAAGCTGCGCGAGGGCCAGATCCTCTACACCTATCTCCACCTCGCTCCCGATCCGGACCAGACCAGGGATCTCGTCGAAAGCGGCGTGACGGCGATAGCCTATGAGACCGTGACCGGTCCCAACGGCCAGCTCCCGCTGCTCAAGCCGATGAGCCAGGTCGCCGGACGCATGAGCGTCCAGGCGGGTGCATCCGCGCTGGAGAAGGCGCATGGCGGACGCGGCGTTTTGCTTGGCGGCGTTCCGGGCGTGATGCCGGGCAAGGTCGCGGTCATCGGGGGCGGCGTGGTCGGCTTCAATGCGGCGCAAATGGCGGCCGGCCTCGGCGCGGACGTGACCATCCTCGACCGCGATCCCGACGTGCTGGAGAAGGTCGGGACGCATTTCGAGGCGCGAGCCAATACGCGCTTTTCCAATGCCGCGAACCTCTACGACGCGGTCTGCGGAGCGGATCTGGTCATCGGCGCGGTCCTCATCCCGGGAGCCTCGGCACCAAAGCTGGTGACTCGCGAGATGCTCAAGGACATGCAGACCGGTGCGGTGCTCGTCGATGTCGCCATCGACCAGGGCGGCTGTTTCGAAACCTCGCGTCCCACCACCCATGCCGAGCCGACCTATGTGGTGGACGATATCGTCCATTACTGCGTCGCCAACATGCCCGGCGCGGTGGCGCGGACCAGCACCTATGCGCTCAACAACGTGACTCTGCCGCATGCCCTGCGCATTGCGCGGATGGGCTGGAAGAAGGCGCTGGGCAACGATCCGCACCTCGCCCAGGGGCTCAACGTCCATAAGGGCGAAGTCACTTACGAAGCGGTGGCAAGCGAACTGGGCTATGAGTATCGCCCGGTGGCCGACGTATTGGCGGCCTGAAGCGCGCCTTGTGCGGGCAGGATGAGGATTAACGCGCCTTTTACGGATTAACCCGTAAGGCGCACCCATGGATTGGAGCATCCAGTTTCCTTCGCTGTTCGCTTCCTGGCGAGCAGCGGCATTGCTTGCGCTTTGCGCATTGCTTGCGCTCGCCCCCAATCCCGCCCAAGCGCAGACAGCTTTCGCGCCCGGTTCGGTTTGCCACATCTCGGTAGATTCGAGCGTTTCCTACG
Source organism: uncultured Qipengyuania sp. (assembly GCA_964407585.1). GTDB lineage: Bacteria > Pseudomonadota > Alphaproteobacteria > Sphingomonadales > Sphingomonadaceae > Qipengyuania. The sequence continues at coordinate 9,415 of CAYOWF010000009.1, forward strand.
ATGAGGCTGCAAGGGATCCTTCGGCCTGGACCTGCGAGGGTGCGGAACTCGACTGGAAAGCGCAGCGCCACATCATCCGCCACGATCTGCAAGGGGCGGATGGAGGTCGGGCAAACCCGCGGTATGCCGAATTCGACCGCAGCGATTTCGACAGGCTGACCGTCATTGTCGAGGGCGAGGATGGTCATTCCGTATCGCGCGCGTTCGCCTTTTCGGAGGTGCAGCTGGGCGCATCGAGCCTGAAAGGGATGGTCCCGCTTCCAGACCCAGGTTCGCGCATAACCAGCGTGGCGATGGTCCATGAGGGCGGCTGGTTTCCCGAACACTTCGTGACCGCGAGGCTGGTACAGACCCCCAAGGTTCCACCGATTGCGGGGTACCTTCACATCCTGGCGGCGATATTGTGCGGCCTGCTTCTCGCTCCCGTGGTCTTCGATCTCGTCTTCTTCAAGGCTCTGCGCGAACCCTTCCCGCTCTACCACGCCCTGTTCTGCGCAATGGCCTTCGTGCAGACGGCTGCGGTCTCCGGGCTGCTCCCGATGCTCGTCCCCATGTCCCACATGAACGAGCTCTACGTCACCTATCTCAGCCTCGACGTGATGATCGCCGCGACATTCCTGTTCGCCTATCACTTTATCGAGGAAGGCCGCTTGCCGCGTCGCTATCGCCGCTGGCTGCCGGGTCTCGCTGCCGTTGCGCTCATAAACGGACTGATGACGACCTTCGCGATGCAATGGTTCGGCGAATGGATCGACCATGTCTATTTCGGCAATCTGATTGCGATCTTCGTGGCCTATTTCTTCCTGCTGCAACGCGCGCGGATACAGGGCAGCCGAATGGCGCCTTACCTCTTCTTCGGTATCGCACCCCTGTTCCTGATCGTGCTCTTGCAAGGCGGCCTTGTGTTCGGGGACATGGCCGAAGCCTTGCCTTTCGACGAGACCTGGCCGCAGAATCTGGCGTTGTTGTTCGAAGTGGTTGCGACCGCACTGGCAGTCGCGGACCGCTTCATCATGATCCGCCGCGAGCGGGATCAGGCCGTCGATACCGCGCGCGATCTCGCAACTCTCAGCGAACTCGACGAGCTCACCGGACTGCGCAACCGGCGCGCCTTGGAAGCGCGCTTTGCGGAACTGGTCCGCGATGGCTTCCACGCGATGGCCGTGGTCGATCTCGACCATTTCAAGTCGATCAACGACATCCACGGCCATCCTGTTGGCGACCGGGTTATCCGCAGCGCGGCCTGGGCTCTCAGTCCCGGCGACGATCCGGACCTGGTAGCGTTCCGCATCGGGGGCGAGGAGTTCATCCTGCTTCTGCGAGGGAACGATACCGCCGAAAAGGCCGAAAACCGCCGCCAGGCGGTTACCGCCAGAGTCATGGCCGAGGTCGACGAATTGCATCGGCCGGTAACCGCGAGCATCGGTTTCGTCGATTTCGAAGGCATCGAGGATGTTTCGACCGTCGAATTCGCCAGCCTTTATGCCCGGACCGATCAACTTCTTTACGAAGCCAAATGCGCGGGCCGCAACCGCATGAACTCGGTCCGTTTCGACGGTGCGGACGGTATCGGCGATCCCCTGCCAAGGGTGGCTGCCTGACGGATCTACCCACCATTGTGGAATTGACATGGCGCGGCGGTAGTTCAATGCTTGGACATGCATCGCAAGATCTGCGTCCTCCTGTTATGCCTGGCGTGGATGGGATGGTTTCCCGCCGAAGCCTTGGGTCGGAGCGATGCGGGAAGCAGTGAAATCCTGGACCAGGCGCAGTCGCGATATACCCTGCCCGGAGCGAACCTGCGCTGCCACGCCGGTACCGATTCGAGCGTGCAGATCGAGGACGTTCTCGATCCGGCGTTCGACTGGATCTGCGAGGACGCGGGATGGAGCGAACAGCGCGAAACCACCTGGCTGACGTTCGAGCCGCGTCAGCGGGATGCCACCCTGCTTTCGCTGCGCCATGCCCGCTTCGAGGCGGTCACGCTTTACGCGCTGAGAGGGGGCGTGCTCCTCGAAGGTGAGCGCATAGCGTCCTCACAGGTGGAACCAGCCTTGTTCGGCCCCTTCGCCTCGGTATCGCTGCCCGCCGGCATGCAGGGGGCGGAGCGGATGATCGTACGGATCGACAGGCCGGATCTCAGCAGCGTCGGCTCCGAAGCCCGGCTCGTCGCCTCGATCGACGAAGTCGGCTTTTCGCGCAGTACGGCGCTGCTGCTTGCGGCGCTGGCGGGGCTCGTCCTGATGCCCCTGCTGTTCGATCTCAGCCTGTTTGCCGTCTTGCGCCATCGCTTCATGCTCTCCCACGCCGGGATGGTCGCCGGGATGCTATTGGTCCTTTGCGCATCGAACGGTGTCTTCGCGGCTCTCTTCGATTTCACCCTCGGCACGCTCCTCACTCTGGCGGAGGTCGGTTATGTCGTCATCGTCGCTTCGGCAGGCCTGTTCATCGTGCATTTCGTCGAAGGGCCGTGTCAGACCAAGGCTACGCAGAGGGCGCTGCAGGGTGCGGCGATCCTCTTGCTGGCGACTTCGGGATTGATCGACCTGAATTTGCCCAGCCTCGGCTGGATCAACCAGAATCTTTATATGCTTGGCTTCCTTCCGATGCAGCTGGCGGTGATCTTTGCCGTTGCCGTGGCATTGGCAAAGCGCAGCAGGCTGGTGTGGTTCGTCATCATCGGCTGGCTTCCCGCGATCGTTACCGGATACGACATGATCGCAAACGGCATGGGCTGGCAATCCTCGCGCATGCTCGGTGTGACTGCGCCATTCTACGCGATGGGGTTCGAAGTCTGCGTGACCGGTATCGGCGTGATAATCCGCATCATGCGCCTGCGGCGCCAGCGCGACGACGCGATCGAGGAAGCGAGGATCTTGCAAGGGGTTTCACAGCGCGACCCGTTAACCGGCCTGCTCAACCGGCGCGCACTCCAGGAGAGGTTCGACGAACTCGCCGGGAAGGGGTTCTCGGCGCTGGCGCTCTACGACATCGACGATTTCAAGAAGGTCAATGACGATTTCGGCCACGAGCTCGGCGACGAAGTTCTTGTAGCCATGGCCAAGGCTTTGGCTCCCGGATCCGACAGCATCGCGATCCGCATGGGCGGAGAAGAGTTCGTTCTGCTGTTCCGCGGACCCAACGCTCTCGAGCGGGCGGAACTGCGCCGGGCCGCGCTGACCGACACCGTCCGCCGCGAAGTCCCCCAGTTGCCTAGACCCGTCACGGCCAGCATGGGGATCGTGCTGTTCGAAGAGTCAGGCGCGGCGGCAAACAGCGATTTCGCTTCGCTCTTCGCCCGGGCGGACAAGCTGCTGTACGCAGCCAAGGGTGCCGGCAAGGATACCTACCAGTTCGAGGTCTTTACGCCCCGGCCCCAAGATGCGGCATCGCCGGTACCGGGCTAGTCCTATGGATGCCGGAAAGGCTCGAGCACTTCCGACCTCACTCTCACCAGCCTCTGGGTCTCGCAGTCCAGCATCGCCCATGTGGTGGCCGCGGACACGATGACCTTGCCTCCATCGTTGCGGAAATCGACACGGCGGACCGAGGTCGCGCCGCGCGGCTCACCCTCGATCCACGTTTCACCGGTGACGGTCTCTCCTTCCGCCACGTTGCCGCGGTAATCGATTTCGTGCCGCGTCACGACCCAGAAGAACCGCTCCGCATCCCCCGTCCGCGCCGTGTCGTTCCAATGTGCCGTGGCCAGGTCCTGGATCCAGCGGACCCAGACCGTATTGTTCACATGCCCGAGCTCGTCGATGTGCTCGGGCCTGGCCTCGAAACTCCGGCTGAAACGCGCGGTCAATTTCCTTCTTGTCCTGCCGCTTCGTTCCCTGAGGACAGTCCCATCTGCCACAGGATGAAGGCATATTCCTCGGCCACCTCGTAGATCGAGGCGAAACGGCCGGATTTGCCGCCATGGCCTGCGCCCATATTGGTCTTCAGGAGCAGTTCGTTGTCGTCGGTCTTGTATTCGCGCAGCTTGGCGACCCACTTCATGGGTTCCCAATAGGTCACGCGCGGATCGTTGAGGCCGGCGGTCACCAGCAGCGGCGGGTAATCCTGCGCGATCACCTGGTCGTAGGGCGAATAGGACAGGATATAGGCGAAGGCCTGCTTGCTCTCGATCGGGTTGCCCCATTCGGGCCATTCGCCCGGCGTCAGCGGCAGGTCCTTGTCGAGCATGGTGTTGAGCACGTCGACGAAGGGCACATGCGCCACTACGGCTCCCCAGAGCCCCGGATCGGTGTTGAGCACCACGCCCATCAGCTCGCCACCGGCCGATCCGCCGCTGGCACTGATCTTTCCTTTCTCGGTGTAGCCCTTGGCCACCAGACCCTTTGCGACATCGACGAAGTCGTTGAAGGTATTGGTGCGCTCGTTCAGCTTGCCCTGCAGGTACCAGTTGCGCCCCAGATCGTCGCCGCCACGGATATGCGCGATCGCGAAAGCGAAGCCGCGGTCGACGAGGCTGAGCCGCGTGGTCGAGAAATTGGGCGGATAGGCGAATCCGTATGCGCCATAGGCGTAAAGGTGCAGCGGTCCGCCCATGGGCCGGTCCTTGCGGCTGACGATCGACACGGGGACCATCGTCCCGTCGCGTGCTGCCACTTCGATCCGTTCGACCTTGTAAAGGTTGGCGTCGTATCCGCTCGGGATTTCCTGCTGCTTGAGCAGCTCCAGTTCGCCGCTGCCGACATGGTAGTCATAGACCGAATCCGGCGTGACCATGCTTTCATAGGCAAGGCGCAGCTTCTGCGTGTCGTATTCGGGATTGTTCGCCAGGCCGGTCGAAAAGCTCGCTTCGGTAAAGGCGATGGGTTTCACGAGGTTGGGGTCCGAATAGGACCGCAGCTGTATCTGATCGAGGCCGCGCAGGCGTCCCTCGGTGACGTAGAAGTCCTTGAACAGCTCGAAACCGTCGAGGTAGAATTCGTCCGATCCCTCGATCAGCGTGGTCCACTTGCCCGGATTGTCGAGGCTCGCGGTGGCGAGGCGGAAGTTCACGTGGTCGTCGTTGGTGTGGACGTAAAGCATGCCGTCGCGCACATCGACATCGTATTCGCGGCCGGTCCTGCGCGGTGCGACGAGGATCTGTTCGCCGGTCGGGTCGTCCGCCCGGACCAGCCGGACTTCGCTTGTTTCATTGTCGCCGGTGGCGATGATCAGCCAGTCTTCCTGGGCCGAGAGGCCCGCGCCGACGCGGAAGCCGTCATTGTCGCTTTCGCGGTAAAGTTCGACATCCTCCGACAGCGGCGTGCCCAGCACATGCAAGGTCGCGTCGTGAACGCGCCATTGCTCGTTGGCCAGGCCGTAGACCACCGCTTTGTCGTCCATCACCCATGCAAGACCGGTCAGCGTGCCGGGAATTTCATCGGGCAGCATCTCGCCCGTCTCGAGATCCTTGAAGCGGGCGGTGAACCGCTCCGATCCGTTGGTGTCGGTCGAATAGGCGAGATAGCGGCCGTTCTTCGAGACCGAGAACGCGCCAAGCCGGAAATACTCGTGCCCTTCGGCAAGCTCGTTTTCGTCGAGGATAAGCACCGCGTCACCGCCTGCCACGGGGCGGCGATAGTATTTGCGGTATTCCTTACCTTCCTCGAATTCGGACCAGTAAAGCCAGTCGCCATCCTTCTGCGGGACGGTGGAATCGTCCTGCTTCACCCGCGCCTTCATCTCTTCGTAGAGTTCGTCGACCAGCGCCTGCTGGGGCGCCATGCGCGCCTCGAACCAGGCGTTTTCCTTTTTCAAGTGTTCGAGCACGTCTTCATCGTCGACGGTCGGATAGCTCTGGTCTTTCATCCAGTGATACGGATCGGAAATCGTGATTCCGTGATGCGAATAGGAATGGTCCCGCTTCTCGGCGGTGGGCGGAGAGGTCGGTGCAGTCACGGATGTCCCTTCGGTTTCCTGGGCATGGGAAGGTGCGGCGAATGCCATTGTGGCGACAGATAGGCATGCCGCCAGTCGGATGAAAGTCACGTGCGATCCCCTTTCTCGCGGCGCAAAACTGGAAAGAGCCGCCGCAAACCCCTATTGGAGGGGGGTGATTAAGCGGGCAGACGCGCCCGTTCAAGCGCCGCTTCGCCGAATAGCCCAGCGGCACCGACCAAAGGATTCTTATCGCCATGCTGATGCAAACCCATGAAGCCCGCCTCGACGCGCTGCGTACCGAACTGGACAAGCGAGGCCTCGCCGGCTTCGTCATCCCGATTTCGGACGAGCACATGAGCGAATATGTGGGTTCTTACGCCCAGCGCCTGCATTGGCTGACCGGCTTCGGCGGCAGCGCGGGCAGCGCCGCGGTCCTGCAGGACAAGGCGGCCATGTTCACCGACGGCCGCTACACTGTGCAGGTACGCGAACAGGTCGACGGCAAGCTCTACGATTATGAGGACGTGCCCGCGACCTCGCCGGCCAAATGGCTCGCCGAACATGCGCCCAAGGGTGCGAAGATCGGCTACGATGCCTGGCTGCATGGCGTCGAATGGGCGGAAGATGCGCAGAAGCTCTTCGCCAAGAAGGGCATCGAACTCGTTGCGGTCGACGGCAATCCGATCGATGCCGTCTGGGCCGATCGTCCGGAGCCGTCCAAGGCCGCAGCCGTGCCGCATGACGAAAGACTGGCCGGCCGCTCGAGCTCGGACAAGCGTTCGCAAGTCGCCGACTGGCTCAAGCAGGAAGGCTATGACGCGACTGTCATCACCGCGCTCGATTCGGTGGCCTGGCTGCTCAACATGCGCGGGAAGGATGTCGACAATACGCCGGTGGCGCTGTCCTATGTGCTGGCCCATGCCGATGGCACTGCCGAACTCTTCATCGCGCCGGAGAAAGTGACCCCCGAACTGACCAAGCATCTCGGTAACGCCGTGAGCGTGCGCGACCGGGCGGACTTCCAGCCTGCACTGGCACAGCTCCGCGGCAAGACCGTGGCGGTCGATCCGAAGCATGCCGTGGCGGGCATCTTCCACGCGCTGGAGCAGGGCGGCGCGAGCGTGGTGCGCGATGCCGATCCCGCTGTCCTGCCCAAGGCGATCAAGAACCCGGCGGAACAGCAGGGCCACCGCGATGCGCAGGCACGCGATGGTGCGGCGGTCGTCAAATACCTTCGCTGGATCGAAGAGAATGCGCCGTCCGGCAAGATCGACGAACTGACCGCGGCTGCCAAGCTGCGCGAATTCCGTGGCCTCAGCCCCGACATGAAGGATACCAGCTTCGACACGATCAGCGCCGCTGCGGGCCATGCCGCGCTGCCGCATTACAAGGTCGATGAAGACAGCAATATCCCGATCCCGCCCTCGAGCATCTACCTGTGCGATTCGGGTGGCCAGTATCTCGATGGCACGACCGATATCACCCGCACGGTCTGGGTCGGCCCCGGCGAACCGACCGCCGAAATGAAAGACCGCAACACGCGTGTCCTGAAGGGCCATATAGAGCTCGACCTCGCGCGTTTTCCCGACCGGACCAGCGGCGGCGCGCTCGACGCGCTGGCGCGCATGCACCTGTGGCAGGCGGGTGTCGACTACGGCCACGGCACCGGTCATGGCGTCGGCAGCTATCTCTCCGTCCACGAAGGACCGCAGCGCATTTCCAAGCCGGGCGGCGCTTTCCCCGGGACCGAAACCCCGCTGCAGGAAGGCATGATCCTTTCGAACGAGCCGGGCTATTACAAACCGGGCGAATTCGGCATCCGCATCGAAAACCTCGTGCTGGTGGTCGATGCCGCGATCGAGGGCAGCGAGGGCAAATACCTTATCTTCGAAACTCTGACCCACGTTCCGCTCGACCGCAGGTTGGTCGACAAGGACCTGCTGACGGCCCGCGAAGTGCAGTGGTGGAACGACTACCACGCCAAGACGCGCGCGATCCTCGCCCCCCAGCTCGACGGGGAGGACCTCGCCTGGCTCGAACGCGAATGCCAGCCCTTGTAGGAGTACAAATGTTCTCGTAATGTTCCATCGGTCGCGAGTCGTTTTGATCAAGGAGTCTTGCGGATGATTGGGTATGTTACGGTCGGTACGAACGATCTCGAGCGCGCAGCGAAATTCTACGACGCCATCGCGGCCGAACTGGGCGTCGGGCGGATGATGGATTTCGAAACTTTCATCGCCTGGGGCACATGGGATGGCGGTGCAGGGATTGCCGCCACCAAGCCATTCGACGGCAAGCCGGCAAGCGTGGGAAATGGAACCATGGTCGCGCTGGAGGCCAGAGATCGCGAGCAGGTGAAGCGCCTCTACGATATCGCGCTCAGCCATGGCGGCAGCGACGAAGGAGAGCCGGGTCCGCGCGGCGAACCCGACGAGAACGGGATGCTGTTCTACGCCGCCTATTTCCGCGATCCGGACGGCAACAAGCTCAACGCCTTCCTGATGGACAAGGTCGCCTGACAAACCCCTCTTCATCGGGTGAGTGTCGCGTCGCCTTGCCGTCCTATTCGTGACGGCAGGCGGCAGGGCGACTTCGCCCGCCCCGGGTTTGCGCCTGCATGAACGACCGCGCCAGGCTGCGACATTCCGTTACAATAAGGCCGGAGTTCGGCATAAAGCTGCGACATTGCGGTTCTAGAAGGGATATACGAGTTGTAGCGGTCTCTCGAAGTTTCTCCCCCTCCCTCCCGGGCCGCTGCAGCTCTCCCGATTCCTGGAGATAGCCTGATGAAGAAAACCACCCTGACCCTCACCGCAGCCGCACTGGCCCTGACCGGAACCGCTGCGCTCGCCCACAACCATATGGGCAAGATCGATACCGATGGCGACGGCAACGTCACCCGGGCCGAACTGACCGCGCATGGCGCAGAGACGTTTGCGAAGATGGATGCCAATGGAGACGGCGTCATCAACGTCGAAGACAGAATGGCGCATCGCATGGAGATGTTCGCCGAGGCCGACACCGATGGTGACGGCGAGCTTTCGCAGGCCGAAATGAAGGCCATGCATGAAGCGCGGATGGAGCGCCGCGAGGAACGCCGCGAAGCACGCAGCGAGCGCCGCGCGGACCGGATGGCCGAACACTTCGCCAAGATGGATGCGGACGGCTCCGGCGGGCTGTCGCAGGATGAACTCAAGGCGATGCATGAACAGCGCGGCGAGCGCCGCCATCGCGCTGGCCGGCGCGGCGGCCACCGTGGAGGTCCGATGATGATGCTCCGTATGGCCGACACCGATGGCGACAAGTCGGTCACGCGCGCCGAATTCGACGCGGCGCTCGCTGCCCATTTCGCCAAGGCGGATGCCGATGGCAACGGCAGCATCACAGCCGCCGAGCGTGAAGCCATGCACAAGGCGATGCGCGCCGAGCACAAGTCCAGGCACGAAGATCACCGGCAGTAAGCCGCTTGCGCGCAACGCAAACCGAGAGGTAGGCGTCGAACACCGAAAATGACCGACGCCGCACCCACCACCCTTCTTCTCGTCGATGACGAGGCGACTCTTCGCGAACCCCTGGCCGAATATCTGACCGGCCAGGGGTTCGACGTATGCGAGGCGGAAAGTGCGGCTGCCGCGCGCAGCTTGCTCGGCAACGCATATCCCGACCTCGTCCTGCTCGACATCATGATGCCGGGTGAGGACGGATTGTCTTTGTGCCGCCATCTCGTCGAGACGAAGAAACTACCGGTGATCCTGCTTACCGCCCGGGGCGAGTCGATGGATCGCATCATCGGCCTCGAAATCGGCGCAGACGACTACGTCACCAAGCCGTTCGAGCCGCGCGAACTGGTCGCGCGGATCCGATCGGTTCTTCGGCGTGCCGAACGGGCGCCGGAAGCGTCGGCGGAAGAGCTTGCCTATCGCTTCGAAGGCTGGACGCTCGATCCGCTGAAGCGCCGCCTCACCGATCCCGAAGGCACGTTGATCCCGATCTCGACCGCCGAATTTCGCATGCTCCGCGCCTTCTGCGACAATCCGCGCAATGTGCTCGACCGCGACCAGCTGCTCGATCTGGTGCAGGGTCGCGAGGCCCATCTCTTCGATCGTGCGGTCGACAACCAGGTCAGTCGCCTGCGCCGCAAGATCGAGGTCGACACGCGCAATCCGCACTTCATCCAGACCGTGCGCGGCGGGGGCTACCGCTTCGCTGCAGAGGTCACCCGCGTTCCGGCAGGCGACGCATGAAGCGACTGCTGCCGAAAAGCCTGCTCGGGCAGGTTACGCTGGCGGTCGCGCTGACGCTGTTCGTCGTTCAGGGCGCGAATGCCTTCTTCGCGTGGAATATCGAGAAGGATCGCGTCGAGACGGCGCTCGTCAACACGCTCGGCCTGCGGCTGATAGCTTCGCAGCGCATACGCGATGCCGGAGATTTCACGGTGCGTATCGACCCTGCTGCCCGCCGTCCCGGAATTCACGCCGATAACGGACGAGGACGCCATCAACCGCGCAGGGGCGGGGGCCGTTTTGCAGGCACCGATTTCACCCGCACGCCGACATTCGAGGGTCTGCCCGACGATGAGTCCATGCCCGAACTCGAGCGCCGTCTCGCCGATACCTTGCGCAACAACGGTCGTGACTTTTCCGACATTCGGGTCGTTGCGCGATCCGTGGAATCCGACCCGGTGGCGCAGCGGTTCCTCCGTCGCTTCGCTATGCGACGCGGCCTCCAGCAAGACGATATTCCGAAGCGGATCGCGGTTGCCGGCGTGACCGACGGCGATGGCTGGGACGTGGTGCGCGCGCCGCTGCGATCACCGCATCGCCATTTCGGGCCCTTCTTCCCGATGGCGAGGGCCGCCCTGCTCACCGCGCTGCTGTGCTTCGTTCTCTGGATCGTGCTGCGCCGGATAACCGGCCCGCTCGCCCAGCTGACACGTCGCACCGAACGCTTTTCCGAAAATCCCGGCGTCAGCGAGCCGATTGAGCCCAGCGGGCCGCAGGACGTCCGCCGCCTCATCCTTGCGCACAATGCGATGGAGGCGCGCATCGGGGCGATGCTCGACGAGAAGGATGTGATGCTCGGCGCGATCGGTCACGACCTCAAGACGCCGCTTGCCGCCTTGCGTGTACGGATCGAAGGAGTCGATGACGCAACGATCCGCGAGAAGATGGCGAATTCGATCGAGGACATTACGCGTACGCTCGACGAAATCCTCCTGCTGGCGCGAATAGGTCGCGCCGATCGTCCTGCCGAATCCACCGAACTTTACGCGCTGCTCGCGTCGGTAGTGGAGGAATTCGAGGATATGGATCGGCCCGTTACTTTGGTCGAGGGGCAGCGGCTGGCGGCGAAGGTTCACCTCACCTGGCTGAAGCGCGGCGTGCGCAATCTCGTATCCAATGCGCTTCGATATGGCGGGTCGGCTAAGGTCGAACTGCTGAAAGACGGCGCCGAGGCGGTGATCCGGATCGAGGACGAGGGCCCCGGGATTCCCCAAGACCGCATCGCAGACATGCTCGAACCCTTCATCCGCGGCGAAGCGAGCCGCAACCGGGCGACCGGCGGCGCGGGGCTCGGGCTGACGATCGCGCGAGCGGTGGCCGAACGGCATGGAGGGAGGCTGGTCCTCGCGAACCGCGATGGGGGCGGCCTGAGGGCCGAACTCCGCCTGCCGCTCTAACGCATCAGGCCACCGACGATATTGCGTACGAAGGCGTTGAGGCCGGTACGAACCGGATCGGCGCGCGATTTCTTGCCCAGCACCGTGGCGACCGCCACCGACGTAAGTGAACCGGCGGCAGCACGGGCCGCAGCCTTGCCTGCCTTGGTCCACATGGACGGTGTCTTGCGCTCGCGCTTGGCCACTTCCTCGCGACCTTTTTCCTCGACCTCCTTGGCCGTGGCGGAGGCGTCGGCGGCCTTGGCGGCAAGCACTTCCTCGGCGCTCTCGCGATCGACGGCCTCGTCGTATTTGCCGTCGAGATCGCTCACCGAATTGATGATCTTGCGCTCCTTCTCGGTCACCGGCCCGAGGCGCGAATGCGGCGGTTTGATCAGCGTGCGCTGCACCACCGTAGGCGCTCCGTCCTCGTCGAGCGTCGAGACCAGCGCCTCGCCGACCTTCAGTTCGGTAATCGCCTCCTCGACATCGAGCTCGGGGTTGATGCGGAAAGTTTCCGCCGCGGCCTTGATCGCGCGCTGGTCGCGCGGGGTGAACGCGCGCAGGGCGTGCTGGACGCGGTTGCCCAGCTGCCCGGCGATCTTCTCAGGGATGTCGATCGGGTTTTGAGTGACGAAATAGACCCCGACGCCCTTCGACCGGATCAGCCGGACGACCTGCTCGACCTTGTCCTCCAGCGCCTCGGGCGCGTCGTCGAACAGGAGGTGGGCCTCGTCGAAGAAGAAGACCAGCCTGGGCTTGTCCGGATCGCCCACTTCGGGGAGCGTTTCGAACAGTTCGGCCAGCAGCCACAGCAGGAAGGTCGCGTAGAGCTTGGGGCTGCGCATGAGCTTGTCGGCAGCCAGCACGTTGACGATCCCGCGGCCCCGTTCGTCGAGGCCGAGAAAGTCGTCGATCTCGAGCGCGGGCTCGCCGAAGAACATGTCCGCGCCCTGGCTCTCGAAGCTGAGGAGCTGGCGCTGGATGGCGCCGACGCTCGCCTTCGAGACGTTGCCATATGTGCCCGACAGGTCCTTCGCGTTGTCATAGGCGAAGGACAGCATCGCCTGCAGATCGCCAAGGTCGAGTAGCAGCAGCCCGTTCTCGTCGGCATAGCGGAAGACGATGTTGAGCACACCTTCCTGCGTTTCGTTGAGGTCGAGCAGCCGCGCGAGAAGCAAGGGGCCCATCTCCGATATCGTGGTGCGGATGGGGAAGCCCTTTTCCCCGTAGAGATCCCAGAACACGGCCGCGTTGTCGGCATAGGCATAGTCGTCCATGCCCAGCTCCTTCGCGCGGCCCTCGAGTTTGTCGGCATGCTTGAACTGGGGCGAACCGGCCATCGAAATCCCGGCCAGGTCGCCTTTCACGTCGGCAACGAAGACCGGCACCCCATTGGCGGAAAAGCTTTCGGCAAGTCCCTGCAGCGTCACCGTCTTGCCGGTACCGGTCGCGCCCGCGATCAGCCCGTGCCGGTTGGCCTGTTCGAGCCGCAGGTGCTGGTTCTCGCCATTCGCGCCCAGTCCCAGAAAAATCGTGCTCATCGCGTCCCCGCCCTTGTCCGTGTTCGCATGCGATGTGGCGCAGGGCGAGCGTCCAGGTCAAGCGGCGGCGGGACTTGGCGCTCGACTTGGCGGCAGAGGACTGTAAATGCTGGGCCGACATGCCGGGCAAACATCCCTTCGTATTGCTGGACGATGCGCGCGAGAGCGGCGCCGCCGATGCCCTGCTCTATGAAAATCCGCGCGAGGTATTCGTCGCCAATCGCCCCCAGGAAGTCGAGGAGGTGCTCGCCGCCGCCGAGGCTGCGCGGCGCACGGGCGGCGAGCTTGCCGGCTATATCGCCTATGAGGCGGGGCTGGCGCTGGAGGACCGCCTGGCGGGCTTGGCCGATGCGAAAAGCGGCGGCGCGGGTCCGCTGGTTTGGCTCGGCCTGTTCGATGCGCCCGAGCGCATCGCCGCGGTCGACATGCCCGCCTGGCTCGATGCGCGTGCGGAAGGACCGGGCAGCGTCGGACCGCTCGATCCGCAGCTTTCACAGGGCGGATACGAACGGGCTTTCGCCCGATTGCAGGAAGCCATTCGTGCCGGTGATATCTATCAGGCCAATCTGACGTTCCCGCTGGCCGGGAATTTCACCGGCGACCCGCTGGGCCTCTATGCCGCCCTGCGTCCGGCGGCGCGGGCGGGCTATGGCGGTGTGATCTTCGACGGTTCGCACTGGCTGCTCAGCCTGTCGCCCGAACTGTTCGTCTCGCTCAAGGGCAACGAGGCGAAGGCCAAGCCGATGAAGGGGACCCGCCCGCGTTCGGCCGACGTGGCTCGGGACGCGGCGCTGGCGGAAGAACTCGCCACCTCGGTCAAGGACAAGGCCGAGAACCTGATGATCGTCGACCTTATGCGCAACGATCTCAGCCGCGTGGCCGAGCCGGGCAGCGTCCGCGTCGACCAGCCGTTTGCGATCGAAAGCTATCCCACGGTCCACCAGATGGTGAGCGTGGTGCGCGCCGAATTGCGCGAAGGCATGGGCGCAACCGACTTGGTGCGCGCGCTCTTCCCCTGCGGTTCGATCACGGGCGCGCCGAAGATCCGCGCAATGGAGCTGATCGACAGCGTCGAGCGCGACCCGCGCGGACCCTATTGCGGGGCCATCGGACGCATCGGGGCGGGCGGCGATGCGGCGTTCAATGTCGCCATCCGCACGTTGCGCCTGACCGAAATCGAGAATCGGCGGGGCAAGGCCGTGCTGGGCGTGGGCGGGGCCATCGTCGCCGATAGCGAGCCACGTACCGAATGGCGCGAGGCGCTGCTCAAGGGGGCATTCGCAAGCACGTCTTCACCCGACCACCGGGCCGCGCAATTCGATCTCGTCGAAACCATGCGCTTCACGCCCGAGGGGGGCATTGCGCTGCTCGAAGAGCACCTCCTGCGCATGAAGACCAGCGCCGCCGAACTGGGTTTCGCCTTCGACCGGCACGAAGCGCGCAACCAACTCCACGCCTTGTGTTTCGTGCTCGAAGACCCGGGCAAGGTTCGCATGCTCGCCTCGCGCAGCGGCGCCCTCGCGCTCGAAGTCCAGGACATGCCCGAAGCCTGGGCCGAACCTGCCGAATGCATCGTCCTGCCGCTCCCGGTCGATCCGGGCGACTGGCGCCTGCGCCACAAGACCACCGATCGCGGTTTCTACGACGACGCCGGTGCCGTCGCCCGGCGCTACGGCGCGGCCGAAGCCCTCTTCGTGCGTGAAGACAGCTTGCTGACCGAAGGGTCGGTCACCACTATCCTGGTAGAGCGCGAAGGAATCCTGCTGACCCCGCCGCTTTCGCTCGGCCTGCTACCCGGCGTCTTTCGCCAGTCGCTCGTCGAAGAAGGCCGGGCGCGCGAGGCGGAACTGACGCTTGCCGATCTCGAGGAAGGCTTCTTCCTCGCCAATTCCCTGCGCGGCCTGATGCCCGCCAAACTGAAGACTTCATGACCGATATTCCCATCATCTTCGAAGACGGCGAAGCGCTCGTCATAAACAAGCCCGCCGGCCTGCCGGTCGACCGACCCAAGCGCGGCGGCCCGTGCCTCGAGGACCATTTCGAGCAATTGAAGCTCGGCTTCCAGCGCCCGCCCGCCCCGGTGCACCGGCTCGATACCGATACCAGCG
>CAYOWF010000010.1:0-11316 GCA_964407585.1 uncultured Qipengyuania sp.
GGTGGCGGCGCTCGCAAGGGCGTGGAGGTTCGAGTCCTCTTCTGGGCACCATTTCCCTCGCATGATGCTCGCTAACGGGCGAATGCCGTTACCCTCCATTCAACGAGGTCCACGCCGTCCTCCGGGCTGCGAAAGGCGCTGTCCGTTCACGCTTCCCACTACTCGCTCAGGTATTTTCTGCATGTGACTTCCCGCGGAGTGGCACCTCATGTATCGCATGAATGGTGGAACTGACCGAACACCCTTTACGGCGCGAACTGGTTCGCGAAATGCACCTGCGGCAATTCGCCCCGGTGTCCGTTCCGGCTTCGATCATGCAAATCGTTACGCTCGTCCCCGACGATGAGCGGGAAGCGGAATTCGAACATTTGAAGGAACTGGCTCAGCCACACGGATTGAGCGTCACCAGGGATGCTAGGCACGCACTCGTCCAGATCGATGAAAAACGGTCCTTCCTGTGGGAGCGACATACGGAAGCGACCACATTGACGGCGATCTCGCAAGGCCAGTCGGGCAACGCCTTCGAACAGGATGCCAGCCTGCTGGAGGGATGGCCGGGCACCGTCGTCAGGGCCACCAAGATCTATGTCGAAAAGGACGAAGAAAGCGCGGCGCAGCGGCTTTCGGGAATGGGCTTCGAAGCAGGCGAACTCATCTGCTGCGAAGTCAACGCTGGCGTAGTCATCTGGTCCGACTTCCGGATCCGCGAAGACGGCTTCGGTAGGCTCCTTCTTACCTCCGGCGAAGCAACTTCGGCGGAACTCGGGCGGATCATCCAGCGGCTTCAGGAACTCGGCAATTATCGTAACCTCGCTCTTTTGGGCCTACCCGAAGTTCGACGCCTGACACCCGAACTGACAGAGCTCGAAGAGCGGCTGGCGCGTTATTCGCACGAACTGGGCGATGGAGGCGGCAAGTCCGATGAGGATTTGATGCAGGACCTGTCGGCACTGTCGGCAGATCTTGCCCGGCTGAGGGTCGAGTGCAGCTATCGGCTCAGCGCCAGCCGTGCCTATGCCCAAATCGCGGCGGATCGGCTGGCCGCCCTCTCGATCGAACCGCGTAAGGGCTATCAGGACCTCGCCGAATTCACGGCCCGCCGCCTCGATCCCGGCATGAGGACCTGTGAGAGTTTCGTCGACCGACTTCGCCGGTTGTCCGAGCGGGCCGGAGATGCGATCACCCTGCTCAACACCCGCATCGATACGCGGATCAAGGCCCAGAACCTCGACTTGCTGCGTTCTATGGAGAGCAGTTTCAATCTTCAGTTGAGGCTGCAGCACCTGGTCGAAGCCCTGTCGGTGATCGCGGCGAGCTATTATGCCGTCGGGCTGATCGCCTTTATCCTGAAGGGGGCATCGGCATTTCCCGACTGGCGATCCATCGAATTCGCCCTGGCTGCGATCACGCCGATCGTGATCATTGCCATCTTCGTCCTGGTCTCGTTGTTGCGCAATCGGTTCCTGGGTGAGACCGATAAAAAGGAGTAACCGCTAGGATTGCGACGAAAATGTGTCTATAGCGGGCGTAGGTATGGACGGGGATGGACTGAGGAGAGGACTTTATGAATAAATTCAGTGCCCTGAAGGGTAGTATTGCAGTAGCCGGTCTTTTGGCACTGGCGGCATGCGGCAG
The DNA here is from genome assembly GCA_964407585.1 of uncultured Qipengyuania sp. Lineage (GTDB taxonomy): Bacteria > Pseudomonadota > Alphaproteobacteria > Sphingomonadales > Sphingomonadaceae > Qipengyuania. The sequence goes on from CAYOWF010000010.1 coordinate 1,636, forward strand.
CCGCGCGGACGAGGAGCCTGCCGAACCAGTCGCCGCTCCCGAACCTGCAGCTACCGAAACCGAGGCAGAACCCGCGGCCGCACTCGAGCCCGAAGTGGAACCGAACGGCACGGTGATCGAAGTGCAGATGTTCACTCGCGATCCCGATGGCAGTGGCATGCAGGTGTTCAAGCCGCGGCTGATTACCGCCAAGGTCGGCGACACGATCAAGTTCATTCCCACCAATCCGACGCACCAGTCGTCGTCGATCGAAGGAATGATTCCCGACGGCGCGCGTGGCTGGGAGGGCGAGATCAACAAGGAAGTGTCCTATGTCGTGCCCAAGCCCGGCATCTACGGCTTCGAGTGTATCCCGCACTATTCGGCAGGCATGATCGGCCTGATCATCGTCGAAGGCGAAGGCAAGCTGGCCAATCTGGAATCGGCCCGCTCCGCCTCGCATCCGGGACTTGCTTCGCGCGAATTCGACGAGATTTTCGCCGAGGCCGAAGCACAGGGCTTGCTCTCCGAGTAATCGCCCTCACCAAAACATTGCAAAAGGGCCCGGCCTCCATAAAGGAAGCCGGGCCCTTTTCATTTTGCTTGAGCCATGATGGCCTTGCAGATGCTCAGGTCAGGTCGTCGCTCCCCTGCTCGCGCTTCGCTTCCGCTTCGCGCCGGCGCTGCTCCTCGGCAGCCTCACCCTCCGCCGTATCCATCGGATGACGGTTCTTCTTCTTGCGCATGAACATGGCAAAGAGGATGGCCAGGATCGCCGCCACCACGATCAGCGTGGTCAGCGAGAGGCCCGAAAGGAGGGTGTCTTCGTTCATCGGTCAATCCTTTTCCCGGCGGCACGACAGGTGCCGCCGTTCACAAATTCAACGGTTTACTTGGTTCGAGAGTTCCACGCTCCTCGATATGCGTCAGGCGGCCGTCGCCATCCGTGCGAGCTCGCATTGCGACCAGATTTCGCTCAAGGCGCGGATCAGCCGGTCGATATCGCCATCGTCATGCACCGGCGACGGGGTCAGCCGCAGGCGCTCCGTGCCGACCGGGACGGTGGGATAGTTGATCGGCTGTACATAGATGCCGTGATTGTCCATCAGCCAGTCGCTGATCCGTTTGCACTTGTGTGCATCGCCCACCATCACCGGGATGATATGGCTGGGATTGGCGAGATGCGGGATGCCGATGGCATCCAGTCGCGCGCGCACCTGCGCCACGCGGTCTCTCTGAAGCTCGCGCTCGGCATCACTGGTTTTGAGATGCTTGATACTGGCGCAAGCCCCTGCGGCAACCGCCGGTGGAAGCGCCGTGCTGAAGATGAAGCCGCTGGCGAATGTCCGGACGAAATCGACCAAATCCGCCGAAGCTGCGATATAGCCGCCGACGACACCGAACGCCTTGCCCAGCGTGCCCTCGATGACCGTTATCCGGTCCATAAGCCCTTCGCGTTCGGCAATGCCGCCGCCACGCGGACCATAGAGGCCTACGGCGTGGACCTCATCAATATAGCTCATCGCGCCATGCTTCTCGCACACATCCAGGATTTCGGCGATCGGAGCGATATCGCCATCCATCGAATAGACGCTCTCGAAAGCGACCAGCTTAGGCACTTCCGGCCCGAAATCCGATAGCTTGCGGTCTAGGTCTTCGGGATCGTTGTGCTGCCAGATCTTGTAGGGCGCACGCGAGTGACGAATGCCTTCGATCATCGATGCATGGTTGAGCGCATCGGAGAACACCACACAGCCGGGGATGCGCGAAGCCAGCGTCCCCAGGCCGGCCCAGTTCGAGACGTAGCCGGACGTGAACAGCAGCGCCGATTCCTTCCCGTGAAGGTCCGCCAATTCGCGCTCGAGCAGCACGTGATGGTGGTTGGTGCCCGATATGTTGCGTGTGCCGCCTGCACCCGCTCCACATTCGTCCAGCGCGCTGTGCATGGCTTCGAGCACCGCAGGATGCTGCCCCATGCCGAGATAGTCGTTCGAACACCACACGGTGACCGCCTGGGTCTCTTCGCCGATGAAGCGCGTCGCATTCGGGAATGACCCGCGATGGCGCTTGATATCGGTGAACACCCGATAGCGCCCTTCCTCGCGAACGCCGTCGAGTTGCTGCTCGAAAAAGGCTTCGAAATCCATTGTCAGGTCACTCCCTCTTCAATCACGCCCTTCCGGCCGACCTTCCGGGTCGGCAGGGCCCAGCCCCACAAGGCACCGTCGCGAAACGGCAGGGCGAAAAACAGATGCTCGAGCACGCCGAGAGCGGCGAGCGCGAAAAGCAGGCTTGCACCGACCATTTCGGCGCTGCCCGGCTGTGCAGCCAGAGCAAGCGAGCCGAGCCAGGCGGCAAGCGCGAAACTGGCGACCAGCGTGGCGGCGAGCAGCCAGGTAAAGCGGTTCGGTCCGAAATAGCTCGTCAGATAGCCGAGATGCGGCGGCAGGATATCGGTGCTGGCATTGGGTACGCCGGCGAACATGTTGAACTTGGCGCTCAACCGCAACGCGAAGAGCAGCACGAAAACCATGGTGCCAATCTGGTTGGGCGAATCCCAGGTGATCGCGAGCAGCAACAGGGCGGTGACCGCGAGCGCGATTTCATGGTGGATTACCGCAGCGCTGGCATGCGCGAACCGCTGGAGACCCGAAGCGCCATCAGGGCACGGCGTCCTGCGCGGTCCGGCAACCGCGCCGGTCAGGAAGGCCAGCTCGTGCCAGGACCAGACCAGCAGGGCACCGGTGAAGGATAGATAGACTGCCGATACCGAAACCGTCTGCGACGTCTGGATGATGAGAAGCAATCCTCCGGCTCCGGCGACACCGCCCAGCACGAGGCTGCGCGGGAAAGTCGTCCGGTCGCGATTGTCCAGCCATGCGATGAGACCGGTTGCGAAGAACCAGATCGCGATGGTCACCATTACCGGGACGATATGGCCGCTCCAGCTTACCACGCGGGTTGCAACCTCACGCTTTGCGGCAGTTCGTTCTTGCGCGCGCGGTGAAAGTACATCCTGGCGAAGTTCCAGCCTGCGCCGGCCATCCCGCCAATGCGCTTCGCGAGACCGCCCAAGCCGCCTTGCGCCTTGCCGTCCTCGATCCGCAGGACCGCCTGCCGCAGCGCCTCCATGCTGGCGCGGAATTTCGGGCTGTCGATATCCAGTTCCACCGGATAGACCTGACGGCTGATCCGGTTGCAGATCTCGAACACCCTGTAATCGTATTCGGTCGGATCGACGCCCAGCGCGTCATGGAACACGGGCCGTGCGTGGTCGCGCACATACATGGTGGCATAGACCGAAAGCAGGAAGAACCTGATCCACAGCTTGTTGTGGCCCCGCAGCAGCTTGGGATCGGCGCGCATCAGCATGGCGAAGGCTTCGCCGTGACGGAACTCGTCGTTGCACCATTCTTCGAACCAGTCGAAGATCGGGTGAAACTTGTTGTGCGGATTGTTCTGCAGGTGCCGGTAGATTGTAATGTAGCGGGCGTACCCGATCTTTTCCGAAAGATAGACCGCATACCAGATGAATTTCGGTTTGAAGTAGGTGTACTTCTTGGTCTTCGTCAGGAAACCGAGATCGACGCCGATGCCGGCATCTTTCAGGCTTTCGTTGATGAAGCCTGCGTGGCGGCTTTCGTCCCGCGCAAGCAGCTTGAACAGCTGCTTCACATCGGGGTTCTTGGTGCGGCGCGCGATTTCCGCATAGAGCACGCAGCCGGAAAATTCCGAGGTCATCGAACTGACCATGAAATCGGTGAATTCCGCCCGCAGCTTGGGCTCCAGATTCTCGATGATGCCGGCGAAACTGCCCTTGTCGCGGAAGTGCTTCTTGTTCGGATCTCCGAGCATGTCCGCAATGAGCTGGTCCCATTCCTCACGCACCAGCGAAACGTCGATCGCGTCGAGCGCATCGAAATCGGTGGTGTAGAAGCGCGGCGTCAGGATGGTGTCCTGCGTCGCCAGAGCCATGGCCTCGTCGCTGGTCATGATCTTGCCGCCATGAGCGGGCTGAATCTTCGCGGGCGCGTTCATGAAATCCTCCCGGGATTGAAGCTGACCTCGTAAAGTTCCTTGAGGTCGAAATAGGCCGCAAGCTTGGTGAGCGCGCGTTCGATCGGGCCGGCGCGAGTCACCGTGGCGCTCCGCTCGAACGTGGCGCTGTGGCCGAAGGGAATCTGGATCGGGTCGCCATGCACCCGCACGCTGTCGCCCGGATAGATCGGGACATTGCCGGCGAGCTCGACATGGGCGTGGAAATGCATTTCGCTCTGTTCGACAGAGATCACGCAGGGCGTATCGAAACGGATACGGCGCATCATGCTTCGTCTCCCTCCAGCAGCACTGCGAAGGCTTCGCGATTGTCGGGGCCGAACGAGCCGAGCTCCACGCTCTTGCCCGTTTCGGTGTCGCTGAGAGACAGGGTCCCGTTCTCCCATTCCGTCAGCACGAAGGGCGTTTCGGGACCGATGCCCTTGCTCCGGCGAACATGGACCAGGCTGCGCAAGGTCGTGCGGATGAATCCGCCCGTACCGGGTTCCACCACCGCGACGGTTACGCCGTTCGACGCATCCTCGATGCGGACGCCGCCGTCCGCCTGGTCATGGAAATAGAGGTTGCGTTCCAACGTCGCGGCAACGCCGGCCGCGGCGCGCGCCTCGCTCGGTACCGCGTCACGGGAAAGCAGGCCTGCGCTGGTCGCCGAGGCGAGAGCCAAGGCCGTCAGTGCCAGGGCACCGATCATCACCAGCGGCACCCTGGGGATTTCCTCGTTGTGGTCGTGGTCGATCACGCCAGCGCCTCCTTCATGCCCGTGGCCGGTGCGGTTTTGGCGTCGGATCCCGGCAGCTTGGCCATGGCGATCGCCTCATGTTCCGCAGTCGCCGCGGCAAGCTTGGCGGCCACACCGGCGACATCCGGTATCGCACGCAGCATCGGCTGCGGCTTGCTAAAGCGCAGCGGCCGGGCATGCGGCCACAGCATTGCGTAACCCAGGCCATGTCCCTCGATCGGCTCGATCGCGATGTCGCCCATCCCCGCACCGCGGTCGGTCAGATGTGCCGCACCGATGAGCTTGAGCGGGAGATTGACCGATTTCTCGATCGCCATGCCGATATTGAGGATCAGCCTGCGATCGGTGAGGACATAGGTCGTCGTGCGCGTCGCCAGCCACGCAAAGCTGTACAGGAGGCCGAGCGTCACAAGCCCTGCCCCCGCCGTAACGATCGCCCCGCCCACGCTGCGCAGCGCAAGCGCCGTAACCATGAGAAGGAGGAAGTAGATCGACACCTTGCGTGAGTGGAACGCGGTGCGGGCCAGCGTCGGCAGATCGGGCTTGCCTTCCCACAGCACGCGCTCGTCGTCCTGCGGCTTGCCCAGCACCTCGATCTGCCCATGCGAACGAATGGTCTTCATAGCAAAGGCTCCTGCCTGCGCGGATCGGCATAGAGATAGCCACCGCCGAAGTAGGCGACGATCCGCTCTTCCTCATTGAGCGTGATCCGCCCCGGGGTCGTCGGTTTCGGCACCCCGGCGAACTGGTCGGCGCGGATCGCATCGATCACGACCACACCCCTTCCGCCGTGGATCTTGGCCATCGCCATAGGAGCCAGTACCTGGCCACCGGTCGTCGCGACTTCCAGATAGCGGATATGGTGTTCGGACATGTCGACCCATGCTTCGGTCACCTTGCCCGCTTCCATCCCGTCGGCACCGAGCACGGTCATGCCGACCGGATTGGCATCGCGCGGTGATACGGTGACATGATCGGTGCTGCTGAGCGGCACGATGCGCGGCTTGCCATCGGCCGTAAGGTCCGGCGTATGCATACGCTCGGCCCATGATGCCGGGCCGAGGCAATCGGCGAAGGGATCTCCGGTCGGCACCATGGCGGCGCCGTTCGAACCGAACGCCCGCTTGGCGGCGATGTCCACCCGCTCGCGGCGATCACGGTCCGGGCTCACGGTACCTTGCCCGTGCGGCAATACGAATGTCTTGGGTTCGGCCGTGCTCAGCGGACCACCCGGTGTCTCGACGCGGCCGGTGGCCTCGTCTTCCAGCGGATAGCCTTCACGGCGATCTTCGCGGCGCAGATAGAATATCAGCGCGATGAAAAAGAGGACGAACGCGTAGAAAACGAGCTGCGTCACATCCAGCGTGCCTACGATTTTGACGTCATCCATGGGACTCTCCTTGGCCGGCAATCATGTCGGGAACTCGCGAAGGCCGATCGGCCCCGAAGCGGTGGAAGTGCGCTCGCGGTTCTGATTTACCAGCGGCCCGAGCGCTACGAGGCTCGCCAGCAAGATTACGATTTCGAGGCAATAGACAGCGGCATAGCCGGTCGCCGGATCGCCCAAGGCTCCTCCGAAAGCGCCTTGCGACGCCTGCGCGGAGATAAGATCGCGGAATGCCCCGCCGATGGCGATAGCGAGCCCGGCGCACCCAGCCTGCACCGCGCCCCAGGCACCGAGCACGAGGCCCGCACCCTCCGTCCTGGCGAGGCCCATCGCTTCGATCAGCGTACCGACCGAAAAGAGGCCGAGACCCAGCCCGATTGTGCAGGCTCCGGCGAACAGCATCGCAGTCGAGTGGAACGGAGCGGCGAACAGAATCATCAGGAAAGCGGCGACCCCGACGACGAGGCCGTTGCCTGCCAAACGCAGCGGGTCGCCACCGCGCGAAAGCATGCGCCCGGAAAGAGCGAAACCGGCAAGTGCGCCCGCGGCCCAGGCTCCGGTAAGCGAAGTCGTCGCCCCGACTGACAGTCCAAGTATCTCGCCGCCATAGGGCTCGAGCAGTGCATCCTGCATGGCGAAGCCAGCGGCACCGATCCCGATGGTTGCAAGCAGCCGCGCGGTGCGCCCGCGCGAAATGAACGCGGTCCACAGATCCGCGAAGGCAGGTCCTTCCTGGGCCTCCTCGACAGGGTTCGCGTGGCGGGCCTCCTGCTTCCACAGGGCTACGATGTTGAGAATGAAGGTCAGCACCGCCGCACCCTGGATGACCTGCACCAGGCGAGTGGGCGTGAAATCGAGCAGCAGCGCCCCCATAGCTAGCGCGGCGACCATCGTGCCGGCCAGCAGCATCACATAAAGCAGCGCAACCGCTCTTGGGCGCTTGTCTTCTGGAGCGAGATCGGTCGCCAGGGCCAGCCCGGCGGTCTGTGTCATATGCATGCCGAGGCCGGTCAGCAGGAAAGCGACTACGCTCGCGCACACGCCCAGCACTTCGTCGCCCGCACGGCCCAGGAGGAGGAGCGCGAAGGGCATGATCGCCAAGCCACCGAACTGCATCAGCGTTCCGAACCAGATGAACGGCACGCGCCGCCAGCCGAGTACCGAGCGATGCGTGTCCGAGCGATGCCCGATCAGCGCACGCAGCGGTGCGACGAGCAGGGGGATCGCGATCATCAGCGCCACCAGCCAGGCGGGGATCGACAATTCGACGATCATCACGCGGTTGAGCGTACCGTTGAGCAGCACTGCCGCCATGCCCACGCTCACCTGGAACAGCGCGAGGCGAAGCAGGCGACCAAGGGGCAAATCCGCGCTCGCCGCATCGGCGAAGGGCAGCCAGGCCGTGGCTACCTTCGTCCAGCGTGAGGCAAGGCGGGTTTCCTGGGTCATCGCGTGCGGACGAGCTCCATTGCCTGAGAGGTATAGAAGCCGCTCGAAATCCGCTGCGTGCGCGCAATCCGCCAGTTTGGCAGCCGGGCGAGCTTGCGGCGCAATTGCACTTCGCTCACCGGCACGATGGCGGGCGAACGATTGCCGCGGGGGAAGAGCTTGCCGGCAGTATGCATCGCGCCGAGCAAGGGAGTGTACGGTGCGAAGGTGAAGACCATCGAGCTTCTGCATCGACGGCCCAGCGATGCGAGGGTGTCGACGATGTCTTCGGCACGGTAATGGATCAGCGAATCCATGGCGACCACATGATCGAAATCGCCCAGGGCCGGATCGAGCATATCGCCGACGTGCCAGTCGATCGTTCCGTGGCCCAGGAAGCTGGGCGATCTCTCGCGTGCGATATCGACCAGTCCTCCGGCGATATCGATGGCCGTAACGCGCGCGCCACGGCACGCCGCATCGATGCTCAAGGCACCCGTGCCGCATCCGGCATCGAGCACCGACTTGCGGCGCAAGTCGGCAGGGATCCAATCCATCAGCTGGGCGCGCATCGCATCGCGCCCTGCCCGCACCGTCGCCCGGATGCCGCTGACCTTGGCATCGGAGGTGAGATCGATCCACGCCTTGCGTGCGGTACCGTCGAAATAATGGGCCAGCTTTTCGCGCTGGACGTCATAGCGGGTGGGTGCGCGTGTAGCCATTATTCGAACCCCAAAAAGTCGAAGATGTCGCGGTCTTTCATCGGGTTGGCATCGAGCGGGTCGACGCCGTCCCAGAGCATTTGGGCAAGCCGCAGGTATTCCGCCTGGGCTTCGACCACACCCTCGTCGCTCTCGTCCATTTCGAAGAGCGTGCATTTCTTGAGGCGGCTGCGGCGGATGGCATCGACATCGCGGAAGTGCGCGAGGCGCTCCAGCCCGGTCGCCCTGGCGAAACGATCGATCTCGTCGGTCTCGCGGCTGCGGTTGGCGATCACGCCGGCAAGACGCACGTCGTAATTCTTGGCCTTGGCATTGATGGCCGCAGCGATCCGGTTCATCGCGAAAATGCTGTCGAAGTCGTTTGCGGCGACGACCAGTGCGCGCTCCGCATGCTGCAGCGGCGCGGCGAAACCGCCGCAGACCACATCGCCGAGGACATCGAAGATGACCACGTCGGTGTCTTCGAGGAGGTGGTGCTGTTTGAGCAGCTTGACCGTCTGTCCGACCACGTAGCCACCACAGCCCGTGCCCGCAGGCGGCCCGCCCGCCTCTACGCACATCACGCCGTTATACCCTTCGAACATATAATCTTCGGGCCGGAGTTCTTCAGAATGGAATTCGACCGTTTCGAGCACGTCGATGACGGTCGGCATGAGCTTCTTGGTCAGTGTGAAGGTGCTGTCGTGTTTCGGATCGCAGCCGATCTGCAACACACGATGACCCAGCTTGCTGAAGGCAGCCGACAGGTTGGACGAGGTGGTCGACTTGCCGATCCCGCCCTTGCCGTAGACCGCGAAGACCTTCGCGCCCTTGATCTTGTCGTTCGGATCGAGCTGCACCTGAACGCTGCCCTCGCCATCGGGCGGAGTGAATTTGGCCTTGGGATCGATCAGGTTCATGTCATTTCCTCATTCCGCCGCCACCACGCCCTCGAGACGATCTTCCAGATCGTTGCTCGCGGCATGCAAGGCAGCCAGTGTTTCTTCATCGGGTTGCCACAACTCGCGATCGCAGGCTTCGAGCAGGCGATTTGCAACGCGGGCGGAGCTCTTCGGGTTGAGGCGCGAAAGCCGCTCGCGCATTGCGGGATCAAGGACGAAAGTCTCGCTGATCTGTTGGTATACCCAGGGGGCGACCTGGCCGGTCGTGGCGGACCAGCCCATCGTATTGGTCACATGGCCTTCGATCTGACGAACGCCTTCGAAGCCGTGCTTCAGCATGCCTTCGAACCATTTGGGATTGAGTGTGCGGGTGCGGGTTTCGAGGTCGATCTGCTCGGCCAGCGTGCGAACCTTTGCGTTCCCGCGCGTGGCATCGAGAATATAGACCGGCGCTTCCTTGCCCTTAGCCCGCGCGATCGAACGGCTGAT